>DASTAC010000116.1:0-4984 GCA_035713045.1 Steroidobacteraceae bacterium
CGAAAGCCGTACAGCGGAGCGGATGCATCGGAGGTCGCGCGCTTTGCGGCAGCGTGCGGGAAGTGACGCCCCTCCCGGATGGCGGTCTCGATCGAGGCCACCCAGGCTTCCGCTTCCTTCAGGTTCGGGAATGTCGCCGACGCGGCCGAGCGGCCCTGGCGAGCGACAATTAGAACTTTCGCCGAAAGAAGTTGTTGACGCCAGCCACGGCCCTTTACTCGCACCTGCGCACGATAGGAAACGTCTTTCGTGAGCGGCGAGACGATGCGCTGGAGGGAAGCCGTATGCGCCTCGGTGCGCTGCGTGCAGCCGTGAGCACGTCGCTGCACGGAGCCTGCACCAGATGACACATACAGTGAAGGTCGAAGAAATTGGTGGGCCGTGTAGGGATCGAACCTACGACCAAGAGATTAAGAGTCTCCTGCTCTACCAGCTGAGCTAACGGCCCATTCTAAATAGTGGGGTGGACGGTGGGATCCCGCCGGCCACCTTGGGATCACCCGCTTTCCTGCGGTTCGCGCGAGCTGCGACCCCGATTTGAAGCCGGAATTGTAGCAGATGCTCCCGGACCGGGGGAACAGGTCGGGCTCGAGAGCAATGCCCTCCGCCCAGGCTCGCCGGTCGATTCCCGGGCCGCCGGCGCGTAAGCAGCTGGCAATGGCCGGCGCGAGAGCCGCCATACGAAGCGCAGCGCTTGCGCCAAGGTCCCGAGCGCCCACTTGCGGCTCACGCTGAACTCGTGTAGGCGCTCCCGGAACGGCCCTCGACCGCCAGTCCGACGCGCGCCAGCCAGCCCTCCTCAGCTCGGCGCCCTTTCGCGCGCGGCGAAAGGGTGCGCCGTATTGGACGGGCTGGCGCGTTGCACCTCCCGCTCGTCAACATCGTTTTTCCGCAAGCCGGCAACAGGAGAGCGCCCGCCGCATGGATGCTCCAGCGAGGGCGCTTGACGAATATCAAGGCAGCAGCGTGCGCGGATGCATAGAGTGAGCCGCGGATGCACCGGAGCGTGAAACATGTCGCAGTGGTTTGAAGCCGCTCGCGTCGGAGAGATCGCCGATCGGAAATGCAAGGCGATCACCGTCAACGGATCAGCCGTCGCGCTGTTCAATCTGGACGGCGAGTACTACGCCATCGAGGATCTGTGCACCCATCTCGGGAGCGATCTCTCGAGCGGCTGGGTCGAGGGCGACCGGGCGGTGTGTCCCTGGCACCTCGCCGAGTTCTCCATCCGCACCGGCGAGGCGTTGAAGGCGCCCGCATACGAGGGCGTGCACTGCTTCCCGGTGCGCCTTCGCGAAGGAATCATCGAGGTCTGTGATGACCGCGGCTGAGCAGGACGCGCCGCTCTCGACGATCAACCGTCTTTTCATGCGCGCCATCCTCGCTCTTGCCGCGTCCGGAGAACCGCAGCGCCACGCCGCATGCGAGCTCGCCGCCGCGGCACGGTCGGCCCTGCGCCACGCTCAGCCCCGGGAGGCGGAGCGCTTCAATGCCGTCCTGCACAGCCTCACCAGATCGAGACACGTCCACAACGACGAGGAGATCACCGTGCCACAACCGAAACTGCTCGATGTCCGCCGCCTCATCCCGATGGAGCGGCACAAGCGGATCTTCGAGACCTACGAGAGACTCCAACCGGGCGAGAGCTTCGTGCTCATCAACGACCACGATCCGAAGCCGCTCTATTACCAGTTCGAGGCGGAGCACACCGGCCGGTTCTCCTGGAATTACCTGCAGCAGGGCCCGACCGTGTGGCAGGTGGAAATCGGCCGCCGCGCCACGGCCGCCGCCTGAGTCAGTCCTTGATGCCGAAATGCGCCTTGGCAACGGGCGTCATCTTCTGCGGGGACCAGGGAGGGTCCCAAATCAGGTCGATTTCGACTTGGGGAGCGCCAGGAAGACTTCGAGTGCGCTCGTACACGCCTGACAGAATGTAGTCTTGAGCCGGGCAACCCGGCGTCGTCATGGTGATGAGCGCTCTGATGACGCCGCGCTCGACCTCCAGGTCGTAGATCAGTCCGAGATCCACGATGTTGTACCCGAGCTCAGGGTCGATCACCTCGCGGAGCGCATCCAGCA
The DNA here is from genome assembly GCA_035713045.1 of Steroidobacteraceae bacterium. Taxonomy (GTDB): domain Bacteria; phylum Pseudomonadota; class Gammaproteobacteria; order Steroidobacterales; family Steroidobacteraceae; genus 13-2-20CM-66-19. The sequence goes on from DASTAC010000116.1 coordinate 2,080, forward strand.
CGTATTCCCGGGTCAGGGAGCTCGCGTCCTGCATGACCGTCAACCTGCCCGGCGGATGAGGAGGCGAACGCCCTCGTCGACCTTCTCGCTGTGGATCGCCGCGCCGCGAGCCTGCAGCTCGGGGTAGAGGAACACCGGATCGCGCTCGTTGAGGGCTTCCAGCACCTGGCCGGGCCCAAGACGCTCGAGCGCATCTAGGATCCGGACCATGGGCTCCGGCGGCAGCAGCCCGCGGTTGTCGAGCGATGCGGAGGGCTTGGGCCATAGGGCGATGGCCATATCGGAAGCCGTCGGCGCGGCCGCCGGCTGTGTCGGCATCGATCCCTGCGGCGAGAAGATGACTTCCCAGTCCCCTTCGGCATGCCGCACCGCGCGGTGGCCGAAGCCCTTGCGGCCGAGAACGGCGTAAAGCGGCAGCGGCTCGAAGGTGGCGAGCAGCCGCAGGCTCTGACCCGGACGGAGTTGCCCCACCGCCTGCAGGATGCGCGGCAGGGGTTCCCCGCCTTTTCTCAGGTCTTCGCGCAGGTCGAGTGTCATCGGCTCAGTCATGGTCAACCTCTCTGGTCGTGAAGAAACCGGGACGCGACGGCGACGGGTGTACGCGAGCCCACGTAGTGCGCGCGCCAGGCGCGCCAGTACTCGAGCGAGAGTCCGAGCGTCGCGAGCGTGGCGAGGCCCAGACAGAAGCGGAAGGCGTCGGCCCGTCCGAGGAGGATCGCGACGGCGGCCATGAGAACGCCGACGAAGTAGGCGACGAGCCAGGGATAACCGTGGCTCTCCTTCACCAGGTCCTGAACCCGGGGCGGCACGGCTCCTCGGCCCAGGGTGTTACCGTAGCGGCTCAGCCAAGTCAGGAATGGAACGATCTTGTAGAGCTGAGTGAGGCCGAGGCCGCTCAGCCAGCCGAAGAAGGCCAGGAACGCGACCATCGGCGCGTCCGCGGAGAGGCGCGCCGTACCCAGGTATCCGAGCGCGAGCAGCGTCGCGAGCCCGAGAGAGGCGAAGGCGCCGACGGCCGCCTTGTTGTGCAGCTCCAGGGCCCTGCGCTTGCGGGTGAGATAGATCCGCGCGACATCCCCGAGATAGATGAGGATCGCGAGCGCGATCGCCGCGTAACCCGTCATTTGAGCGAGCGCGAGCATCCGCGTGGGGAGCCAGATGCGCGCCAGGCCGGCCGCAAGCGCGAGCGCGAATCCGGCGGTCCCGGCGATGTGCACGCAGTCACCGGGGATCCCCCGCTCCTCCGGTGCCAGCATGAACATCGGCAGCAGCTTGTAGCTGACCCCGATCGCGGTGAGCGTAAACCACCCGCCTATGCCGGCGAGCACGTGATCTCCGACCCCGGCGAGGAGCGGAGCGAGATGGGGTGTGAAGGCCGGGACTGCGAGCGCGAGTGCGAAGGAAAGGCCGAGCGTCACCGTGAGGAGAAGGAATCCAAGCCCGCTGAGCACCAGCCTCCCCGGCAGCGGCAGCGGTCGGGTGCGCAGCAGCGGCTTGCCGACATTGAGACAGGCGATGAGGACACCGAGGAGCACGGTTGCGCCACCGGCCGGGAGCGCGGGAGCAAGGGCCGGCACCTCGCCGGTCACGCCGAGGAACCCGCCAACCATGGCGAGAAGACCGGTCTGCACCGCAGCCAGGGTCGCGAGCGAGAGGCGCTGGCTCACGAGCGGGCGGGACGTGATCACCGGCACGAACTGAAATAGCGCTCCCAGAATGAGAAGCAGCAGCCAGCCGACCGCGAGCAGATGCACTGCGATCAGCGTCCCGGGCGCCCAGAGCGGCCGCAGCGGCCACGTCACGCCGGCGAGGATCAATCCCTGAGCCGCGACGAAGTCGACGAGCGCGCAGGCGAAGAAGAGCAGAGTCCAGCGCGAGAGACGATTGCTGATCATGCCGGATGAGGATCCTCGGGCACGGCCGGTTGCGCCTTGATGCCGGTCAAGCGCCCGCGCCCCGCCGGGGCGCCTTCACCCCGTCGCGGTGACCTGCTTCGATGTCGGCCGCCGGCGGCCCCGCGCCGCTCGTCGCATCGCGCAACTCGACGAAGAGCGCTTGCTCCTCCCGCTCATGATGGTGCTCCAGCAGGCGCTTCAGGGTCCTCTCATCGTCGAGGAGGGAGACGAGGACAGCGGACGTGACCGCTGATCGGCGCGCATGCGTCAGCCGGTCGGCGGCCTTGCGCAGGAGCTGCTCGATGCGGCGATGCTCGGCGCGGTAGACCGCGGACGGCCATCGTGCAGGGCCGACGACGTCGCATCGCGGCAGGAGATGTCGCTCCTCGAAATCGATGTGCTCGAGCAGGCGCTGCCCGTACTCCCCGAGCAGCCGAGCCGCCTCCGCCCAGCGGCGGTCGACCAGGGCTTCCTGGTGGCGGGCAAAGAGATCGCCGAGAGAAAAGTGCTGCCCCCGGAGCCGATCGACGTCGAAGTCCATCTATGTCCACTCGATGACAGGCAGGACCCTGACAATCGTCAGCGCCGCGTCTGCCGCAGAAATGACCTGACTCATTCTCTGCCGGGGTCTCACGAGACGCCTTGATGTACGTCAAGACACTGTTGCGGTGAAGTCGCCGCCGCGTCTGCCCATCGATCGAGCCGCATGAGGAGACCACCGCCCAGCCTTCGTCGCCGGCACCTGTCACTGTGTGCGGCTTGTACGTATTTCGCCCGGTTCATCCTCGTTGGAGACTCTCCCGTGTGTGATCAGGACGCTGCCTTTGATTCCTGGAGACGATTTCCGGAGGCGAGTCACCGAGGACTCCGGAGGAGGTCGAATCATGAGCGATCGCAAACCCTGGCAGCCGCGCATACGAGACGCGCCCGTCTTCAATCCCTTCGAGCCGTCCACCGATTGGACCCGGGACCTGGGTGCCAACGAGCGCGTGGAGGTTCCGGACGAGGAG
>DASTAC010000117.1:0-3484 GCA_035713045.1 Steroidobacteraceae bacterium
GCTTCGCGATGAGCGAGAGGAGTTCCGGGCTCGCCCGCCGGCTCATCGTCATAGGGCTTGCGGTGACGCTCTTCGCGATGGCGCTCGATGCCCTGACGAACCTGTGGGAGCTCGAGCTGGTGAGCGGCTGCGTCGGCTTGATGACTGCCACCGTCGCGGCGATCATCGCCGCATTCGACCTCACGTGGCCTGGAGAGCGCAGAGATGAGCTACCTGGAGCGGTTTCGCGTGCGGCCGGGAGCACGAGTGCGGCTCGCCGACATCGATCCCTCGTTCAAGGACCGCCACGAGAGCCAGGACGCGGCGGCCGCGGAGATCGAGCAGTACCGCAAGCGACTCGTTGATCTGCAGGAGATGCTCTATGTGGAGCGGCGGCGCTCCCTCCTCATCTGCCTGCAGGGACTCGACACCGCGGGCAAGGACGGGACCATCAAGCACATCCTGAGTGCGATGAACCCGCAGGGCTGCACCGTGGCGCCGTTTCGCCAGCCGACGCCCCGGGAGGAAGCGCATGACTTCCTGTGGCGAGTGCACCGCGCGACGCCGGCCCGGGGGGAGGTGGCTATCTTCAACCGCTCGCATTACGAGGACGTGCTGGTCGTGCGAGTCCACGGCCTGGTGCCGAAATCCGTATGGTCGCGGCGCTATGACCGCATCAACGCGTTCGAGCAGGGACTCGCCGATCAGGGCACGCAGATCCTGAAATTCTTCCTGCACATCTCGAGCGAGGAGCAGCTCGCCCGCTTCAAGGCGCGTCTCGAGGACCCGACCAAGCAGTGGAAGATCAGCGAGGCGGATTACGAGGAGCGCAAGTCCTGGGACGAGTACGTGACGGCCTACGAGGAAGCGCTCTCGCGCTGCAGCACGGAGCAGGCGCCCTGGTTCATCATCCCGGCGAACCACAAGTGGTTTCGCAACCTGGCGGTCGGCCGGATCCTCGTCGAGCACCTGGAGAGCCTGAATCTCACCTACCCGAAGCCGACCGTCGACCTGGAGCACATCCGCCGCGAGTATCATGCGGCCAAACACGCCGCCGGCTCCTGAACGCGGAGTCCGTGGAGAGTGCGGCTCCACCGCAGCTGCGTCCGCTGAAGCTCGACGGTTGCCGATGCAGGCTCGGCATTCAGGAGCCGCCTCGGGTCGCCCCAGGGATGACCGCTCTCGCCGGCTGCGCAAGACCTGATCTGCGGCGGGTCGCCCCGAGCGGCTACGGTCAGGCGGAGGACCGTTGCTCGCCCCCTGCCACGCTGAACGGTGGCCCCGGCTTGTACGTATCGATGCCGCCCGGCTCGAGCGGCACTATCCGACGATGAGCCGCAAGCTGATTCACCGTCCGGCCCCCCGCGCGGCGAGCGCGGCGACCGTCAGCATTCACGTGCGCGATCTGGCGCAGCTGTTCAACTCCCTCGATCCATCCCCATTCTGGGATCGGGATCTCGACCATGTGGCGGCGCAGTTCATCGAGGAGGAGTTCAACGAGAAGCGCTCCGCGCAGACCTGGCACCTCCATGTCCACTCTGCCTCAGGCGAGGCGCTTGCGGCGGACTTGCAGTCGGCGGTGGAGCATTACTACGAGCGTATGGCGAGCTCCGCGCGCAGGCGCCTGCATGAGCAGATGCGGCTGGGGCAGCTCGCGCTCCTGGGGGGCGGGTTGATTTTCCTCCTGGCCATGAGTGCGCGGTCGATCATCGCGAGCGCGATTCAAGGCGGTGCGCCGCGCATGGTCGATGAGGGACTCATCATTCTCGCCTGGCTCGCCCTGTGGCGCCCGACCGAGTCGCTGGTGTATGGCTGGGTACCGCTCTACCGCCAGCGGCGGTTATACGAGAGGCTGGCGGCCATCCGCGTGTCGGTGCGCACGGAGGCGAGTCCGTTGCCGGAAACGGAGCCGCGCGCGATACGCTAGCGCGGGCGCCTCATTTCGCTCCGGAGCCGTGGGTCGGAGCCCCGCGGCGCAGATCGAGGAGGCGGCACACTTGCGCGTCGTCGAGTTGCTCGAAGTCACGGTACCACTGGCCGATGGCGAAGAGTGCCGGCGGCGTCTCCAGGATAACTGACGCGTCGGCTTCGGCCCGCACGAGCCTCGCGGCCTCTGACGATGCCACCGGAGCCGCCGCGATGATCCTGCCGGCAGCGGCCTTGCGCGCAGCCCGGATGGCCGCCAGCATCGTCGATCCGGTTGCCAGGCCATCGTCCACCAGAATTGCGGTCTTTCCCTTCAGCTCGAGGGGAGGAAGGCCGCGACGGTAGACGCGCTCGCGGCGCTCTAGCTCCGTGCGCTGCTCGGCGGCAAGTGTGTCGAAGCCGCGGGCAAGATCGGGAAACGCCTTTTCGACGCCGCAGTCGTGCACGACGACACCGCCGGAGGCGATGGCACCGATTGCAAGCTCGGGCTGTCCGGGCAGGCCGATCTTGCGCACGAGCATGACATCGAGCGGGGCCTGCAGGAACCGCGATACCTCGTAGGCAACGGGTACCCCGCCCCGGGGAAGGCCGAGCACGATGAGCGGCGGCGGCAGGAGGTAGTTCTGGAATTCCCGCGCCAGAGCGATGCCTGCCGCCGTGCGATTCGCGAAGATGCGAGGGCGCACGTTCACGGCCTCATTACGGACCCATTGCGCGGGAAGCGGAATCCGGAAGAATCCTGACTGGACTGCCGCAAGGGGAGCTATCGGGCCCCCGCGCCCCGGGCCACCGCCTCGAGGCCTCTGCTGGTGCGGCGCGCTTCCGCGGCCATCTTGCGGCGAATCACCCAGGGACCGAGGACCGGCGGGACCCAGAATGCAGGCACCAATTCGATCCGGGCGCGCAGGCAGGTGATCGCCGGGGCCGCAGGACAGGGACCGACCGTCCAGCGGCCATAGCCTGCCCTGAACGCGCCGCCGTGCGGCAGGAGCTTGGCCTCGAGCACCCCGCCATCGGCGCCCGCGGTCGCGGTCATCATCTGCTCCTGGTGCATGGTCTTGCAGAAGATGAGCACGCAGGCATGGATCGTTGTGAAGAGTCGCACGCGGTCCGGTGTTCCGGCTGGCTGAACGCGCACGGCACGGAGATCGGGGTTGTACCGCATCATTGCCGGATAGTCCTGCAGAGCCCGGAAAACCGCTGGCGGCGCCGCGTCAATGATGATGCGCATCCCGATCAGAAAGCGCCCGTGGGCGCGCGTGACGTTTACGGCCAGCACCTGGGCCGCGTGCGCCTGCGTCGCTATGCACCCCAGAGCCAAAAGAAACGAGAGGAGGAGCCGCCTGCGCCGAATCCTGATGGTCATCACGAGGTGGTACCGGGCATCGAGCGGCCTGTCAATGCGTCCCCGCCACGGCATTGCCAGCCGCCGCAAACCAGTCCAGAATTCGCCCTCCCGCCCCGAAGCTCCCGTCACAGAGACCCGGAGCTTGCTGTCGTCCAATGGCTAGGTGGCAGAGTGGTCATGCAGCGGCCTGCAAAGCCGTCTACGCCGGTTCGATTCCGACCCTAGCCTCCA
>DASTAC010000118.1:0-13804 GCA_035713045.1 Steroidobacteraceae bacterium
AAAAAAAGCCCCGCTTTCGCGGGGCTCAAATATTGCGCGGAATAGGGGGTCTTGCTCCGCGTCTTTCAGGGAGGCGCCCGCTTTGGGGTCGGGCGCCTCCCCTAACCAGTGCCGACAGGTTATCGGCTCATGTTTTCAGAATCGATACCTCTTTCGAGGGGGCGTTACATATCCATTCCGCCCATGCCGCCGCCCGGCGGCATCGCATGGCTGTGCTCCTCGTCCTTCGGAGCCTCGGCCACCATCACCTCGGTCGTCAGCAGCAGGCCCGCCACCGACGCGGCGTTCTGCAGCGCCAGGCGCGTGACCTTGGTCGGATCGAGAATGCCCTGGTCGATCAGGTCGCCGAACTCGCCGGAGGCGGCGTTGTAGCCATAGGTGCCCTTGCCTTCCTTGACCTTGTTGAGGACCACGGCGGCGTCCTCGCCGGCGTTGTCCACGATCTGGCGCAGCGGCTCCTCGATCGAGCGGGCGAGGATGCGAATGCCGACCGTCTGGTCCTCATTCTTGCCCTCGAGCTTGTCGAGCGCCTTCTGGGCGCGGATCAGGGCGACACCGCCGCCCGGCACCACGCCTTCCTCGACGGCCGCGCGGGTGGCATGCAATGCATCCTCCACGCGAGCCTTCTTCTCCTTCATCTCCATCTCGGTGGCCGCCCCGACCTTGATGAGGGCAACACCGCCGGAGAGCTTGGCGACACGCTCCTGCAGCTTCTCCTTGTCGTAGTCGGAGGTGGCCTCCTCGATCTGCTGGCGGATCGACTCGATGCGGGCCTTGATGTCGGCCTGCTTGCCGGCGCCGTCGATGACCGTGGTGTTCTCCTTCTCCACGACGATCTTCTTCGCTTCGCCGAGGTCGTTGAGCGTCGCCTTCTCGAGCGACAGGCCGACCTCGTCGGAGATCACGGTGCCGCCGGTGAGAATGGCGATGTCCTGGAGCATGGCCTTGCGGCGGTCGCCGAAGCCCGGAGCCTTGACGGCGGCCACCTTGAGGATGCCGCGGATGTTGTTGACCACCAGCGTGGCGAGCGCCTCACCCTCGACGTCCTCGGCCACGACGACCAGCGGACGGCCGGACTTGGCGACGCCCTCGAGCAGCGGCAGCAGCTCGCGGATGTTGGAGATCTTCTTGTCGACCAGCAGGATCAGCGGCTTCTCGAGCTCCGCGGTCTGACTCTGCTGATTGTTGATGAAGTACGGCGAGAGATAGCCGCGGTCGAACTGCATGCCCTCGACCACCTCGAGCTCGTTCTCGAGCCCCGAGCCCTCCTCGACGGTGATCACGCCTTCCTTGCCGACCTTCTCCATCGCATCGGCGATGGTCTTGCCGATCGACTCGTCGCCATTGGCGGAGATCGTGCCGACCTGCGCGATCGACCTCGAGTCCTTGCAGGGCTTGGAGAGCTTCTTCAGCTCCTCGACGGCGGCGGCCACCGCCTTGTCGATGCCGCGCTTGACGTCCATCGGGTTGCGGCCCGAGGAGACGGCCTTCAGGCCCTCGCGGACGATCGCCTGCGCGAGCACGGTGGCGGTGGTGGTGCCGTCGCCGGCCTCATCGGAGGTGTTCGACGCGACTTCCTTCACCATCTGCGCGCCCATGTTCTCGAACTTGTCCTTCAGCTCGATCTCCTTCGCGACGGAGACGCCGTCCTTGGTGACGGTGGGGGCGCCGAAGCTCTTCTCGAGCACGGCATTGCGGCCCTTGGGGCCGAGAGTCGCCTTGACGGCGTTCGCGAGCACGTTGACGCCGCGGAACATGCGCGAGCGGGCGTCATCGCTGAATCTGACTTCTTTGGCTGCCATTGTCTTCTCTCCGGACTTACTTGCTCTCGATCACGGCCATGACGTCCTCTTCTCGCATCACGAGCAGCTCCTCGCCGTCGACCTTGACTTCCGTGCCGCTGTACTTGCCGAAGAGGATCTTGTCGCCGACCTTGATGTCGAGCGGACGGACCTTGCCGTCTTCGAGGATCTTGCCGTTACCGACCGCGACGATCTTTCCCTGGATCGGCTTCTCGGCCGCCGTGTCGGGAATCACGATGCCACCGGGGGAGGTACGCTCCTCCTCCAGGCGCTTGACGATCACGCGATCATGAAGAGGACGAATCTTCATGGTGGACGCTCCTAGGATGCTGGTTATGGAAAAAATGCGCGCGGGAGGGTATTAGCACTCTCCTCACGCGGCTGCTAATCATAGGGGGCCAAGGTCGGAATTCAAGCCCGGCGGGGAGAATTTTTGGCCAGAAGACTTTGGCCAGAAGATTATGATCGTGCCGAAGCCGCCCCTGCCTGGACCTCACAAGTGGCACCCCAGCCCGAGCCCATCGTGATCCTCACCACCTGCCCCGACGAGGCGGCCGCCACCCGAATTGGCCGGGCGCTGGTGGAATCAGGACTTGCCGCCTGCGTGACCCGAGTGGGGCCGGTACACTCGACCTATCGCTGGCAGGGCGCCGTCCAGGATGAACCGGAGATGCTGCTGGTCATCAAAACCGTCGACGCCCGGTACCCGGAGCTCGAGATGCGGCTGAAGTCCCTCCATCCTTATAAAGTGCCGGAGATCATCGCCCTGCCCATCCGGGCCGGGTCCCCGGACTACGTGGCCTGGCTACAGGAGGCGGTGGGATGAAGCGGCTCGGGTGCAGCCTCGCTCCCCTGGCGGCAGCCGGCGCGCTGCTGCTTTGCTGGGGAGCCGCAGCGGCGGCTACGGCTGCGGGCGCGCAGGACGGGAGCGCCGCACTGGCCGCCCTGACAGCGGGCCAGCCCAAGTTTCTCCCGCCGGACCAGGTCTTCCAGGTGAGCGCGGCGGCCACCGGGCCGAGCTCGGTCCGGCTGCACTGGCGCATCCGCGACGGGTACTACCTGTACCGCAGCCGAATCAAGGTCGCCGCCGCAGGAGACACCACCCTCGGAGCGCTGCGGCTGCCCCAGGGGCTGATCAAGGTGGACCCTTACTTCGGCCGTGAGCAGATCTACCGAAACCAGGTGACAGGCATCCTGGCGATCGATCGCGCCGCCGGCGGCGGCGCCGCGGATGTCGCACTGCAGGTGACCTACCAGGGCTGCGCCGACGCCGGCCTCTGCTATCCGCCGATCACGAAGACCCTCGACGTGCTCCTACCGCCGCAAGGCGCCGGTGGAAGCACGCAGGCGCAGCCCCCCGCCCCCGCCAGTGCTGGCAATGCGCAGGCCGGCTCCGCCCCGAGTCAGCTCCGGTTCGAGGCACTCGCGCGCTCGGGCAGTCTCCTCGCCATGATCGGCTGGTTCTATCTCGCGGGACTCGCCCTCGCCTTCACGCCCTGCTGCCTGCCCACCGTCCCGATCCTGTCGGGCATCATCGTCGGCCACGGGACAAAGGTGACCGCAGCGCGAGGCTTCATCCTCTCCCTGGCTTACGTCCTCGGAATGGCCCTGACCTACACCGCAGCCGGGGCCGCGTTTGCGGCCGCGGGCGGCGAGGTCCAGGCCGCATTCCAGACGCCCTGGATCCTCGGATCCTTCGCTGCACTCTTCGTGGCTATGGCCCTCGCCATGCTGGGCCTCTTCACGGTGCAGGTCCCGTCGGCGCTACAGACGCGGCTCGCCCAGCTCAGCAATCGCCAGACGGCGGGCAGTCTGGGCGGTGTCGCCGTCATGGGCGCGCTCTCCGCGCTGATCGTCACCACGTGCGTAGGGCCGGCGCTGGTCGGAGCCCTGGCGGTGATCAGCCAGACCGGGGAGGTCGCCCGCGGCGCGGCGGCGCTTTTCGCGATGAGCATCGGCATGGGGACACCGCTGCTCGTCGTCGGCGCTTCCGCGGGCCGGCTGCTGCCGAAGTCCGGCCCCTGGATGGACACGGTAAAGAAGCTGTTCGGCGCGGTAATGCTCGCGGTCGCGGTGTGGATGCTCGCGCGGCTGCTGCCTGCCCGCATCACCCTCGCGCTGTGGGCGGTGCCGGCGGCGACCCTCGCCGCCGTTCTCTGGCGGACCGGCCCAGGCGCCTCCTCTCGCGGCTGGCCGCTGCGATTCGCCGCACTGGCGGCGGGCATCTACGGACTGGTACTGATCACGGGTGCCGCACTGGGCGGCACGGACCCGCTACAGCCGATCCCGGCTTGGGCTTCGGTGCAGCACCCGCTCCAGTTCGTCCCGATCCATAGCGTCGCCGGCCTCGATCGCGAGGTCGCCCAGGCCTCGCGTGAGGGCAAGCCGGTGATGGTCGACTTCTATGCCGACTGGTGCACCTCGTGCAAAGAGATGGAAGCGAAGACCTTCCTCGATCCGGCCGTCCGCCGCGCGCTCACCGGCACGGTCTTGCTGCGGGCCGATGTCACCTCGGACGATGCGGATGACCGCGCCCTGCTCAAGCGCTTCGGCATCTTCGGACCGCCGACGATCGCCTTCTATGGGCGGGACGGGCGGGAGCGTACCCGGCACCGCGTGGTCGGCTATATGGACGGCGCGCAATTCGCCGCTGCCGTGCACGCCGCGATCGGAGCCCGACCGGCATCCTGATGCTCAGACGGACCCTGCTGACCCGAGCACTTCCGGCAGCGGCGATCATCCTTGCCGCGGGATGGGGGGGCTTCTTCGCCTATGAACAATGGGTCGGGCCCCGGATGCTCGTGACCACGGTATCGGCGCCGGCCGTTCGGGGGGTTCCCCCGCCTGCTGGCTCAGGCAGCTCGAGGCCTGATCGGCCAGCGGCCTCCATCCGGAAGGCGACCCCTGGACAGGGGCAGGGGGTACCGGACACCCTGCCTGACATCGCATTCGGCGACCGCGATGGCGTGATGCGTCACTTCTCCCACTGGAAGGGCCGGCCGCTGCTGGTGAATTTCTGGGCCCCGTGGTGCGGCCCGTGCCGCCAGGAGATTCCGCTGCTCGAGCGCCTGAGCCGTCAGCGCGCCCGCGACGGGCTCGAGGTCATCGGCGTTGCGGTGGATTCCCGTGCAGCAGTGCTCGACTACGCGCAGCGGGCGGCCATCCAGTATCCTCTCCTGATCGGCGAGCGCGCCGGCCTCGAGGCCGTGCGGGCGCTCGGCATGGAGGCGGCCTTCCCGTTCTCGGTCTTCGTCGACGCGCGCGGCCGGATCGTAACGCTGAAGATCGGCGAGCTGAGCGCCGGTCAGGCCCGCCTGATCCTCGACCGCATGGACGAGCTCGATCGGGGGCGGATCGATCTTGCCACCGCGCGGCGGGAGATTGCGGATGGAATGGGGCGGCTCGCGGTGAGCCGCGCGACTGGCCATCCCTGGCAGGGCTCGTCTGAGACTCGCGCACGCAACGGACGGGAGCACCGCGAAACACCCCGCCGGTCCGAGGCCGGGCGCTCGGGCGGCTCGACGACACGGTAAGGTCGCCGGGGAAGGCGCCGCTCGAGCCATTGGCCGTCCGTGGGCGGCAGGGGCAGTTCCGCGGGTTTCGATACAAAAACACCCCGTTTCCTTGGAATTAGGGTAAATTCCCCGCGCGTCGTTGCGACTAAGACACACGAGCCCTGTCTCGAAATGACCCGTCTGCTTCTGCTGAACGGCCCGAATCTGAACCTGCTGGGGACCCGCGAGCCCGGGATCTACGGCGCGGAAACCCTCGAGGCCATCGAGCGGCGGGCTACGCACCTCGCGCGCGCGGAAGGCGTCGAGCTCGCGTGCTTCCAGAGCAACGCGGAGCATGAGCTCATCGGCCGCATCCAGCAGGCACCGGCCGACAACGTCGGGGTCCTCATCTTCAATCCGGGCGCCTTCACGCACACGAGCATCGCGCTGCGCGATGCGGTGCTCGCGGTGGGGCTGCCGATGATCGAAGTGCACCTGTCCAATCCGCAGGCGCGCGAGGAATTCCGCCGCCATTCCTACTTCTCCGACATTGCGATCGGAGTGATTTCAGGCTTTGGCCCGTTGGGTTACGAGCTCGCCGTGCGCGCGGCCTGCGGCCATTTGACCGCAGGCGACCGCGCGCGCCCACGAGTGCGCGCCTCGTCCTGACGGACGACATCATCTCTGACACGACCACAATCCAGGGGGAGCATTCCCGGCATGGACATTCGAAAAATCAAGAAGCTGATCGAGCTGCTGGAGGAGTCCGGCATCGCCGAGATCGAGATCAAGGAAGGCGAGGAGGCCGTGCGCATCAGCCGCATGCCGGGAGGCGCGGTCGTGCAGCCGCTGCCGCCGCAGGCGTGGCTCGGACCGGCGCAGCCCGCGCCGATGCCGCTCGCGCCCGCCCCGTCTTCCGGCGCTGCCGCCGCGGGCGAGAGCGCCGTGAAGCCCAAGCCCAACGAGCACGTGATCACCGCGCCGATGGTCGGCACCTTCTATGCCAGCGCATCGCCGGGAGCCAAGGCCTTCGTGGAGATCGGCGATGAGGTGAAGGTGGGCCAGGTTCTCTGCATCATCGAGGCCATGAAGATGATGAATCAGATCGAGGCGGATCGCGCCGGCCGGGTCACTTCCATCATGGCGCGCAACGGCGATCCGGTCGAGTTCGGCCAGCCGCTCTTCGTGGTCGAATAAGCGTCATCGTGCCTATGCTTGAGAAGGTCGTCATCGCCAACCGCGGCGAGATTGCTCTGCGCATCCTGCGCGCCTGCCGCGAGCTCGGCATCAAGACGGTCGCGGTGCATTCCACCGCCGACTACAGCCTGAAGCATGTGCTGCTCGCGGACGAGTCCGTCTGCATCGGGCCGCCGCCCTCGACGGGCAGCTACCTCAACATGCCGGCGATCATCAGCGCCGCCGAGGTGACGGACTCCGTGGCCATACATCCGGGCTACGGCTTTCTGTCCGAGAACGCGGATTTCGCCGAGCGCGTCGAGAACAGCGGCTTCCTCTTCGTGGGCCCGCGGGCGGAGACGATCCGCACCATGGGCGACAAAGTATCGGCGATCCGGGTGATGAAGAATCACGGAGTGCCCTGTGTCCCGGGCTCGGACGGCCCCTTGACCGAGGATCCGGACGATAACCTGCGCATCGGGCGCGAGATCGGCTATCCGGTGATCATCAAGGCTTCCGGCGGCGGCGGCGGGCGCGGCATGCGCGTGGTGCACAGCGAGGCTTCCCTCCTCAACTCCATCGGCATCACGCGGGCAGAGGCGCACGCGGCCTTCGGCAACGACCAGGTGTACATGGAGAAGTTTCTGGAACGGCCGCGCCACATCGAGTTCCAGGTGCTGGCCGACAGTCACGGCAACGTCATCCACCTCGGCGAGCGCGACTGCTCCATGCAGCGCCGGCATCAGAAGGTGCTGGAGGAGGCTCCCGCCCCCGGCATCACCGCGCGCCAGCGGCGGATCATGGGTGAGCGCTGCGTGGAGGCGTGCCGGGCAGTCGGCTATCGCAGCGCCGGCACCCTGGAGTTTCTCTACCAGGACGGGGAGTTCTACTTCATCGAGATGAACACGCGAATCCAGGTCGAGCATCCGGTCACCGAGCTCATTACAGGCATCGACCTGGTCAAGGCGCAGCTGCTCATCGCCTCGGGAGAGCGCCTGCCCTACGTGCAGAGCGACGTGCAGATCCGCGGACACGCCATCGAGTGCCGCATCAACGCCGAGGACCCCAAGACATTCATGCCCTCCCCGGGCCCGATCCGTTTGTGGCACGCACCGGGCGGGCCCGGCATCCGCGTCGACAGCCATGTGTATTCCGGCTACCACGTGCCGCCCAACTACGACTCGCTCATCGGCAAGCTCATCGCCCACGGCGACACGCGCGAGACCGCCATCGCGCGCATGAAGAACGCGCTGGCGGAGATGGTGATCGAAGGCATCAAGACCAACGTGCCGCTGCACCAGGAAATCTGCAACCACGCGGCGTTCCAGAAAGGCGGCACGGACATTCACTATCTGGAGAGGCGCCTCGGCCTGAGGTGAGCGGCTACGGGGAGCTACCACGAGGTCAGCTGGGATCTCGGACCGCTTGCGGCGGACGAGGCGGAAGCCGGCTGCCTCGCCTGCGGCGCGATCGCCGTCACGTTCGCCGATGCCGACGCGCGTGAGGCCTCGCCAGTGCTCGAGCCCGCGCCGGGCGAGTTCCGGCTGTGGCCCGCGGTCCGGGTCAGCGCGCTGTTTGCGGCGGAAGCGGATCCCGGCGGCATCGTCGGCGAGCTGAGCCGTGCCCTCGGCCTCGACCCTGGCCTGCTGCGGTTACGCGAGCTAGCCGATCGGGCGTGGGAGCGGGAATGGCTGCGCGACTTTCACGCCATGCGGTTCGGGAAGCGGCTCTGGATTTGTCCGCATCACGAGCAGGTGCAGGACCCGCAGGCCGCAGTGGTGCGGATGGACCCTGGGCTCGCCTTCGGCACGGGCACCCATCCCACGACGGCATTGTGCCTGGAGTGGCTCGATGCCCACCCGCCGGCAGGCGCCGGGGTCGTCGATTTCGGCTGCGGCTCGGGAATCCTGGCATTGGCCGCGCTGCGTCTCGGCGCCCGATCCGCGAGCTGCTTCGATATCGATCCACAGGCCCTGACCGCCACACGCGAGAACGCGAGCGCGAATGGACTCTGCGGGCGAATACGCCTCTGCGACTCCGCCGAGGCGATTGCGCCGGGCGCGGACCTCCTGCTCGCGAACATACTCTCCGGCCCGCTCGTGGAGCTCGCGCCTCGCTTCGCTGACATCGTTCGCCCGTCAGGCGCGCTGGTGCTGTCGGGGCTCCTCGAGCCGCAGATCGCCGAGGTGACAGAGGCCTACGACACGTGGTTTGATATGAGCACCTTCGGGGTTCGCGAGAGTTGGGTCTGTCTTTGGGGGCGGCGGAACGCCCGCCCGCGCGACTGAATGTTCACTGTCTGCCCCAAATGCGCTCTGACCCTGATCGTCACCGCGGCGGATCTGCGCGCGGCGCAGGGCTATGTTCGCTGCGGCCGCTGTCTGAACGTGTTCAACGCGCTGGCACGGCTGTCGGAAGACCGTCCTTCGGCGGCACCCCCGCCGACGCCAGAGACGACGCCTCAAACCACGGCACAAACGACGCCGGCCACGACACCAGAGCAGGATGCATCCAGCACTGCATCGCAGGCGTCACTCGACGAAACGGGTGAGATCGAAATAGAGCTCGACGCCAGCGTTCTCCTCGCCTCAACACAGACTCAGACTGCGCCAGAGGAAACTGCGGAACGCGAGGCGCTCGAGGAAGCGGAGCCCGCCCCTGAGGCCACCCCGCAAGAGACGTCAGCACCGGAAGAGCACGGCGAGCGGGAAGCGCAGGCCGTTCCGGTAGAGCCGCCTCTGCCGCAGGAGACTGCGGCAGAGGCGTCACCCGGCTCCGCCGCAGAGGCGGACGGCGCCGCCGACCGCGACCTCGCCGCTTCCGGCACGCTTGAAACACCCGCGCCGCCAGGTCCAGCCTCGCCACCAGATACCGCCGCCCCGTCGGCGGCCGCGCAGGCCGCGGTAGCGGAAGCAGTCTCGCCGGAGACAGCTGCTGACGCGCAGCAGACCAACTCGGCGCCGCCGCAGACCGAGAGCCCTTTCGAGCCTCGAGGGCGGCGTTCGCCCGCGGGTCTCGCATGGAATCTCGCCGCCGGCGCGCTGGCCCTCGCTCTGACGCTGCAGATCGTCAATCATTACCGCGACGCCCTGGCTGCGAATCCTGCGCTGAGGGGCCCTTTGAGCGCCGTTTATTCCGTGCTCGGAGTGAAGCTGGCTCCGCACTGGAACGTCCATGCGTATGAGGTGCGCCAGCTCGGCGCGTCCGTTGATGGCGCAGCCGCCGGGGAGATCATCGTGCGCGCGAGCGTCAAGAATTCAGCGAGCCGCGCCCAGCCGCTGCCGCTTCTGCGCGTGACGCTGCAGGACCGCTTCGGCAATCGCATCGCGGCACGGGACGTGCCGCCCGGCAGTTACCTGCCCTCGTCGGCCGCACGAAGCGCGCTCCTGGCCGCAGGCGGGCGCGTGGACGCCACGATGGCCTTCGTCGATCCGGGACCGCAGGCGGTGGGCTTCGAGATAGACGCCTGCCTGCGACAGCGCGGCGGTGCCGTGGCGTGCGCGCACGGACCTTAGTCCGCGCGAGAGCGCGTGCTATGATTGACCTCATCCTCAGAGAGGCACACTCGAACGTCTTCCCTGTCCGAAGGGCCGAAATCTCAGCCCTCGAACAGAGCCGCTCAGGACCAGGCAGTTGACGCTCCAACTGGGACACGCTCCTTATGTCCTTACCCGACGCACGCTCCCAGCCAAAGCCGACGCGCCGGCGCGCCCTCGTTCCCGAGGGCCGCTCGAGCGATCGCATCCGGCCGCGCGCCGGCGGCCCGAGGGCCTGCAATCCGGCTCTCGTGTGCTACCATTTCGCGTCCGGCTCGAGCGCCGGATTTTCCGCGCCGGAGAAATCATGACAGCGAAAAAGAGGGAGCGGCCGCGGGATGCCTCTGGCACCAACTTCAACGAGCGGGTGGCCAGCGATCTGCTGCCGTTGCGCAGCCACGCGGAGCGTGCGCTCAGCGATTATTTCATGAGCCTCAACGGCTCGCGCCCGGCGGATCTCTACGATCTGGTGCTGCGCGAGGTCGAGGAGCCCCTGTTTCGGGTGGTCCTCGACTACGCCGACGGCAATCAGAGCCGGGCGGCCGGGATCCTCGGCATCAATCGCGGCACCCTGCGCAAGAAACTCAAGCAGCTCGGCCTAGCCAATTGACCGCACAGATGTTGCCCGTCAGGCGGGCGTTGCTCTCCGTATCCGACAAGACCGGTCTGGTCGAGCTCGCGCGCGCACTTGCGGCGCGCGACGTGGAGCTCCTGTCCACAGGAGGCACCGCGCGCCTGCTCGCGGACAGCGGCGTCTCCGTCCGCGAGGTGGCGGGCTACACGGGATTCCCCGAGATCATGGATGGCCGCGTCAAGACGCTGCATCCGAAGATCCACGGCGGCCTGCTCGGCCGCCGCGGGATCGACGATGCGGTGATGGAGCGGCATGGCATTCAGCCGATCGATCTGCTCGTGGTCAATCTCTACCCGTTCGCGGAGACGGTCTCGCGGCCGGACTGCCGCTACGAGGAAGCCATCGAGAACATCGACATCGGCGGTCCGGCGATGCTGCGGGCCGCCGCGAAGAATCATGAGTCGGTGGCGGTCGCAGTCGATCCCGCGGACTACCCCGCCCTCCTCGCGGAGCTCGAGGCGCACGGCGGCTGCACGACCGCGGCCACGCGGTCCCGCCTCGCGGTCAAGGTGTTTGCCCATACCGCGCGCTACGACACGATGGTCGCGAGCTATCTCGCCGCCCGCCAGGAAACGGCGACGGAGCGCTTCCCCGCGATGCTGCCGCTGGTCTTCGACAAAGTGCGGGACCTGCGCTACGGCGAGAACCCGCACCAGCAGGCCGCGCTGTACCGCGAGACGATGCTGCGCGAGCCGAGCGTCGCGGCGGCGCGGCTGCTGCAGGGCAAGGATCTCTCGTTCAACAACATCGCCGATGCGGACACGGCCATCGAGTGCGTCCGTCAATTCGAGCAGCCTGCCTGCGTCATCGTCAAGCACGCCAACCCGTGCGGGGCCGCGGTGGCCGCCTCGACGCGGGACGCTTACGATCGCGCGCATCGCACCGATCCGACCTCGGCATTCGGCGGCATCATCGCGCTCAACCGGGAGCTGGACGCGGCCCTCGCCGCCGCCATCCTGGAGCGCCAGTTCGTCGAGGTGCTCGCCGCCCCTGCGTTCGCACCGGAGGCGCTGAAGGTGCTCGCCAGCAAGCCCAATGTGCGCGTGCTCGCAGTCGGCGATCTCAATCGCGGCCCCGCCACGGACGTCGAATATCGCAGCGTCACCGGCGGCTTGCTCGTACAGACGCGAGACACGGCGCGGGTCGCCGCGGCGGACCTGACGGTGGTCACTCAACGCAAGCCTACGCATCAGGAGATCGCGGATCTTCTTTTTGCGTGGCGCATCTGCAAGTTCGTGAAGTCGAATGCCATCGTGATGGCGCGCGACGGCGCGACGGTGGGCGTGGGTGCGGGCCAAATGAGCCGGGTGTACTCCATCCGCCTCGCCGCCCAAAAGGCCTCGGACGAGAAGCTGACCATCGAAGGAGCGGTGATGGCGTCCGACGCCTACTCTCCGTTCCGCGACAACATGGACGTGGCCGCCGGATACGGCATCAAGGCCGTCGTTCAGCCCGGCGGCTCCCGGCGGGATGCCGAAGTCATCGCGGCGGCTGACGAGCACGGGATGGCCATGGTGCTCACCGGCATCCGCCACTTCCGTCACTGAATGAAAGTCCTCATCGTCGGCTCCGGCGGCCGCGAGCACGCTCTGGCCTGGAAGTGCGCCGCGTCAGCCCGCGTCACGGAAGTGCTGGTGGCCCCCGGGAATGCCGGGACCGCCCGGGAGCCGCGAGTCCGCAACGTGGCGGTTCAGGCGACGGACATCGACGGCCTCACCAGGGTGGCCCGGGCCGAGGGCGTCTCGCTCACCATCATCGGCCCGGAAGCGCCGCTGGTCGCGGGCGTCGTGGACGCGTTCGAGCGCGAGGGGCTGCGCTGCTTCGGGCCGCGCCAGGCGCCGGCGCGTCTCGAAGGCTCCAAAGCGTTCGCCAAGGAGTTCCTCCGGCGCCACGGTATTCCGACGGCGGCTTCGGTCACCGTCACCCGGGACAGCTTCGATCCGGAGGCAGTGCGGCGGCAGCGAACGCCGATCGTCGTCAAGGCCAGCGGATTGGCCGCGGGCAAGGGCGTGGTGATCGCCCAATCGGCCGCGGAGGCCGTGGCGAGCGCCGAGGCCATGCTGCACGGCAAGCTGGGCGAGGCTGGGCAAGAGGTGGTGATCGAGGAATTCCTCGAGGGCGAGGAGGCGAGCTTCATCGTCATGGCGGACGGCTCGCACGTGCTGCCGCTCGCAACGTCGCAGGATCACAAGCGGCTGCAGGACGGGGATCGCGGCCCCAACACCGGGGGCATGGGCGCGTACTCGCCGGCGCCTGTGGTCACGCCGGCGGTCCATGCGCGGATCATGCGCGAGGTGATCGAGCCCACGATCCGCGGCCTGGCCGCGGAAGGCATGCCGTACACCGGATTTCTGTACGCCGGCATCATGGTCGCGAGCGATGGGACGCCGAACGTCCTGGAATTCAATTGCCGCTTCGGCGACCCCGAAACGCAGCCGATCCTGATGCGGTTGCAGACCGATCTCACGGTGCTTTGCGAGGCGGCCCTCGACGGCCGGCTGGACCAGGTCGCGGCGTCGTGGGACCCGCGTGCCGCGCTCGGCGTGGTCATGGCGGCGGAAGGATATCCGGACGCTCCCCGCCTGGGCGATGTTATCGCCGGACTCGATCGTGCCGCCAAGCTGCCTGGGAAGGTCTTCCACGCCGGTACGCGGCTGCGCGCCGATCAGGTGGTGGTGAGCGGCGGCAGGGTGCTCTGCGCCACGGGTATGGGCGATACGGTGGCCCAGGCGCAGAAAGCCGCCTACGCCCTGGCCGACACGGTGCACTGGCCTGGTGCGATCTACCGCCGGGACATCGGCCATCGAGCTTTGTAATTTGGCGCAGAGGCGATTGCGCCGCCTCGCTCCAACCCATTGATCTTTACGGCGCCAGTCGCCGATTCGAAGCGCATAATGCTCCTGGCATGGTCGTTGCATCGCCCGATATGGGAGAGAGACGACGGGGAGGAGCACTGATGATGAACGCGACACACGCTTCGGATCGATTCGCGTCCTGGCTCGAGAGCGAGTACTGCGCCTCGGTGGCGGCGACGATGCTCGCACGCACCGAGTACTTCGAGCTGTTGGAGGACGTGATGATCTCACCGGCGCGACTGTCACAGGCACTCAATGCCTGGCGTGAGCACGCGAGCCATACCGAGGTGTTGGGAGGGCTGGTCGG
>DASTAC010000119.1:0-8605 GCA_035713045.1 Steroidobacteraceae bacterium
GGTGGATGAGGGCGAGTTCATCGAGATCCACGTGGACACGGCGCTCGAGGTCTGCAAGCAGCGCGACCCCAAGGGACTCTACGCGCGCGCCCTCGCCGGCAAGATCAAGAATTTCACCGGCATCGACTCGCCCTACGAGGCCCCCGAGCACCCCGAGATCGTCGTCGACACCGGCCAGGGCTCCGCGGAGGACGCCGCCCAGCGCATCCTCGAGGCGCTCAAGGAGCGGCAGGTCATCGCCTGAGCACCGCGCGCGCCGCCTTCTGCAGCCGCGCGCCACCCGGAAGGCTCAAGCCAGCAGCACGATCTTGCCGATGTGCGCGCCGGATTCCATCAGCGCGTGCGCCCGTGCCGCCTCGCGCAGCGGGAACCGCGCGTGGATCACGGGGCGCAGGGACTTCGACTCGAAGAGCGGCCAGACCTCCTTGCGCAGCGCAGCGGCGATCTCGCCTTTGCTCTCCAGCGTCTGCGGTCGCAATGTCGCTCCGCCGACCCAGAGGCGCTTCGTCATGAGGCCGCGCAGGTCGATCTCGGCCTTGGCGCCGCGCTGGGTCGCGATGATCGCGATCCGCCCGTTCACCGCCGCAGCGGCCATATTGCGCGTCAGATACTCGCCCCCGACCATGTCGAGGATGACGTCGGCCCCATGCCCTGCGGTGGCCTCGAGCGTGCGCGCCACGAAGTCCTCATCCCTGTAATTGACGGCGAGGTCCGCGCCAAGCGTCCGGCATGCAGCGCACTTGTCGGCAGTCCCCGCCGTGGCGATGACGCGCGCCCCAAACGCCTTGCCGAGCATGATCGCGGTAGTGCCGATGCCGCTCGACCCGCCGTGCACCAGCAACGTCTCACCGTGGCGGAGCCGTGCGCGCATGAAGACGTTGTAGTAGACCGTGAAGAAGGTCTCCGGCAGCGCCGCCCCCTCCTCCATCGACAACGTATCCGGGATCGGGAGGCATTGGGCCGCTGGAGCGGCAACATATTCAGCGTATCCCCCCCCGGCCACGAGCGCGCAGACGCGCGCCCCGACTGCAGGAGTACTGACACCGGCGCTAGTCTGGACGACCTCGCCGGCCACCTCGAGGCCGGGGACGTCGGTCACGCCGGGCGGCGGTGGGTACAGACCCTTGCGCTGCATCACGTCGGGCCGATTGACGCCGGCCGCCACGACCTTGATGAGCACTTCCCCGGGACGCGGCACCGGCACCGGGCGTGAGCCCGGCCGCAGCGCCTCCGGGGGGCCCGGGCTCGCGATCTCGATCGCGGTCATGACAGTGGGTGTTGCGCTCATGATGGTCTAACCCTGGATAGCAAGATTCCCGGACCTTCCTGCCACGGTCCCCGACACGATCGGGCAGCGCGGCAGCCTCTCGAGCTCGAGCGTTTGCGCATACGAGCCCAGGTCCGTGAGGTGAAATCCGCGCCCCCGCCAGGCTTGCAGCAGCCGCTCGAAGCCCTCGAGGTACGTTCCGCCCTCGAGCTCCGCATGCAGCGTAAATATCTGGTCCTTCCCGGCCGCCGTGAGCTCAAGCAAGTGCTCGATCGGGTCGATGCCATCGAGATCCTCCCGCCCGATCAGCTCATCCAGCGTCGGCAGTGTCGTCGGCAGCTGCGGCACTGCGATCTCTTTTCCCGCGACGACCGGCACGAAAGGTCCCGTGCCTCGCGTATCCGACGCATAGCGAAATCCGAGCTCGCGCTCGAGCGCGGGCACAGCCTCATTCACCTGCCAGCCCGCCGCGCCGTGCGCCTGCGGCGGCCGATCGAACACCCGAATGAACTCCTCGCGCGCAAGCACGATCTGCCGGCGGGTCCACGGCTCGCTGGCCCGCGCCACCCCGTCCTGCCACTTGATGTGGTCGTAGGTATGGACGCCCACCTCGAATCCGCGGCGCGCGATTTCCCGCAGCGTGTCGGCACAGCGCCGCGCGATGTGGGGGCCCGGAAGGAGCACGCCGTACATCAGGGTTCTGACGCCGTAATGTCGAGTGACCGACGTCCGCCGTACCTTGCCGAGGAATCCGCGGCGAAACACCCGTTTGATCGCCCTGCCCGTGTGATCGGGTCCGAGGCTGAACAGGAACGTTGCGCGGGCGCCCGCGCGCTCGAGCGCCGCGGCGAGCCGTGGCACGCCCTCGCGTGTGCCTCTATAGGTATCGACGTCGATCTTGAGCGCGATGGTGCCCATGGTCGCGGCCGTCAGCCAGATCCCAGGTCAACCCAACGCCGCCGGATGCGCTTCGAGCTCACGCGACATCCGCGGGAGATCGACCGGGCCATCCGCGGTGGCGGCGGCAAGGATCCTGAGGACGCCGCCGTCCCGGCAGGCCGCATAGCAGATTCCCTGTGCGCCAAAGAGCCTCGCCCGCTCCGAGGGCGTGATGATCCTCGGCTCCAGGCGCGTACGGTGCAGCCACCAGGTCTTCCCATTCACCTCGGTGAACGCGCCCGGGAACGGTGGGGCGACGGCACGCACTAGATTGTGGATGCGGACCGCCGGGTGGCTCCAGTCGATCCGTCCGTCCTCCGGCCTTCGCCTGCCGAAGTACTGTCCTGGCTCGATGAGCTGCGGCCGGCGCGGTGCATTGCCCTCGATGAGCCCCGGCAGAGAGCGCGCCAGCACGATCTCCGCCGCAGCGGTCACCTTGGCGAACACCTCGCGCGCATCGTCGTCCTCGAGTATCGGCACGGCGAGCTGATCGACGATGTCGCCGGCGTCGGCGCGCTCCACCATGTAGTGCAGCGTCGCACCGGTCTGCAGCTCGCCATTGAGGATCGCCCAGTTGACCGGTGCTCTGCCCCGGTACTTCGGCAACAGCGAGCCGTGCATGTTGAGCGCGCCCTGCCGGGCACTGCGTAGGATCGGCGCGCCGATCATCGAGCGGTAGTAGAAGGAGAATATGAAATCAGGCGCGAGCTGCGCCACGCGCGCGCTCAGCTCCTCAGCGTGGACGTCATCCGGCATTACCACCGGCAGCCCGTACTCGCGGGCGGTATCGGCGACACTCGCATACCAACGGTTCTCTTTCGGATCGTCCTTGACCGTGACGACCAGAGGCACCTCGATCTTGGCGGACAGCAACACCTTGAGGCACCGGACGCCTACGTCGTGGTAGGCGAAGACGACCGCCCGGGCGCTACTCACCCGCTGCGCCTTGTGCGCGTTCGGCGCGCAGCATTTCCGTGTGGTCAATTTCCGAGTGCAGACCTTCGACGCGCTCGATGTAACGCTCCTGCGCACTCGACTGGGACTTCCAGCGCAGCGAAGCCTCTTCCTCCTCCAGCAGCGCGGAGACGGTGTACCGCGGACGCTGCCTCACCTGTTCATAGATGCGTCCGACATACTCGCCGACGACCCCGAGGCCGATCAGCAGCACTCCGATCAGGAAGAACGCAATGCCGAACAGGGTGAATACGCCCTGGACCTCCGGCCCGATGAAGATCCGGCGGATCGCGAGCACGACCACGAAGAACAGCGAGACCAATGCCAGCGCCATGCCCGCCATGGTGAAGAATTGCAGCGGCACCACCGAGAAGCCGGTCATCAGATCGAAGTTGAGCCGGATCAGCCGGTAGATGGAGTATTTCGACTCCCCGGCGGTGCGCTGGGCGTGCGCCACCTCGATCTCCACCGGGTGGCGCGCGAAGGTGTATCCCAACGCCGGCACGAACGTGCTGACCTCGACGCAGCGGTTGATCGCATCGACGATGCTGCGGTGGTATCCGCGCAGCATGCAGCCCTGATCGGTAATCTGTATCTGCGTGGTGCGCTCGCGGACACGGTTCATCAGGCGCGATGCGACCTTGCGCCAGTAGATGTCATGGCGCCGCGCGCGCACGGTCCCCACATAGTCGGCCCCCTGGTCCATCGCGGCGATGAGCTTGCCGATCTCCTCCGGCGGGTTCTGCAGATCGGCATCGAGCGTGATGACGTAGTCGCCGCGCGAATGGGCGAAGCCCGCAAGAATCGCCATGTGCTGGCCCGCATTGCGGGTGAGCAGCATCACGCGCGTCGCGTCCGGCCGGCGCTCGAACTGCCCCCGCAGGATGGCCGCGGAGCGATCGCGGCTGCCGTCATCGACGAAGATCACCTCGTAAGACCGCCCGAGCGCATCCAGCGCGGGATACAGGCGCGCGAAGAGCGCCTCGAGGCCCGCCTCCTCGTTGTAGACCGGAATGATGACCGAGACCGTCGCGGTCACTTCGCGGCGCTCCTCAGGACGTCGGTGGTCGCCTCGACGACACGATCCACATCCGACAGCTCCATGGCCGGGAAGAGCGGCAGAGTCACGGTCTCGCGGCCGATCCGCTCGGCGTTCGGGAACTGACCCTCGTGATAGCCCATGGCGCGATAGGCCGTGAAGAGATGAATGGCGGCGTAATGCACGCCGACGCCGATGCCCCGCTCGGCCATCTGCTCGATGAACTGCAGGCGCGAGATGCGAAGCCGATCGAGCGGCAGGAGCGGCGCAAAGATATGCCAGTTGTGACCATCATCGCCCCGCGCCGGCAGGCGTACGGGCGCATCGTTCCCCCACAGGCTGAAATAGCGTGCGGCGAGCTCGCGGCGCCGCGCATTGAATCGATCCAGCGAGGCGAGCTGGCCCAGACCCACCCGCGCCGCCACGTCCGACAGATTGGCCTTTCCCGCGACGACGAGCGTGTCGAACTCATCCGCCGCGCCCTTTCTCTGGCCGTGAAAGCGGTGCAGCTCGAGCAGGCTCACCTCCTCCGGCGAGCCGCCGACGACACAGCCGCCCTCGATGGTGGTCAGATTCTTGTTGGGATGGAAGCTGAAGCAGACCAGATCGCCGAAGCTGCCGATGCGCTTGCCGTTCCAGGCGGAGCCGATCGCGTGAGCGGCATCCTCGATGACACGCAGCCGATGACGCGCGGCGATCGCGTACAGCCGGTCCATGTCGACCGGCAGACCCGCGAAATGCACCGGCATGATCGCGCGCGTGCGCGGCGTGATCGCGGCCTCCACCTGGTCGAAGTCGATGTTGCGCGTATCGAGCCCGACGTCGACGAAAACCGGCCGGGCGCCCACCCGCACGATGACGTTCGCGGTGGCGACGAAGCTCATGGCCGGAGTGATGACCTCATCGCCCGCCCCGATCCCGGCGGCGATGAGCGCGTGCTCGAGGCTCGCCGTCGCGGACGTCTGGGTGCGCACCGGGCGGCCGCCAAAGTACTCCGAGAGCGCCGCCTCGAGCTTCTTGACGTTCGGACCCGTCGCGAGCCATCCGGAGCGCAGCACCTCGACCACCCCCTGGATGGTCTGCTCATCGATGGTCGGCCGGGTAAACGGCAGGAACTGCTTGCCAGGCGCCGTCCCCGCGCCCGGCGCGCCCGGCGCGCCCTGCATTCGCGGGTCGGAGCTCACGGGGATACTCCTTCGGACCGGCTCTCACCGTCCCGAATGGTTCCTGACAATTTCGTCATGATCTCGCCACCAACACCACTCCGAACACGATCACTGCGATCCCCACCACGCGCTGCGCGTTGGGGACCTCCCCGAGCAGCCACCACGCGAGGCCGACATTGATGACGTAGCCCATTGAAAGCAGCGGGTACGCCTGGCTCACCGGCACGCGCGAGAGCCCGACCAGCCATACGATCACGCTCAACCCATAGCAACCCAGCGCGAGCCAGAGCCACGGCACCGAGAGCAGCTCGAGCCCGCGGCGCAGGGCCGGCACGTCACCGCCGAACAACGGACCGGTCCTGTCCGTCGCGGCCTTCAGACCGAGCTGCGCCACGGCATTGAGCAGCACGCCGCCGCACAGGAAGCCGAAAGCCGGGAGCTTCATGAGCGGCTCACCGCGACCGTGAAGCTGTCCCGTGCGATGACGTGTCCCGGCAGCCCTTGCCGGCGGTAATGATCCCACACGCTCGGCGCGAAGAACGCAATGGCGTCGCGGCTGGCGTCCCACTGCCGGACGAACTGCTCCGGCGTCGCCTGCTCCAAACCCGGCTGACGCGTCTCGCCGAAGTGCAGCTCGCCCGCGTAGCCGACCAGGATCAGCTTGCGGCCGAGATAGGGAGGAATGGTCTGTCGGTACTGGCCGACGCTATAGAGCGTCGTGCCCGGATGCACCTGCGGCGCAACAGCCTGCACGAGCGCGTACGCGGACCGCGAAGGCGGTATGACCGTGTACTCGCACAAGAGCGCCTGCCAGACGAATACGAAGAGGAGCGCGACCGCCAGCGACCGCCCGACGCCTGCTGCCGCAGGCTCGCCGGAACCGAGCCCCGTCAGGCCGTCCCAGCGCCTCCAGCTCGCCACCGCGGCGACCAGCGACGCCACCGCGGCGGCGATGGCCCAGTCTACGGCCTGTCCCGGAATCATCCCGTTGCGGTGCCGGGAGTAGATGAGAAGCCCCCCGGCGACGAAGAGCGCGAGCCCCGCCGCGGCCCGGGTCGCGCGCCCCAGGAAGCCGGGACGGCCGACAATGGCAACGCCGGTGAAGGCCGCGAGCGGCGGAAATATCGGCAGGATGTAGGTCGCGAGCTTCGAGTCCGAGATGGAGAAGAACACAACCGTCAGCACTGAAAATAGCAGCAGAAATTTCAGCGGCTTGAACTGAAAATCCGAAGCGGGCTCACGCCAGGCGGCGAGCGAGGCGCGTCCGAGCGGCACGAGCCAGGGGAAGGCGCCGATCGCCAGCAGCGGGAGGAAATACCACCACGGCTCGACGCGATGGGCCTCCGTCGTGAGGAAACGCTGGAAGTGCTCGTGGATGAAGAAATACGGGGCGAAATCCGGATTGCGCAGCGACACCACGACGAACCACGGTGCCGCCAGGGCCAGCAGGATCGGTATGCCGAGCGCGAAGTGCATGCGCCGCCAGGGCCTCAGGTCCCGCTCCAGGATGGAGTACAGGATGAGCGTGCCGCCATCGAGGACGAAGACGACGATACCCTTGCTGAGGATCGCCAGTGCCGCCAGCGCCCAGGAGAGGAGCACCCAGTTGCGCTCGCTGCGAGAGCCGGGCGGTGCGCATTGTCCGCGCGTGAAGGCGAACACGGTGGCGCACATCCAGAAGGTAAAGCCCGCATCCAGCAGATCCAGATGGCCGACGATGCCGAAGTACGGACTCAGCGCGAGCAGCACGACCGAGGCGAGCGCCGAGCGCCTGTCATACAGGCGCGCGACCCAGGCATAGATCATGGGCAGGCAGGCGAAGCCGAGCAGCACCGTCCAGAGCCGCGAGCTCCAGTTGCTCAGGCCCACCACGGAGTAGATCGCCGCCGTCGCCCAGTACTGCAGCGCCGGCTTCTCGAAGTACTTGAGGCCATCGAGCCTGGGGGTGATCCAGTTGCCGGTCGTCACCATCTCCCGTGGGATCTCTGCGTACCGTCCCTCGTCCGGGTCCAGCATCGGGCGGATCTGAATGGTGACCAGCCACACGATCGCCAGTGCGACCCAGCCCCACCACCTGAGCCCGCCCACGCGCGTATTGCCCGGTCCCTCCCGGGCCGCGCCCCTTCGGGGCCTCCCGGCGCGGTCGCGCTCGGCGTCACGAATCGCTCCAGGCGATTCGTTCGAGCCAGCCCCCGTCGTCGTTGTCATGCCGTCGGCGCCTCTCGCTCGTCGTTCCCGGGCCGGCGCTCAGCCCCCCGCCAGGGCGGCGGCGCGGGCGCTGAAGTTCTCCTGCTTCACGTAGAACTCGATCGTGCGGCGGATGGCGGTGTCGAGATCCGTGGTGGGCCGCCAGTCGAGGTCGCGCTCGGCCGCGTGGATGGCGGGCACTCTCACCTGGATGTCCTGGTAATACTTGCCGTAGTAATCGCCGGCCGAGACCTCGACGATCTGCGTGCCGCGGGCGCTGTCGCGCAGCACCGGGAACTCCTGCGCGATGCGGATCGTGCGCTCGGCGAGCTCGCGGATCGAGACGCAGTTCGCGGGATTGCCGATGTTGAAGATCCGCCGCGAGGCGCGGCTCTGCGCGTTCTCGATGATGGTGAGCAGGCACTCGATCGCATCGTCGATGTAGGTGAAGGAGCGCTTCTGGCGGCCGCCGTCGACGAGCTTGATCGGCCGGCGGTAGAGCACGTTCGAGAGGAATTGCGTGAACACGCGCGAGCTGCCCTCCTTCGGCTCCTCGACGTTGTCCAGGTTCGGCCCGATGAAGTTGAACGGGCGAAACAGCGTGTAGTCGAGGTTATCGCGTACGCCGTAGGCATAGATGACGCGGTCCAGGAGCTGCTTCGAGGCGGCATAGATCCAGCGCTGCTTTTCGATCGGCCCGTAGACGAGCGAGCTCGTCTCCTCATCGAGCACGGCGTCGGGCGACATGCCGTAGATCTCCGAGGTCGAGGGGAATATGAGGCGCTTGCCGTACTTGACGCAGTGGCGAACGATGGCGAGGTTGGCCTCGAAGTCGAGCTCGAACACCCGCAGCGGATGCGTCACGTACTGCGCCGGATTCGCGATGGCGACGAGCGGCACGACCACGTCGCACTTCTTGACGTGATACTCCACCCACTCCTTGTTGATGGTGATGTCGCCTTCGACGAAGTGGAACCGGTCGTTCTGCGGCAGGGAGCCGAGCTTGTTGTCGGAGAGGTCGATGCCGTAGACCTCCCAGTCACGCTCGCGGAG
>DASTAC010000120.1:0-51646 GCA_035713045.1 Steroidobacteraceae bacterium
ATCTGGGGCATGCCCCGCGGCGCGGGTGGAATGTCGCTGAGATCGAACTTGCCGAGTGACTTGTTGTCGGCCGCGCGATCGCGCTCGCCCTGCAGCACATGAATGGTCACGGCCGTCTGACTGTCGTCGGCCGTCGAGAACACCTGCGACGCCTTCGTCGGAATGGTGGTGTTCTTCTCGATGAGCTTGGTCATCACACCACCGAGCGTCTCGATGCCGAGCGACAGCGGCGTGACGTCGAGCAGCAGCACGTCCTTGACCTCACCGGCGAGCACGCCCGCCTGGATCGCCGCGCCCACCGCCACCGCCTCATCGGGGTTGACGTCCTTGCGCGGCTCGCGGCCGAAGAAATCCTTGACGTACTTCTGCACCAGCGGCATGCGCGTCTGGCCGCCGACCAGGATGACCTCCGAAATATCGCTCGCGGAGACGCCCGCGTCCTTGAGCGCGGTGCGGCAGGGTGCGATGGTCTTCTGCACCAGATCCTCGACCAGCGACTCGAGCTTCGCCCGGGTCAGCTTGATGTTGAGGTGCTTAGGCCCCGAGGCATCGGCGGTGATGTACGGCAGATTGATGTCGGTCTGCTGGGTGGAGGAGAGCTCGATCTTGCCCTTCTCCGCGGCTTCCTTCAGACGCTGCATGGCGAGCGGATCGCGGCGCACGTCGACGCCCGACTCCTTCTGGAACTCCTCCGCCAGGAAGTTGATGATCCTCAGGTCGAAGTCCTCGCCGCCCAAGAACGTGTCGCCGTTGGTCGAGAGCACCTCGAACTGGCGTTCGCCGTCCACTTCCGCGATCTCGATGACGGAGACATCGAACGTGCCGCCGCCCAGGTCGTATACCGCGATCTTGCGATCGCCCCCCTGCTTGTCGAGGCCGTAGGCGAGGGAGGCCGCCGTCGGCTCGTTGATGATGCGCTTGACCTCGAGGCCCGCGATGCGGCCGGCGTCCTTCGTGGCCTGGCGCTGGGAATCATTGAAGTAGGCCGGAACGGTGATCACGGCTTCGGTCACCGGCTCGCCGAGATAATCTTCCGCCGTCTTCTTCATCTTCATGAGCACGCGGGCGGAGATCTCCGGCGGCGCCATCTTCTTGCCCTGCACGTCGACCCACGCATCGCCGTTGTCCGCGCGCGTGATCTTGTAAGGCACCATCTTGACGTCGCGCTGGACGACCTCGTCCTCGAACTTGCGTCCGATGAGACGCTTGATGGCGAAGAGGGTGTTCTGCGGGTTGGTCACCGCCTGACGCTTGGCGGGCTGCCCGACCAGGACTTCGTTGTCCTTCGTGAAGGCGACGATCGACGGGGTGGTACGGTCGCCCTCGCTGTTCTCGATCACGCGGGGCTTGCCGCCCTCCATGATGGCGACGCACGAATTGGTCGTGCCGAGGTCGATGCCGATTACCTTTGCCATGTGTCTACTCCGCCAGAATCTCTGTCCAAAGGGGGATGATGCCGTTGCTCTTCTTGGGTGTTCGCGCCGCCGATTCAAGGCCAGGCGGCGATTTTTGAAGCGCTGGATCCGGGCACCGGGCCGTCCCAGCACCGCTTTGGGCAAAGAGCATGGTGCCCGATCCGCCGGGCCTATGCCCTGGCCACGATCACCCGGGCGGGGCGGATCACCCGGCCGTTCAGCTCATAGCCGGTCTGCACGACCTGCAGCACCGAGCCCGGGCTTGCGGTAGGGGATTCCTGCGCCAGCATCGCCTCGTGCCGGGTCGGATCGAAGGCCTCCCCGACCGGATGGATGGGGGTCACGCCGATCCGCTCCAGCGCCTTGGCGAGCAGCTGCAGCGTCGCCTCCAGGCCCTGCTTCAGGCTGCGCACATCGATCTCGGGCTGCTCGGCGCTCTGCGCGGCAAGCTCCAGGCTGTCGCGAACGGGCAGCAGCTCCGCGGCGAATTTCTCGAGGCCGTACCGATTGGCCGCCTCGATGTCGCGCTGCGCGCGCTTGCGCACATTGTCGAGCTCCGCCACGGCGCGCAGGTACTGCTCCTTCTGGCTGCGCGCGCGCTCCTCGGACTCCGCGAGAGCCTGCTGCAGCCGCTCGAGCTCCGCCAGCGGCGATGCCGCTTCCGAAGCCGCTTCCGCCTGTCCACCCTGCGGCCCGTTCTCGCCCATACCCATCAGCAATCCTCCCGTGCGAATGCAAGTGAATGCGCGGCTCAGGGACACCCCTGGGCCGTCAAATGCGCTGAAATGGCCGCGCTCGCGCAAGCGGCAGGATGCCGCCTTCGCGCCCCTCAGATGATGCCTACCGGCGGGAATTCAAGGCGGCACCGAGCAGCTTGGCGGTCATGTCCACGATGGGGATCACCCGCTCGTAGGCCATGCGCGTGGGCCCGATCACGCCGAGCACCCCGACGACCGAATCCGCCGACCCGTACGGGGCCGTCACGACGCTGCAGTCGTCGAGTATCTGATAGCCCGACTCGTGGCCGATGAAGATCTGCACCCCCTCGGCCCGCAGGCTCTGGTCGAGCAGGTGCAGGAAGTCGCGCTTCTCGTTGAAGGCTTCGAAAAGCCGCCGCAGCTTTTCGACGCTGGAGAGCTCCGCGACTCCCATGAGGTTCGTCTCGCCCTTGATGACGTACTCGAGCTGGCTCTCTCCGGCGGCGCCGGCTTCGAACACGTGCTGGGCCATGGAGATGGCATCCAGCATGACCTGATTCATATGGGCGCGGGTCTCGCTCAGCTGCCGCAGGATCTCCTGGCGCACCTGCGCCAGCGAGCGGCCCCGGAACTGCTCGTTGAGGAAGTTGGAGGCCCGCTTGAGCTCATCCGGCGAGTAATACCGCTCGAGCTGGATGATGCGGTTCTGCACCTCGCGCTCGCCGTAGACGAGGACGACGAGCACCCGGTTCTCGGAGAGCCCGACGAACTCGACCTGGGTGATCGATGCCTCCGCGGTTCGCGGCAGCGTCACCACCCCGGCGAGGCGCGTCAGGCTGGAAAGCAGCTGCGAGACGGTGGCGATGAGGTCCTTCGAGCTCTCGCGGGCCCCGTCGAGCAGACGCGCTTCGAGCTGCCGGCGGATCTCCGCGGCGGCGGAATCCTCGACCGGCTGCACCTGCAGCAGCGTATTGACGAAGAACCGGTACCCCTTGTCCGTCGGGATGCGCCCCGCCGAGGTATGCGGCGATGCGACGAAGCCCAGCTCCTCGAGATCGGCCATCACGTTGCGGATGGTCGCCGAGGAAAGCTGCAGCCCCGACTCCCGCGACAGCGACCGGGAGCCGACGGGCTGGCCGTCGCGGATGTAGCTTTCCACGAGCACCCGCAGCAGGCGCTGCGCCCGCTCGCTCAGGTGCTCTTCTCTTCCTTCTGCTGTCATGGGTCTGGAACCGTACACCTCAAACTATAGACGGCCGAGGCGACCGTCAAGCAAGGCCCCCTCCGTCCTGCTACGATCCTGCGGATGGCCCTCCCCGTCCGCACGTGCGCGCTGGTCGGCAGATTCACGGACTCGCGCGTCGCGGAGTCCGCGCACGTGCTGCTGGCACATCTGGCGACGCGGCAGGTCGAAGTGCTCGTCAGCGACACGGCCGCCGCCATCCCTGGCCTGGCCGAGGGCAGGGCGGGCACCGCAGCGGCCCCGTCGCGGGTTCCCGACGAGGATCTCGGCCGCCGTGCCAACCTCGTGATCGCGATAGGCGGTGACGGCACCCTGCTCTACGCCGCCGGCCTGGTTGCCCGACATGGGGTGCCGCTTCTCGGGATCAACCGTGGCCGCCTCGGATTCCTGACCGACGTGATGCCGCAGCACATGCTCGAGTGCGTCGATGCGGCGCTCGAGGGGCGGCTGGAGGCAGATCAGCGCCCGCTGCTCGCCGCCTGTCTGCGCCAGTCCGACGGCAGCACCGCGCAGGCCCTGGCGCTCAATGACGTCGTACTGCAGAAGCTCGCCACCGGGCGGATGCTCGACTTCGAGACCCGGGTCGGCGGACGGTATGTGAACACTCACGCCGGCGACGGCATCGTGGTCGCTAGCGCGACCGGATCGACCGCGTATGCCCTCTCCTGCGGCGGCCCGATCATCGAGCCGCACCTGGATGCGCTCGTCATGGCGCCGATCTGCGCGCACACCCTGTCCGATCGCCCCATCGTGGTCTCCACGCGGGCCCTGATCGAGATCGAGCTGCTGCCGCGCCCCGACACGCGAGCACAGGTGACCTGCGATGGCGTGATCCTCGGCGAGATCGCCCCCGGCGACCGGCTGGAGATCAAGGCCGCCGGCGAGCGCATCACGCTGCTGCACCCCGCGGGCTACGACTATTACCGCCTGCTGCGCTCCAAGCTCCACTGGGGCCGCGGCGACGCCCAGCGCTGAGCCGCCGCATCGGGTCTTCACATCATGCTCATCCGCCTGCAGATCCG
This sequence comes from Steroidobacteraceae bacterium, assembly GCA_035713045.1. Lineage (GTDB taxonomy): Bacteria > Pseudomonadota > Gammaproteobacteria > Steroidobacterales > Steroidobacteraceae > 13-2-20CM-66-19. The sequence goes on from DASTAC010000120.1 coordinate 4,379, forward strand.
CGACTTTGCCATCATCGAGGCCATCGAGCTGGAGCTGCACCCCGGGCTCACCGTCCTCACCGGCGAGACGGGCGCGGGGAAGTCGATCCTCGTCGACGCCCTGCAGCTGCTCGCCGGGGGCCGCGGGGGACCTGAGATGATCCGCCATGGCGCCGAGCGTGCCGAGCTCGCGGCCACCTTCGACCTCCTCAAGGCGCCGCCGGGACTCGCCCGGTGGCTGGAAGAGCAGTCGATCGATGGCGGCGATGAGCTCATCGTGCGCCGTGTGTTGTCCTCGGATGGGCGCTCCCGGGCCTATCTCAACGGCCAATCCGTCCCCGTGCAGCTCCTGCGCGAGGCGGGGAGCATCCTCATCGACATTCACGGGCAGCACGAATTCCAATCGCTGATGCGGGCCGCCTCCCAGCGGGAGCTGCTCGATGGCTTCGGCCGCCTCGAGCCTCTGGTCGGGCAGGTGGGGATCGCCCACCGGGTGTGGCGCGAGATGCTCGAGCGCACCCTGGAGCTCGAGACCCGCGCGCGCGATCGCGACGCGAAGCTCGAGCTGCTTCGCTATCAGGTGAGCGAGCTGCAGGCTCTGGCGCTCGAGGAAGGCGAGGTCGCGCGCCTCACGGAGGAGCGCGGCCGCCTCATGAATCGCGGCCGGCTGGCCGAGGCCGCGCAGTCGGCGCTCGCGGCGCTCTATCAGTCCGAGGACGGCAACGCTCACGCGAGCGTGAGCCGTGCGCTGCAAGCATTGCGGACGGCCTCCAACATCGATCCGAAGCTCGCGCCCGTGGTGGCGTTGGCGGAGGAGGCGGCCGTGCAGGTTCGCGAGGCGGCGCGGGAGCTCGAGCGCTACGGGGAAAGCCTGGATATCGACACCCAGCGCCAGCACGAGGTCGAGAGGCGGCTCGCCGCGATCGAGGAGCTCGCCCGCAAGAGCCGCGTGACGCCCCTCGAGCTGCCCGCGCGCGCCGCGCAGCTCGCTGCCGAGCTCGAAGGCCTCGAGCGGGCCGAAGTCGATCTCGCGGTACTGCGCAACGAGTTGGCAACCGCCCTCGAGCGTTACCACGCGCAGGCACGGACGCTGTCGAAAAAAAGGGCGGCAGCCGCGGCCGTCCTCGCCAAGGACATCAGCGCGCGCATGCAGACGCTCGGGATGTCGGGCGGCCGACTCGAGGTCGACGTGGCGCAGAGCCGGACCGCGGAGCCGGCCCAGCACGGTCTCGACGACATCGAGCTTCGCGTCAGCACCAATCCCGGGCAGCCGCCGCGCGCGCTGGCGAAGGTCGCTTCCGGCGGCGAGCTCTCCCGCCTGTCGCTCGCAGTGCAGGTCGCCACCAGTGCGCAGGAGACGCGCTGCATGGTATTCGACGAGGTGGATTCGGGGATCGGCGGCGCCGTCGCGGAGATCGTCGGGCGCGAGTTGCGCGGCCTCGGCGAGCGCGGCCAGGTGTTGTGCGTCACTCACCTGCCGCAGGTGGCTTCACAAGGTCATCACCACCTGCGGGTGACGAAGGTCACGGACGGCAAGACCACCCGTACGTCGTTGACGGTGCTCTCGGACCAGAACCGGATCGAGGAGCTGGCCCGAATGCTGGGCGGCGTGGACGTTACCGCCAAGGCACGCGAGCACGCGCGCGAGATGCTTCAGTCGGCAGGCAAGCGCTTGGGCGCGCGTCGGTAGGGGCACTCGGCCTTGCGGCAGTTGCCGTAGAGAATCAGGGAGTGATCACGGATGCTGAAGCCCAATCGCTGAGCGACTGCCGTCTGACGCTCTTCGATGCCGGCGTCCATGAACTCTTCGACGCGGCCGCAGTCCAGGCACACGATATGATCGTGATGCGTGCCCTGATTGAGCTCGAACACCGCCATGCCGTCCTCGAAATGATGGCGCGTCACGAGACCGGCGGCCTCGAACTGGGTGAGGACCCGATAGACGGTGGCGAGCCCGATGTCCTCGTTGGACTCGAGCAGGGTGCGGTAGATGTCCTCCGCCGAGAGATGTCGGGTCGCGCTGCCCTCGAGGATCTCCAGGATCTTCAGGCGAGGCAGCGTAACCTTCAAGCCGGCTTTGCGAAGGTCATTGCCTTGCACCGCGTCATCTCCCGCCGGCGGCGCGGCGCACAGGATCGGGTGCGAGGGATTCGCGATCAGGTATCATCCCGCGCATTATTGCGCATTTTCCCCTGCGACGGACCTTCATGCGACGTGAACCTTTGATTTCCGCTCCCGGCTCTCGCCTGCTGGCGCTCGCCCTGCTCGCCCTCTCCTTCGGGCTGGCCGGGTGCGTGTACCGCATGGACATTCAGCAGGGCAACTATCTGGACGGCCACACGGTGCAGCAGCTGAAGGCCGGCATGACCCGCGCCCAGGTGCGCTACCTTCTCGGCACGCCGATGGTGGAAGACATTTTCAACAGGGACCGGTGGGATTACGTCTACTACTTCAAGCGCGGCTACGTGCGCCGCCCGATCGAGAGCCGCGTGATCGTGTACTTCAGCGGCAACAAGGTGCAGCGCGTCGTGTTGCATGACGTCCCCAAGGGACGGCCTTACGGGCCGGACCGGCTGCCCTCGCCGAACAAATTTCAGATCTTCTGACCTGATTTCGGGCGCCGCGCAGCTTGAGCGCGCCGGCGCGCCCGGGGATCGGCGCTCAGGGGGCGGTAGAGCTCGATGCGATCGCCGTCGGCCGGACGGTCCGCGCGGGTGCGCAGCTCGCCGAAGATGCCTACGGGGGCGCTGTCCCAGGGAACGAGGGGTTCCTGCGCGCTGCGACGGGCGGCTTCGATCGCTTCCCCGATGGTCGCCTCGGGGGGCAATTCGACCTCCCACAGGTATTGGCGCGTGGTGCCGGCAAACACCACCACGCAGCGCTTTACCCGATGATCACACACGGCTTCGGGCCACGAATGCCTCGACCAGCGAGCCGACGGTTTCGGCGAACATGTGGTCGAACATCATGCCCGAAAGCGTGCTCTTGAAGGCGAAGCTCATGGTGAGCTCCACGCGGCAGCCATCAGCGCCGATGGGCGTGAGCAGCCATTCTCCCTCGAGCGTCCTGAACGGTCCGCTCACCAGGTGCATCAGAATCCGCCTGTCGCGCTCGAGCTCATTCCGGGTGGTGAACTCACCGTGCAGCGGGCCTTTCTTGACGCCGATCGTCGCCACGATCTCGCTCTCCGTTCGGGACTCCACGCGCGCGTGGGTGCACCACGGCAGGAACCGCGGATAGCTCTCGATATCGTTGATGAGCGCGAACAGGCGGCTCGGCGGCTGGGCGACGAGCGCCGAGCGCTTAACCTCTCGCATGACCCAATTGTCCCAAGATCACCGCCCCTGCGACAAGCTTCCCAATACAATGGCGGCCCCTGGAGCCCGACCGCCGCCCTTCCATGCCACCCAAGGCCGACGCCGCCCCCCGCCTCATCGCCGAGAACCGCCGCGCGCGCTTCGATTACTTCATCGAGGAGCGCTACGAGGCGGGGCTCGCTCTGCAGGGTTGGGAGGTCAAGGCGATGCGCGCCGGACGCGCCCAGCTCACGGAGGCATATGTCTACCTGCGCGGCGGCGAGGCTTTCCTGATCGGCGCGCATATCTCGCCGCTACCCTCGACCTCGAGCCACGTCATCGCCGATCCCGTGCGCACGCGCAAGCTCCTCCTGCATCGCAGCCAGCTGAGCGGCCTCGTCGGCGCTGTGGAGCGCAAGGGCTACACGCTGGTGCCGCTCGAGCTCTACTGGAAGGACGGGCGCGCCAAGCTCCAAGTCGGCCTCGCCAAGGGCAAGAAGCAGCACGACAAGCGCGCCACCGAGAAGGACCGCGACTGGCAGCGGGACAAAGCCCGCCTGCTCAGACGGGGCTGAGCGCCGCGTCCGGGCGCACCGGATTCCTCAAGGCAAATTGAAGCCGTTCACGCTGACGGGCGTCCCTCCGGTCGGCGAGAGCTTCGAATTCTTCAGGTCGTAGACGAGATTGACCGTGAACACGGTGGCGGTGTGCCTGACAGTGCCTTCCGCCGGGTTCACGATGACGGCCGAGGGCGGATTGGTGTTGTTGACGAGCTGCGCGCCTATGGCCAAAGCCAGCGAGGAATCGATTTTGACCTGAACGGACAGATTGTCGGTCGTCGTCGTGTCGTTCGAGCCGTACTGAACCAGCAGCGTGTTCACGATCTTCGTCAGGTGCGTGATCGAGTGCGAGTAGTTGACGCCCGCCTGCACCACCGCGTTGCGCTGCATGGAGCCGGGCACGTGCGTGCGGCTCTCCACGTTGCCGAAGGGCCCGATCGTCAGCACTTCCGGCTTCTCGAGCCGGTATCCGGCGCCGAGCTCGGCTGCGAGGAGCGTCGAGTGCGACTGAACGAACTTGAAGCCGGCGCCGCTTGCGACGCTCGCCTGGTAGGCAAATCCGCTGAAGGGATTGCGATCCCAGCGGGCGCTGGAGAACCAGAAGGTGCGCGGGCTCAGATCCAGGTCCGCCTGCAGACGCGCGCTCGTGTCCTGCTGCGTGGTGTAGTGGCCGGTGCTGGCATAGAGTCCCCTCAGGCCGCCGCTCACCGTCCAGCGGCCCATCCGGTGCGCCGCGTCGAAGCTGGCATTGCCGCTGCGGGTGGTCGTATTGCCGCTCGTCATGATGAGCCCGAGCTGTCCCTGCGCGGCCCAGGCTCCGGGATGACCCTGCTGGCTTCTCGAGCCGCTTGCCGAATCCGCTGCGTGGGCATGAGCACTCCACATCAGCGCGACACCCACGACCGCAATGCCCTTCTTCGTCATTCTGTGCAACTCCCTGGACGGACCCGCCGGCGCCCCGCCGGTGCAGCTGAGCGGGGCAGGAAAAGGCCGGCGACCTTACCGGAAAGAGCCCGCGCGCGGAACTACCGCAGGTCGGCGACGGACGGCGGACGCGAGCGCGGCCGCGGCGGGAAGCGCCCAGCGTCCGGGAGGTTTCTGGTGTATCCTCTCCTCACCTTTGGGGGCGACCGGCTTCGACGTGGGTTGCGAACCTTCAGGGGCGTACCGAGGTGCAGTGCCCTCGTAAATCACTCTGCAAAACTTAGTTGCCAACGACGACAACTACGCTCTGGCTGCCTAAACGCAGCTGACCTCTGACCGGCTCGTGCCTGTGCGACCGAATCAGGGGACGCGTTCACAGGATCGCGATCCGCGTGTGCGACGGGCCGGATCGTTAAGAGTCACCGTCCGCTGGCGAGGCGTCTTCCCTGCCCCTCGGGTAGCGCAGCGTGAGAACCAAAGAGCGGGCTACGTACGTAGATCCTGAAGTCTAGGACTTGCGGACGGGGGTTCGATCAAGGGTCGCGCCGATCCGTAAGGGTCGGCTGAAAACGGAGCTCACATCGGTGAAACCTGACGGCGCTCTCTTCGGAGAGCGGCATGGCAACGCCGAGGGGTAGGAAGAGGGCCAACTTCAGGCCTGCCCTGTAGAGACTCATAGGCTCGCCGTGGACTTCCAGTCCTGGGCGGGTACTAGGATTCCGCCGGTACGGCGGGATAAGACGCTCCGCATCCGTGCCGGAACGGCTCGGATGAAGGCATAGTCCAGGCCGTCGCGAAAGCGACGGGTGTACTGTCCCCCCGCCTCCACCAATGGGGACCGCACTTTCGGCCGAGCAGCCGCAAGTGCGGTCTGTTTATCCGTGCGCCGGAACCAACCGTAGCGGTCGCTCATTGAAGGTGGACAATGACGACCGAGGAATCCGAGCCGCTTTCGAGGCGAGCGCGGGCCGGCCGTGAGGAGGCAGGCGGGCTCACGGGCGCGCGCACCCTCATATCGCTCGGAGAGCTGCGCGACGCGGTGAACGAGTGCCGGCGCTGCACGCTCTGGAAGGCGACGACTCAGGGCGTGCCCGGCGAGGGCAAATCGCCCGCACGCCTCATGCTGGTGGGCGAGGCTCCCGGGGACTCCGAAGACCTGCAGGGCCACCCCTTCGTAGGACCCGCGGGCGCGATTCTCGACCGGGCGCTGAAGGATGCCGGCCTGGGGCGCGATTCCGTCTACATCACCAACGCCGTCAAGCACTTCAAGTTCGAGCCGCGCGGCAAGCGGCGGCTGCACATCAAACCGAGCGCGGGCGAGATCGAGGCCTGCCACTGGTGGCTCGGGGAGGAGCTGCGTCTCGTTGCGCCGAAGCTCGTGATGGCGCTCGGCGGCACGGCCGCGCGCGCGCTGCTGGGTCATCCCGTGATCGTCTCCCAGCTTCGCGGCGCACCCATCCGGCTGTCCGCGACGGCGCACCTATGGGTCACGATCCACCCATCGTTCCTCCTGCGCGTGCCGGACGACGCGCAGCGCCGCAACGAGTACGCCCGTTTCGTGAAGGAGCTGAACGACGCCGTCGCGTGGATCGAGAAGCACTGACCCCGAGGTCAGAAAGCGAGCCCGCCAGCGCCCGGGGAGCCGTTACGCCAGCAGCCGGTCACCGCGCAAGTCCGGGCTTGCGGAAACGGCCGCGGGACAGGCCGAGCTACCGGCCCCGCGGCTCGGGCGACCTCGAGTCCCCCACCCCGTCGAGAGACGTCAGCGCGCCGTAGAGCTCCGGCCGCCGGTCGCGGAACACGAACCAGTTGTCCCGCAGTGCGGCGATCTGCTCGAGGTCGAACGTGGCCGTGAGCACCGCATCCCCCTCCTCGGAAGCCTCGGCGATCTTCGCGCCCATCGCATCCGTGATGAACGACGATCCGTAGAAACGGATGTAGAGCCCCTCCGGGTTCTGCAGCGAGCGCTCGAGTCCGTAGCGGTTCGCGGCGGCGAGCGGCATCAGGTTCGCCGCGGCGTGACCCTGCTGGGTTCTCTGCCAGTGATCGCGCGAGTTCACGGGCAGGGCCGGCGGCGGCTCCGTGCCGATCGCGGTCGGGTAGAGAAGAACTTCCGCGCCCATGAGCGCCATGGCGCGCGCCGCTTCCGGAAACCACTGGTCCCAACAGATGCCGACGCCGATCCGGGCGTAGCGCGTGTGCCAGACCTTGAAGCCCGTGTCTCCGGGACTGAAGTAGGTCTTTTCCTGATACCCCGGTCCATTCGGAATATGCGACTTGCGGTAGATGCCGAGCCGCGAGCCGTCCGCATCGAGGATCGCCACGGAGTTGAAATAAGCCGGCCCCGACCGCTCGAAGAAGCTGATCGGCAGCACCACACCGAGCTCACGCGCCACCGCGCTGAAATGCCTCACCGCGGGATTGTCCTCGACGGTGCGCGCCAGCTTGAGGTGCCGCACGTCCTGCTCGATGCAGAAGTAAGGGGTCTCGAAGAGCTCCGGCAGCAGAATGACCTTGGCGCCCCTGGCCGCGGCCTCCCGCACGAGTGCCTCGGCGTGCGCGATGTTCGCGGCGCCGTCCCAGCCGCATGCCATCTGGATCGTCGCCAGGGTCAGCGGCCGCGGCGCATGGCGGAAATGCTCAGGTGGCGCGGACATCGCGCTTCCCTCCCGATTGCCCGCGTTCGGCCAGAGATCTTTGCACCTGCTCCGTGATGCGCATGGCGGTCTCCAGCGCCATCAGCCCAGCCTCGCCAGGCACCACCGGCGGGCGGCCCTCCCGGATGCAGGCGAGGAAGGAATCGATCTCCGCCTTCAATGCATCCCCGGGATCGAGGCTCTGCTCCTCGATGGTGACCGGCAACGGGCCGGGCGGCTCCGCGGGACTGCGTTTGCGGATGACCGTCAGAATCTTCTGCTGCAGATCCAGCGAGAGATAAGCATCGTCCTCGAAGATGCGCATCTTGCGCTCCGTCTTCAAGCTGACCCGACTTGCCGTGGCATTGACCACGCAGCCATTGGCAAACGTGATGCGTGCGTTGGCGATGTCGATGTCGTCGGAGAAAACGGGCGTCCCCACCGCATCGATGCTCTTCACTGGCGCCCCGACGATGGCCTGGACGATATCGATATCGTGGATCATGAGGTCCAGAACCACGCTTACGTCGGTACCGCGCTCCCGGTATGGGGCCAGGCGATGGCACTCGACGAAGCGTGGCGCCCGCAGATGAGGCTCCGCTGCCAGGATGGCCGAATTGAACCGCTCCAGGTGCCCCACCTGCAGGATCCGGCCGCGACGGGAGGCGAGCGCGATCAGCTCCCGCGCCTCGGCGGGCGTCTCCGTGATCGGTTTCTCCACCAGGACGTGCGCGCCCGACTCCAGAAAGTCGCGCGCTATCGCGTAGTGCGCCGGCGTCGGCGTGACAATGCTGACCGCCTCTACCGTGCCGAGAAGCTCCCTATGGTCGGCCACCGCCCGCGTCCCTACCTCCGCCGCGACCGCCTCGCGGGCCTCCTGACGGGCGTCGGCGACACCCACCAGCTCGCATTGCGCCGCCTGGGCATATTTCTGCGCGTGGAAGCGTCCCAGATAGCCGACGCCGACCACCGCTGCTGTGATTTTCCGCATAGCCTCTCATTATGACCTGGGAAGAGGCCCAATCGGCTACACTGCGCTCATGATGGAGCCTTCCGGCGCTCCGGGCTCCCTTGCCCGGACCCATGCCTTGACCGCGCAGATCCGCGCCCGGCGCGAGATCGGGATCTATGCCGGCGCACTGGCGCTCGGGCTGCTGGTGATCCCACTCCTCATCTGGCTGGTAGGACACCGCACCCTCGGCCCCTATACGCACGGGGACAATCCCCAAGGGCTCGGTCCGCTCACCCTGTACGCCGATTACTTCTCCGGCCTGGCGCATGGCTGGCTGGGGTATTGGGCCGTGGCGGTGGGTCCGGCGCTGCTGCTGGTCGTGGCCAGGCTCTGGCTAGCCCTGCTGCGGCGCCTGCCGCGGGACTGAGATCCCGGGCAGATTGCGATACCGCCCCCGAAAGCCTTCCGAGACCCTTGATCTGAACCTGAGATGCCCCACGAAAGTCTCAGCGATACTATAGATATTCGGATCTTCTGAGACCCTCTGACCCTCTCCCACCTCCCTCAAGGACCCCGCGAGCAGTTCCAGATGTTCAAGACCTTCCGCCGTCCCCTCGGATGGCTCGCCCTCAGTATTCTCTCGGTCCTGGTGCTTGCCGCCGCGGACGTGCTCGTGCACACCCCCGCCAGGGCCGCCTCGATCCTGCCGCCCGGGGCGCTCGCGCCGACGGAGCAGCAGCGCTCGATCGCGCGCAAGATCAGCCGGATCCTCGAGGAGACGCAGTACAGCCGCACTCCCCTGAACGACGCCTTCTCCCAGCAGGTGTTCCGGCACTACCTGGAGTTCCTCGACCCGGAGCACTGCTACTTCCTCGGCAGCGACGTGCAGGAGTTCTCGGTCTACCAGGACAGATTCGATCACATGATCCACACCGGGGACATCGATCCCGGATTCCTCATCTTCGCCCGGTTCAAGGAGCGCAACCGGCAGTGGATGGACTATGCGATCAGCCTGCTGAAGACCGAGCCGGACTTCAACACCGATGCGACCTACGACTACGATCGCGACCATGCCCAGTGGCCCGCGAGCCAGGCCGCCATGGAGCAGCTCTGGAAGAAGCGGGTCAAGTACGACGCCCTGTCGCTGATGCTCGCCGGCAAGACCTGGCCCCAGACCGCCATCATCCTGCGCAAGCGCTATCAGAACTTCATCAAGAGCGTCGATCAGCTCGACTCGAGCGACGTGTTCGAAGGGCTGATGAACGCCTACGCGCGGACCTACGACCCGCACACGACGTACTTCTCGCCGCTCAACTCCGAGGAGTACCGCATCCAGATGAGCCTCAACTACCAGGGCATCGGCGCTTCGCTGCAGCTCATCGACAATTACGTCACGGTGATGAACGTGATCCCCGGAGGTCCCGCGGCCGTCGCCGGAACCCTGAAGCCGAAGGACCGGATCACCGCCGTCGGCCAGGGCCCCAACGGGCCTCTGACCGATGTCGTGGGCTGGCGCCTCGACGATGTGGTGCAGCTGATCCGCGGCAAGGCAGGCACCACCGTACGGCTGCAGGTGCTGCCCCCTGGCGCGGCGCCCGGCTCGAAGGAGAAGGTGCTCGATTTCGTCCGCAACAGGGTGACGCTCAAGGCGCAGGAGGCGCAGAGCAAGCTGAAGACCGTGACCGAGCACGGCCGCACCTACAGGATCGGCGTCATCACGGTCCCGAGCTTCTACGAGGACATCGCCGCCGAGAACCGGGGCGATCCCAACTACCGCAGCACCACCCGCGACGTCCTGCGGCTGCTCGAGAAGCTCGAGACACAGCACATCGACGGGCTCGTGCTCGACCTGCGCGACAACGGCGGCGGCTATCTGCCGGAGGCGACCGCGCTCACCGGCCTCTTCATCAAGCACGGGCCGGTCGTGCAGCTGCGCGACCGCAGCGGGCACATCGAGGTGCTCGACGATCCGGAGCAGGCTCCGGCCTACACCGGACCGCTCGCCGTACTGGTCAACCGCTACAGCGCCTCGGCCTCCGAGATCTTCGCCGGCGCGATACAGGACTATCACCGCGGCCTCATCATCGGCCAGAACACCTTCGGCAAGGGCACGGTGCAGAACCTCGTGCCGCTCGACCGCTGGAGCAACAGGCCGATCGAGGGTCAGCTCACGGTGACCATCGGCAAGTTCTATCGCATCACGGGCCAGAGCACGCAGCACCGCGGGGTGATCCCCAACGTGGTCCTGCCCTCGCCCATCGACCCGAAGGTCATCGGCGAGGCCGACCTGCCGGACTCGCTGCCGTACGACCGCATCTCGGGCGTGCCTTTCAAGACCAGCACGGGCCTCTCGGAGGTGCCCTCGATCGCGCAGCTCAACGCCGACGAGATGGCGCGCGCGAGCCATGACCCGAACTACCAGTGGCTGGTGTCGGACATCCACGCGATCGACGCCATACGGGAGCAGCACACGGTGTCCCTCAACCTCGCGAAGCGGCGTGCCGAACGCACCCGCGAGGACAAGCTGCTCCTCTCGATCGACAACCGGCGCCGCGCCGCGCTCGGTCTGAAGCCGCTGACGAAGGTGGATCAGATCGACGAGAAGAAGGACGGCGACAAGATTCCGGACGTGATCCTCGACCAGGCGGTCGACATCACCGCCGACATGATCGCGCTCGACCGCTCGCAGCTGCCGCTCGAGAAGACCGCCAGCACGGGCGCCGGCGGGTAACGATCGGCGGCTAGCGCAGCAGGACGCTGTACAGGTCCCAGGTGTCCTCGGCCAGGACGTTCGGCATGCGCGCGGCGGCAAGGCCCACGGGAGCGCCCGCGAGCGCATCCTCCTCGGAGAAGGCCAGCGACTCCGCCGTAGGCGCCGCATCCATCGGCGCGCGATAGCGGGCCACCTGCTTCAGCCGGTCGGATCTCTGTCTGACTTCCTGACTCAGGTTGGCGCGCCCGCGCAGCAGGCCGTCCGCGGCCTCGATCTGCCTCATGAGCGCCTCGCACTCCTCGCGCGAGCCATATTCGTCCGTCGCCTCGCGATGGCGCGTGGCCTCGCGCGCCATCGCCACGAGCTGGGTGCGGGCGAGCCGCAGGCACAGCACTTCCGCGTAGGCGACGGCGGCGATGTTGATGGCCCGCCGCGCATCGAGCGAAAGGCCGGGAAACTGCGGCAGCGGCTCGCGGGCGATTTCCTCCACCGCCTCGCGCGCCGCGATCACCGAGAGGTCGACGGTCGCGGCGGCGGCGCGCACCCGCGCGATCATCTGCTCCAGGGCGCGGCGCTTGAAGTAATGCCAGAAGCGCCGCAGCCGCGCGCGCCGGACCTCGAGATCGGCGAGGCGCGCCGCTTCCTGCGCGGCCAGCCGCTGCGCATCGCGCAGCCGCTGCTCCGCGGCCTGCCGCTTCGCGAACTGACGACGGTTGTGCTCGACCAGATGTTGGCGGCGCTCGCGCTCTTCCTGCTGCGCGGCGAGCTCCGCGACGAAGCGCTGCAGCAGCTCCCGGCCGGTCTGCCAGAGCCTGCGCAGCTGGTAGAACGCGAGGGCCGGGAACGCCGTCTCGGTGACGCCGAGCCGCGTCTCGAGCGTGCTCAGCATCTCCTGCACCCGCTGGGTGGCGCCTTCCTGCTGCTTGATCCGGTCCTTGAGCCGGTAGATCTCCTCCTGCAGCTCGCCATAGGCCTTCTTCAGCTCCGCACGATTGCGGAACAGCGCGAGCACGCGCCGGTCTTCCTCCGGAACGTCCTCGCGGCGAAAATTGAGCTTCAGGAACCCTAGCTGTCGAAGCGCCATCATGAGACGAACGGCGGCGGGCCGCCGATTCTCATTCGGCGGCGGTGACCCTGCTGGCCGTTGAGAAGCGATGCCCCCGCTCCGCGCAGTATTCCAGCCACTTGTTTAACATCATGTTGCGGGCCCAGCGCTGATCCAGTTCACGCTCCGCCGCCATTCGCAGCGCCTTCAGCACCGCTTGGCCATGCCCTGCGGCCCAGTCCTGCGCCTCGACCAGGTGCGCATCGTGGTAGATGCACAACCGCATGTCGGGGTAGGCGACGGCGCCGGCGGCCTCGGGCAAGACGTAGGTGAGATGCGCGGTGGTGGTATAGGGCGAGCGGCCGGTGACGGTGAGAAGGAGGTCACAGTCGCCGGCCACCTGCGAGCAGTGGCTGCCTTCGAGGCCGCGCAGATCCCCGGCCAGCCAGCCGAGGCGGATGAAATTGCTCTCGTAGAGGCTCATGAGGGCCACGAAGCTGCGGGGCCGCGCGCGCCAGGAGACTCGTGTCAGAGTGTCATCGAGCATCGCCCGACTATAACGTACGTTGGTGACACTGCAAGCCGTGCAGGCGCGGTTTTTTCGACGCGCTCGGGGAACTCCCGGCGCCTGCAATTTCCGTGCTGAGTCACCCGCCGAACGCAATCGAGCGCGCCGGCCGGAGCGGCGTCTGCAGATGCCGTATGCGCGAGATACGTGCCGGGGTGCCACCGGGAATGGACCGGGTCCAAGGGGCCTGCGGCTCGATGCGCCGCGGGCGACTTCGAGCTCGCGGACTCAGGGCCGCAGCCGCCGCTCGATGCCCGTGGTGTTGAGAATGCGGCTGGCGATCTCCTCGATCGAGCACTCCGTGGTATCCAGCGCCGGGATGCGCAGGCGCGAGATCAGCGCCTCGGCGGCGCGTACCTCGTACCGCACCTGCTGCTGCGAGGCATAACGGCTCTGCGGCCGGCGCTCGTTGCGGATCTGTTGCAGGCGGTCCGGCTTGATGGTCAGGGCATAAAGCTTGCGACGGTGCGGTTCGAGCCGGGCGGGAAGCTGCCCGGACTCCAGGTCATCCTCGGTCAGCGGGTAATTGGCCGCGAACACGCCGTATTGCAGCGCCAGATACAGACAGGTCGGGGTCTTTCCCGAGCGGGAGACGCCGATGAGTATGACATCGGCATGCTCGTAATCGCCCCCGGTGCCATCGTCATTGGACAGCGCGAAGTTGGTGGCATTGATCCGCGCGGTATAGGCGCTCAGGTCCGCGATGCCGTGCGCGCGGCCCGCCCGATGTGTCGAGCGCGTGTTGAGCTCCCGCTCGAGCGGGCCCACGAATGCGGCGAAGAAATCGAGGAAGAGGCCGTTGGCCCGCATCACCACGTCGCGCAGCTCGTCCTGCACCAGGGTGCTGAACACGATGGGGCGGACTCCCTCCTCCTGCGCTGCGCGGTCGATCCTGCGGACGGCCTCCTCCGCCTTGTCAAGGGTCGACACAAATGGCAAAGTCACGGGCCGGAACTGCAGGCCCTCGAACTGGGTCATCAGGCTGTGACCCAGCGTTTCCGCGGTCACCCCCGTCTGGTCCGACACGAAGAATACGGTTCGACGGCTCACGGCATGCGGCTCGGCTGCGTATTATCCTAAGTGTTCCACCGCGCGCGGCGCGGAGCAAGCGGAGTTCCCTTGAACGCATACGTCATTCCCTTCGAGCGGTTAGGAATGGGCGACTTGGACCGCGTCGGCGGCAAGAACGCCTCGCTCGGCGAGATGATCGGCTCGCTCGCCAAGCTGGGCGTGCACGTGCCGGGCGGGTTCGCCACCACGGCCCACGCATTCCGGGAATTCCTCGAGCAGGACGGGCTCGGAGCGCGCATCCGGGCGGAGCTCGCCTCGCTCGACGTCGACGACGTCACGAGTCTCGCCGCCGCAGGCGCGCGCATCCGCCAGTGGGTGCTGTCGACACCCTTCCAGCCTGCCTTGCAGGAGGCCGTGAAGGAGCAGCTGCGCCTCATGAGCGGCGGGACGGACATCGCGGTGGCGGTGCGCTCGTCCGCTACCGCGGAAGATCTTCCCGATGCGTCTTTCGCGGGGCAGCAGGAGACCTTCCTCAACGTGCGCGGCGAGGCGCGCGTCCTGGAGGCCATGCACGAGGTGTTTGCCTCCCTCTTCAACGATCGCGCCATTTCCTACCGCGTCCACCAGGGGTTCGATCATGGCGCGGTAGCATTATCGGCCGGCGTCCAGCACATGGTGCGCAGCGACCTCGGCGCGAGCGGTGTCATGTTCACCCTGGACACGGACTCCGGCTTCCGGGATGTCGTGTTCATAACTGCCTCGTACGGTCTCGGGGAAACAGTCGTGCAGGGGGCGGTCAATCCCGACGAGTTCTACGTCTACAAGCCGGCACTGCGGGCCGGCAAGCACGCGGTGCTGCGCCGAAACCTCGGCGCCAAGGCGATCAAGATGGTGTATGCGCCCGCGGGATCGGCCGAGCGCGTGCGGACGGTGGCGGTCCCCGACGCTGATCGCACGCGCTTCTGTCTCGACGATGAGGATCTGAAATCCCTCGCGCACCAGGCCCTCATCATCGAGGAGCATTACCGCCAGCCCATGGACATCGAGTGGGGCAAGGACGGCGCCACCGGCGAGATCTTCATCCTGCAGGCCCGCCCCGAGACGGTGCAGAGCCGCGCCGGGCGCACGATCCAACGCTTCTCCCTGAAGTCGCGCTCCCAGATCCTCAGCACCGGCCGCAGCATCGGCCAGCGAATCGGCTCGGGACCTGCGCGCGTCATTCGCGACGTCGGCGAGATGGCGCGCGTGCAGGCGGGGGACGTGCTGGTCTCCGACATGACCGATCCGGACTGGGAGCCGGTCATGAAGCGCGCGGCGGCGATCGTCACCAACCGCGGCGGGCGCACCTGTCACGCGGCCATCATCGCCCGCGAGCTCGGCATCCCGGCCGTGGTCGGCTGCGGTGATGCCACGCAGAAGATCCGCGAGGGCCAGGAGGTCACGGTCTCCTGCGCCGAAGGTGACACCGGCTATGTCTACGCGGGCCTGCTCGAGTACGAGCGCAAGCAGATCGAGCTCGACTCGCTGCCGAAGATCCCGGTGAAGATCATGATGAACGTGGGCAACCCCGATCGGGCGTTCGATTTCGCGGGCATTCCGAACCGCGGCGTCGGGCTCGCGCGGCTTGAGTTCATCGTCAATCGCATGATCGGCGTACACCCGCGCGCGCTGCTCGAGTACGAGCGCCTCGACGGCGACCTCAAGGCGCAGATCGCCGCCCAGATGGCGGGCTATGCCGATCCGGTCAGCTTCTATGTCGAGAAGCTCGCCGAGGGCATCGCGCAGATCGCCGCCGCCTTCGCGCCGGAGACGGTCATCGTGCGGCTGTCGGACTTCAAGTCGAACGAGTATGCCAACCTCATCGGCGGGGCCGGGTACGAGCCGCACGAGGAGAACCCGATGCTCGGCTTCCGCGGCGCGTCCCGCTACGTCGATGAAAGCTTCCGGCCCTGCTTCGAGCTGGAATGCCGCGCTCTGAAGCGCGTGCGGGAGCTGATGGGCCTGGAGAACGTGCAGGTGATGGTCCCCTTCGTGCGCACCGTCAAGGAGGCGAAGAAGGTCACCGAGCTGCTCGCGCTGAACGGGCTCGGGCGCGGGGAGAACGGCTTGAAGGTCATCATGATGTGCGAGCTGCCGACCAACGCGCTGCTCGCGGACGAGTACCTGGAGCATTTCGACGGCATGTCGATCGGCTCGAACGACCTGACCCAACTCACCCTGGGCCTGGACCGGGATTCGGCGATCGTCGCACAGCACTTCGATGAGCGCGACGAGGCGGTCAAGCGCCTGCTCGCCATGGCGATCGCCGCCTGCCGGCGGCGCGGCAAGTATGTCGGGATCTGCGGCCAGGGGCCCTCGGACCACCCCGACCTGGCGCGCTGGCTGCTCGATCAGGGCATCGAGAGCATGTCCTTGAATCCCGACACCGTGGTCGAGACCTGGCTGTTTCTGTCCACTGGCTGAAACGCGGCTGCGGCGCGCGTCCCGGCTGCGTCCCTGGGCCGAGCCCTTCGTGAGCCCGCTCGCGCCGCTCGAATCGCTCCACTCGATCGTGTCGGCAACGCGCTTGGCGTTCCGTTCCGGACCAGCCGGCCAACGGCGCAACCCGGGCTAGTGTCCTTCGTCGCCGCCGTCGCCGCCGTCGCCTTCGTCGAAATCACCGAAATTGAACTGCGGCGCTTCCCAGCCGTACCCGACACCGCCGTAGTAGTAGCCGTCGTTGTATCGATGCCATTGGCGGATGTCCATTCGGGCACGGTTTCGGGCTATGGCAGCGATCTCGGTGGCCTGCATGTAGTCCAGCACTTTGGTCGCAATGCCCTCGTGGTGCAGCTTCACCATTTCGCCCGCGTTCAAGTGATAGACGGTCCCCGAGCGGCGGATCCGTCGGATGATGACCGTCGTCGGCACGGCGTTCTTGCTCCACCTGACGATGGAGGCTACTCGGACCGGCTCTGGACGCGGCCCCGACGTTCGCGATCCCATCGTGGCGCACCCTGCCAGCGCGAACACTGCGGCGCTTAACAGGCTCAGCGCGAGCAGGCGTACGGACCGACCTTGGCGTCTTGCAGGCTCCTTCTGGCGGCTGCTGTGGGAGTTCAGGATGACACTCGTCGCGTTGTCGTTTAGCATGATCAACATCCTTTGCACGCAAACATGACCGGTAGCCCAACGGGGCAGTGGGATAACGGGTATCGGCCTGGCAGGCAATTCACCTCATCACTCGAAGTGCCGACTTCGCCCTTGGAATGCTCCTCAGTTCGCGGCGGATCGTCGGTGCGCCAACCCACAGAGAAGCGCCTCGAGCCTTCCGGCCGGCGCAAGCGTGGGCGAACTCGATGCAGGTGGACAGTGGGACGGGCCGATGGGGCTGTTCCGCCTCCTCATGCGCGCAGGGCTGCCCTGGTGTATACCGTGGCCTCGGCCAAAAACCGCGCTTTTGCCCGCTGCCGCGCCGGACCGGGCCAGGTGCGGCGCACGCCTCGCCCCGGTGGCCATGGGTGGCTGCGCCGGAGCTTTGCTCGCAGCACGGAGTGCTGCCGGGGGAGCCCGGGTCCAGAGCTTCCTACTGCGGTCCCGTGGCGCCCGAGTACGCCGGAGCAAACAGCCGGGCGCGGTAGTAGCGCAGCTCCTCGATCGACTCGCGGATGTCGGCGAGGGCCAGGTGCGAGCTCTGCTTGGAGACGCCCGCCGCGACAGCCGGTGCCCACCGCCGCGCCAGTTCCTTCAGCGTGCTGACATCGAGGTTGCGGTAGTGGAAGAACTTCTCGAGGCGGGGCATGTGGCGGGCGAGAAACCGCCGGTCCTGGCAGATGCTGTTGCCGCACATGGGTGAGGCGCCGGCCGCCACCAGCGGGCTGAGGAAGTCGAGCGTGCGCGCCTCGGCGTCCGGCGTGCTGATGCGGCTCGCGCGCACGCGCGCCAGCAGGCCCGAGGACCCGTGCTGCCGCTGGTTCCAGTCGTCCATGCCCGCCAGCGCCTCCTCCGGCTGATGAATCGCGATGACCGGACCCTCCGCGAGAACGGTGAGCTCCTTGTCGGTGACGATGGTGGCGATCTCGATGATAGAGTCCATGTCGGGCTTGAGGCCCGTCATCTCCAGGTCGATCCAGATCAGATTGTCGGCGCTCGGCATAACGTGAGTGTACCAACCTTCGATGCGCGCGTAATCGCCGCTTTCGGGCGGCACCTGCTGGTGCAGGAGGCCGCCGGCGGCCTCCTGCGGGCGCGCCCCTTCGGGCGGGACCTCGGCGCCGTGTGCGGCGATGAGGTCCGCTGCCGCAGCGACCCCCGCCACGGCGAGGTACACGTGCTCGAGGTGCTGCCGCGGCGCACCGCGCTGTATCGCTCGAACGCTCGCGGCAAGGCCGAGCCGGTGCTCGCCAACCTCACCCGGCTGTTGGTGGTGATCGCGCCGCTCCCGTCCCCCGATCCGTTCGTGGCCGACCGCTACCTCGCCGCCGCCGAATCCGCAGGCATCGCCGCCACGCTCGTGCTCAACAAGGCGGAGCTCGAGATCGATACGGCACTGCGGGCGCAGCTCGCGGCGTACTCGGCAGCGGGCTACGACTGCATCCCGGCCTCGGCCGGGACCGGGGCGGGCATGGATGCCCTGCTCGCCGCATGCGGGGGACAGGTGGCGGCGCTCGTCGGGCAGTCCGGCGTCGGTAAATCCTCGCTGGTGCGCCGGCTCGCCCCGGAAGCCGAGGTCGAGATCGGCGCCCTGATGCGCGAGGAGGAAGGCCGCCACACCACCACGGCGTCCCGCCTCTACGAGCTGCCGGGCGGCGGCCGGCTCATCGACTCTCCGGGCGTGCGCGACTTCGCGCCCGCGGTCGATCATCTCGATCCGCGGCACCTGGGATTCGTCGAAGTGGCGCGCCTCGCGCCCGGTTGCCGGTTTCTCGACTGCCGGCACATGCGCGAGCCCGGATGCGCCGTCCGGCAGGCCATCGAGTCCGGGATGATGGATCCCAGACGATACGAGAGCTACCGGCGCCTGCGGCGGCTCTTCGAGGAGCTGACCGCCGCCAGGAAGGGTTGGTAGATCGGCAGGTTTCAGCTGACCGTCTGGCGCCCGGCGAGCGCGTGCGCCAGCGTACCGCCGTCGACGTATTCCAGCTCACCGCCGATCGGCACGCCGTGCGCGATCCGGCTGGCGCGCAGGCCGCTGCGCGCGGCGAGCTCGGCGAGAAAATGCGCGGTCGCCTCGCCCTCGACGGTTGGGTTGGTGGCCAGAATCAGCTCGCGGACCGATCCCTCCGCGAGAATGGCCTCGAGCTCGCGGATGCCGAGTTGCTCCGGCCCCACGCCATCGAGCGGCGACAGGTGTCCCATCAGGACGAAGTAACGCCCGCGGTAGCTGCCCGACTGCTCGATGGCAACCACATCCGCCGGGGACTCCACCGCACAGAGGAGCGAGGCCTCGCGCTGCGGAGCGGCGCAGATCGAGCACAGCTCTTCCTCCGTGAGCATGCGACAACGCCTGCAACGGGTGACGCAAGCCAGCGCCTCATCGAGCGCCCGCGCGAGCACCCGCGCCGCCGGCCTGCCGTCCTGCAAAAGCTGAAAGGCCATGCGCTGCGCGGTCTTCGGCCCGACACCGGGGAGCGATCGCAGCGCTTCGATGAGCTGGGCGAGGCGGGGAGAGTGCTTCATGATCCGCTGCAGCAGTTCCGATCACAACCCGGCACATGGACGTGCCCCGCCGCCGCAGGGCGAGACGGTGCCTTCGGCGAAGCACTGCTTCGCTCCGCCGGGCGAGCTTGGGGCAAAAGCCACGCTTTGCGCCCCGAGCAGCGCCGGGCCCGGCACGATGCCCGGATCCAGCGCTTCAAAAAGGCAGTTTCATCCCCGGCGGAAGCTGCAGGCCGGCTGTCATGGTGGACATCTTCTCCTGCACCTTCGCCTCGACCTTGTGAACGGCATCGTTCACGGCCGCGGCGATCAGGTCCTCGAGCATCTCCCGGTCCTCGCCGATCACCGCCGGCTCGATCTGCACCCGGCGGGTCTCGTGGCGCCCGCTCATGGTGACCTTCACCATGCCGCCGCCCGCCTCGCCGATCACTTCCAGGGCCGCGATCTCCTCCTGGACCTTCTGCATGTTGGCCTGCATGGCCTGGGCCTGCTTCATCAGATTGTTGATATTCCCGCGCATCGCTTCTCCTGGCTAAACCGGCCCGCGGCCGCTTTGGCAATCTCTGCCTGGATCATTTTACCGGACGGATGGTCTCCGGAAGCGGCGTCGCGCCGAAACGCTCGCGGAAGCCCTGCACGCCCGGATCGGACTCGAAAGCACGGCGGGCGGCCTCCGCCTCCTCCTGGGAGGCGCGCTGGCCCGCCTGAGCCGGGGTCTCGGCCCGCGGCATGACAGCCGTGAACTCCACCCGCACGGGCTCGCCGTAGTACTTGGTGAGGGCCTGCGCAAGCTTCTCCTCGACGGCGGTGGTCCGCATGAACTTGCTGCGCCGATCGAGCGCGAGCCGCACCACGGCGCCCTCGCGGCCGACGAGCACGCAGTGGGTCGCGAGCTGGCGTGCCGCGCCCTGCAGCTCGAGCGCGGCAATCATGTCGCCCCAGTCCCCGGAAGCCGCCTGGGAGGCGGCCGGAGCGGCTCCCGGCGCCGGCGGCATCCGGCCCGCCGCGGACGGCGCCGGGCGGACTGCCGGGCGGGCCATGCTGCCCTGAGCCGGGGGACCGCCCGCCTGCTGGACAGCGGCTTGCGGGGAAGGCCCGGCGCCGGCCCCCGCCTGCGGCCGAAACGCCACCATCCGGAGCAGCGCCATCTCGAAGCCCGTGCGCGGATCCGGAGCCAGCGCGAGATCCCGCCGGCTCGTGATGGCCGTCTGGTAATAGAGCTGGACGTCCTCCGGAGCGATCGCGCCGGCCAGGCGCTCGAGCACCTCGGGCGCGTAGAGATCATCCCCGTCGAAGTCCTTCACGACCTGCTTGAGGGCGATGCGGGCGAGGAGCGAGGCGAGCTCGTCGAGCACCTGGGCGTAATCGGGCGCCCACTCCTCGAGCGACTGCGCATGGCGCAGCAGCGCCACGGGATCCCCCGCCGCCAGCCGCTGCGCCAGCTGCACCACGTGATCGCGGGCGATCGTGCCGAGCATCGCACGGGCCTGCGCCTCCCCGGCGCGCCCGCCGCCGAAGGCGATGAGCTGGTCGAGAAGAGACAGACCATCCCGCATGCTGCCGTCGGCAGCCTGCGCGACGAGCTTCAGGCCTGCCGGCTCGAACTCGATCGCCTCCTTCTCCAGGATGGCGCGCAGGTGCGCGGCAATCTGCGCGAGTGGGATGCGCTTCAGGTTGAACTGCAGGCAGCGCGACAGCACCGTGACCGGCAGTTTCTGCGGATCGGTGGTGGCGAGCAGGAATTTCACGTGCGGCGGCGGCTCCTCGAGCGTCTTCAGGAGCGCATTGAACGAGTGCGTCGAGAGCATGTGCACCTCGTCGATGAGGTACACCTTGTAGCGGCCGCGGGTCGGCGCGTACTGCACGTTGTCCAGCAGCTCGCGGGTGTCGTCCACCTTGGTGCGCGAGGCCGCGTCGACCTCGATCAGATCGACGAACCGCCCGGCATCGATCTCGCGGCAGCTGGCGCATTGCCCACAGGGTGTCGCAGTGACTCCGCTCTCGCAGTTGAGGCACTTGGCGAGGATCCGCGCGATGGTGGTTTTGCCCACCCCGCGGGTGCCGGTGAAGAGGAACGCGTGGTGCACGCGGCCGGTCTCGAGCGCATTCACGAGCGCCCGGCTCACGTGCTCCTGGCCGACCAGCTCGGCAAAGGCCCGCGGCCGCCACTTGCGCGCGAGCGCCGTGTAGGTTTCAGTCATGCTCGACCTTGAAATGGAGGCGGCCCGCATCAGCGAGAGCTCCGGCACCCGACATCGCCGCTGCCGCTGCTGCCTTCCGGCCCTGACGGGGTTCACGACTGGTCGTCGCGGAGTAGCCGACACGGGCCACCATAGCCTGTACGCGCTCCGGTGCCGCCCTGAGGGCTACGGACGCCGCAGGGAATGATAGCAGAGGGTCAGCCGGCGTGGACGGATGCCTGATCTCACCTGCTCGGGGCGCCGTCCGGCCGCCGCAGCAGCCGGCCGAGCAGCAGTATCGCGACCCCCGCTGCCATCCAGCAGGTGCCCATCGACTCGGCGCGTGATGGCCGGTACTGCCAGAGTCGCGTGCTCCGGAATGTGCCACCTGGTGTGCAGTGCGCCATGCTCCGCGGGTAATCAGTCCGCCCGAATGCAGGGCCACACCGTTGGCGCGTTCGACTGCCACTGCGTCATCCGCATCCGACACGTGCTGCAGTTGAAAAGACGTCCGAACCGTGCGGGGAAGGCGTTAAGTCGCAGTCGCGTAACCGCTCACGGACCAGAGCCGATACCGGCCTCGCCTCGCCGCCTTGCGCGGCCCCTGAAGCTCTGCTAAAAAGCGCCCTCTCCTTGGGGAGTAGCCGACCGGCGGCGAGCCGGGCCGTACGTCAACACACTTGAGCGGAACCGCTCATGGCGTACGGAGCCTCGACGGCGTGGCGAGACCAACGGCTGATACCCTCGGTGCGAGCGACGGGGGCACTCGGCCGTGGTCCTTCACCCCGCTCGGCCCGAGGTCCCCGATGCAAACCTTCCTGATCAGCCTGTCGACGGTGGCCGTGGCCGAGATGGGCGATCGCACCCAGCTCCTCTCGCTCATGCTCGCGGCGCGCTTCCGGCGTCCTTGGCCCATCCTGGCCGGCATCCTCTGCGCCACCATAGCCAATCACGGCGTCGCCGCTCTCATCGGGCACCGCCTTGGCCACCTGCTCACGCCGCGGATTCTCGATGCCGCCGTGGGTGGCAGCATGATCGTCATGGCGCTGTGGACCCTGAGGCCCGACACGCTCGATGCGGCCTCGCCGGGTGCGACCCGAAGAGGCGCTTTCATCACGACGCTGATCGCATTCTTCATCGCGGAGATCGGCGACAAGACGCAGCTCGCCACCATCGCCCTGGCGGCCGCCTACCCCAATCTCCTCGCGGTCGTCGCCGGTACGACCACGGGCATGATGCTCGCCAACGCTCCGGCGGTGATCTTCGGCAACGCATTCGCCGCGCGGCTGCCGCTCAAACCCATCCGCTACCTCGCGAGCGCGATTTTCATTGCGCTCGGGGCTTTCTTCCTGGTGCGCTCCGCGTCGGCACCCTGAATCGAGCGGTGGGAGCGCCCCCTCGGCTCACAGAGCCTCGGCCACGAGCTCGATCCAATGCCGGACGGGGCGGTCGGTTCCGGATGCGAGATGCAGCAGGCAGCCGATGTTCGCGGTGGCGATGACCTCCGGCCCATCCCCCTCGAGCGCGGCCAGCTTGTTGACTTTGAGCTGCTGCGAGATCGCCGGCTGCAGGAGGGAGTAGCTGCCGGCTGAGCCACAACACAGATGACCCTCCGGGACGGACGTGAGCGTGCACCCTGCCCGCTCCAGCAGCCCCTCGATGACGCCCCGGATCCTCAAGCCGTGCTGCAGCGTGCACGGCGAATGAAATGCCACTCGTGGCCCGGTCTGGCGCGGTGTCAGAGGAAGTCCGGTGCCCGGCCGCTCGAATTCCTGCGCCAGCACCTGACTGATGTCGCGGAAAAGCCCGGAGATCCGCGCCGCCTTGCCCGCATACGCGGGATCGTCGCGCAGCAGATGCCCATAGTCGCGGATCATCGCGCCACAGCCGCTGGCAGTCACGACCAGCGCCTCGGCGCCGCTCTCGATCCCCGGCCACCAGGCATCGATGTTGTGCCGCATCTGCTCCCGGCACCGCTCCTCCTCCGACAGGTGGTGCGCCAGGGCTCCGCAGCATTCATCCGCCGTTGCCACGAGCGAGATCCCCAGCCGATCCAACACACGAGCCGCGGCGGCGTTGATGGAGCCCGCCGCGGCCGGCTGCACACACCCGGTCAGCACCAGCATGCGCCGCGCATGGCGCGGCGCGGGCCAATCGCCGGACGGCCGCGGCCGCGGAATGCTGCGCCGCAAGGATCGTGGCATCAGCCCGCGCACGGCTTGGCCCACCGTCATGAACCTGGCGAAGCGCTTGCGGTGGGGAACGACAGTGAGAATCACGCGCCTCAGGAATCGCTCACGAAGGGTTCGCGGCACCACGCGCTCAATGTGATGGCGGCCAATGTCCAGCAACCGCCCGTAGGAAACGCCCGACGGGCACGTCGTTTCGCAGGAGCGGCAGGTCAGGCAGCGGTCCAGGTGCAGTTGGGTGGCGCGGGTGGGCGTGGCGCCCTCCAGCATCTCCTTGATGAGGTAGATGCGGCCGCGGGGTCCATCCAGCTCGTCCCCGAGCAGCTGGTAGGTTGGGCACGTCGCGGTGCAGAACCCGCAGTGCACGCATTTGCGCAGGATGCCGTCGGCCTCGCGCCCCTCGGGGGTCGCGAGAAATTCGGTGCTGAAGCGGGTCTGCATGGCTAGAACTCAGGATAGAGGCGGCCGCGATTGAAGATCCCGTGCGGGTCGAATACTGTCTTCAGACGCTTGTGTAACGAGAGCATCGCCGCAGATAACGGTTGGAAGGGGCCCGAGGGTGGCTTCGAGGGGGCACGATACAGCGTCGCGTGTCCGCCAAGCCGCCCGGCGAGCGCGCGCAGCGCATCGCCGTCCTGAGGTCCGCTGAGCCAGCGCAGCGACCCTCCCCACTCGATCAGTGTCGGGCCGGGGACAGGCAACGGCGGTGAGTCGACCGGCAGCGAGACGCGCCAGAGCTCACGTGCCGCCGTGAAGAACGGCAGCTGCTGCTCACGAACGCTGTCCCAGCGATCGTGCACGCCGTCCGCGATTTCGCCACCCAGTTCCCGACGCGCGGCTCGCACAGCCGCTTCGGCTCCGGACATTCGTACGTGCAATGCACCGTCCTCCCATTCGGTTGCGGACAGTGGCAAGGGCCGCGTTGCCCAGAGCCTCATCGAGTCGAGGGCCTGCGCCTGATCCATCTCGAACCGGACGGTGCATTCGACACTAGGCCGCGGCACCGTCTTCAGCGTGACTTCCGTGAGCACACCCAGGGTGCCCAGGCTGCCCGCCATCATTCGCGACAGGTCGAACCCCGCCACGTTCTTGATGACCTTGCCGCCGAAGCGCAGCCGCTCACCGCGCCCGTCGATCATCTCCACGCCGAGCACGAAGTCGCGCACCGCCCCACAGTAGGGCCGCCGGGGTCCCGACAGGCCGCTCGCAACCGCGCCGCCCAGCGTGGCGCACCCGTCGAATCCCGGCGGCTCGAAGCCCAGCATCTGGCCGTGCCCGGCGAGTACCCGCTCGAGCTCCTGCAGCGGGGTGCCGGCCCGGGCCGACACGACGAGTTCCGTCGGCTCGCAGAGGGTGATGCCCGCGAGCCCGCCGATTTCCAGGAGCTCGCCTTCGAGCGGCCCGCCGTAGAAGTCCTTGCTGCCGCCCCCGCGAATGCGCAGCGGCCGGCGCGCGGCGGCCGCGGCTCGAATCCGCTCCTCGAGGGATTGCAGATCGGTCATCGTCACCTCTAGAAC
This sequence comes from Steroidobacteraceae bacterium, assembly GCA_035713045.1. Taxonomy (GTDB): domain Bacteria; phylum Pseudomonadota; class Gammaproteobacteria; order Steroidobacterales; family Steroidobacteraceae; genus 13-2-20CM-66-19. The sequence continues at coordinate 29,586 of DASTAC010000120.1, forward strand.
CGCGGCAACTCCGGATGCGGCAGCTGCCCGCCACGCACGTGCAGGCGTCCGAGCTCGGCACAGCGGTGCAGCGTCGGCACCGCCTTGCCCGGATTGAGGAGCCCGCGCTCGTCGAACGCGCGCTTCACCGCATGGAAGGTTGCGAGCTCGGCGCTGCCGAACTGCACGCACATCTGCGCGATCTTCTCCATTCCCACGCCGTGCTCTCCGGTGATGCTGCCACCCTCGCGGACGCAGAGCTCGAGGATCTCCGCGCCGAACGCCTCGGCCCGGGCGACCTCGTCCGCAATGTTGGAATCGAACAGGATGAGCGGATGCAGGTTGCCGTCTCCGGCATGGAACACGTTGGCACAGCGCAGGCCGTACCGGCCTTCCATGTCCCGGATCGCCAGCAGCACGGCCGCGAGCCGCCGGCGCGGGATGGAGCCGTCCATGCAGTAGTAGTCCGGAGACAGTGCTCCCATGGCCGGGAACGCGGCCTTGCGGCCGGCCCAGAAGCGCAATCGCTCCGCCTCATCGCGCGACACCCGGCACTCCCTGGCGCCGGCGCCGCGCAGCACCGCCTCCATGCGCAGGATCTCCTCCTCCACTTCCGCGGGCGCACCATCGGACTCGCACAGCAGAATCGCCTCGGCATCGAGCGGATAGCCCGCGCGCACGAACGGCTCGACGGCGGCAATGGCAGCGCGGTCCATCATCTCGAGGCCCGCGGGAATGATGCCCGCCGCGATCACGTCCGCGACGGCCCGGCCGGCCTTCGTCATATCGTCGAATACTGCGAGCACCACCCGGGCGCATTGCGGCTTCGGAATCAGCCGCACCGTGACCTCGGTGACCACCCCTAGCAGCCCTTCGGAACCCGTGAGCAGCGCAAGCAGGTCGTAGCCCGGCGAGTCCGGCGCCGCCGAGCCGATCTGCAGCACTTCGCCCTCGAGTGTGACCACCCGCAGCGCGAGGAGGTTGTGCACGGTCAGGCCGTACTTCAAGCAGTGCACGCCGCCCGAGTTCTCCGCGACGTTGCCGCCGATGGTGCAGGCGATCTGGCTCGAAGGATCGGGGGCGTAATACAGGCCATGCGGCGCGGCCGCCTCGGAGATGGCGAGATTGCGCACTCCGGGCTGAACCCTGGCGGTGCGCGCGAGCGCGTCGATGCCGACGATGCGGTTCAACCGGGCCAGCGAGAGCAGCACAGCATCCGCACGTGGCGTCGCGCCACCTGAGAGCCCCGTGCCGGCGCCGCGCGCGACGACAGGCACCTGCGCCTCATTGCACAGACGCAGCACTGCCACGACCTGCGCCTCGTCAGCGGGAAGCGCGACCGCGAGCGGCGTCTGACGGTAGAGCGTCAGCGCGTCGCACTCGTAGGGCTTCAGATCCTCGGAGCTCGACAGTACCGCTCCCGCGGGAAGGGCGCGCCGCAGCCGCTCTATGATCGGATGGTGCACGGCTACGAGATCGGTTTGGGCCCTTTCACCGCCACGACGAAGTCATTGAGGCGGATGTACTTGCGGTAGGCCTGCTGCACCTGCGCCGCCGTGAGAGCGCGGTAGCGACGCCCGGCGATCACGCTCTCATCGAGCGGCTCGCCTCGGGAGGCGTAGGTCAGCAACTGGTCACCGATGCCGCCGAAGCTCGACTCTCCGAGCGGGATCCCCCTGAGAAGGATGCCTTTGGCGCGGTCGAGATCAGTCCCGGACAGCTCCCCATGCTGCATGCGCTGCAGGTCCCTCAGGATCAGCTTGCGGGCCGGGTAGACCTTGTCCGGGTCACAGCCGTAGGTCACGGTGTAGCGGCCGCGATGCTTGCCCAGCCCGAAGCCGGTTCCGACGTAGTAGACCAGCCCCGCCTTTTCGCGCAGGTCGTGATAGAGCCAGGAGGCGTAGAAGCCCCCGCCCAGCACCTCGTTGCCGAGGCGCAGCGCGTAGCGCGCCGGGCTCTCGCGGGTGACCGGGATCAGCTCGGTCATGGTCACGCTGTCCTGGACCGAGCTGCGATCGGGCGTATTGAGGACCGCCCCCTTGTTGAGCGGCACCGGCGGATAGTGGACCTGCGGTTTCGGGCCGTGGGCCAGCCAGCCGCCGAAGGTGTTGGCCACCACCCACATCGCCTGCGGCGGGGTCACATCGCCGACCACGACGAGGGTGGTCATGTCGGGCCGGAATACCTTGGTGTAATAGACCTTCACCTTGCCTAGCGTCAGGCCCATGACGCTCGCCGGCGTCGGATGGCGCAGCGACGGATCCCGCGGCGGCACCAGCAAGCGCTGCAGGCCCATGGTGTTGACGAACCCCGGCGAGTGGATCTGACCCATCCAGTCGCCCGCCACGTTGTGCTGCATGTAGGCGAATGCCTTCTGCGAGAATCGGGGATGGAGCTCGTTGTCCGCGAGCAGCGCCATGCCGCGCGCGAAATAGCGGGCCGGCACGCTGAGCGAGAACTGCGCACCGGCGTGCTCGCTGGCGGTGATGTCATCGAGCGCCGTCTGGAACTGCAGCCGATCGAGATGCGTGCTGCCGAACTGGAACAGGCTGTCGAGCACCTCGCTCACGCCCTTCTCGCCCTTCGGCGCCTGCAGGTCGGAGTTGGATCGCACCTCGCCGAGCACCTCCACGGTCTTGCTCACCGACTCGGGCTGCACGACGAGTTTCAGGCCGTTGGGCAGGACATACAACACCGGATGCAGCCGCGATTGGGGCACCGGCAGCTTCACGAACGCCTTGGCGGCCCAGGCGGGCAGCTCGACCGGCTTGCTCGGCACGGCGGCAAAGCTCTCCGCGCCGCCGAAGCCCTTGCTCTGCACAGCCTTGCCGGAGCTCTGCGGGGTGAGGATCGCGGTGAAGGTGCGACGCGGATCGAAGACCTGCCGTGCGAGCCGGTCGACGTCGGCGGGTGTGACCGCCTCGATCGCCGCCTTCAGCGCCTCGGGCGAGCGCAGATTCTCTTCGGCGAGGGCCGTCGACCAGGCATCGGCCAAGCCGTTGATGGAGTTCTGCTGGAATTCGAGGCCCGCGATGGCCCGCCGCTTGGCGGCCTGCACCAGAGCGGGATCGATGCCCTTGGCGACGGCCCGGGCCAGGATGCCACGCATGGCGGCAACCAGCGGCTCGGGATCGGTGCCGCGCGGGAAGATGCCCACCGCGCCGCCGATGCCGCCCTTTGGCAGCAGGTACGAGAAAAACGTCGCGTACAACGCCTTGCCGGTCATTCCCAGCCCGAAGAGCGGCGCCCGCTTGGAGGACATCGCGCCCGACAGCACGAGCGCGGTGGCGTATTCCTTGGACCGCGAGCCCGGCATGCGATACGCCAGATACACCGATCCATACGGGCTGTCGGTAGGCGAGCGGTAGGTCTCCGCCTTCACCGGCTGCAGGTGGAAAGCCTGTCGCCGGGGCAGAGTGCGCCGCGGAATCGATGCGAACAGCGCCCTGACCTCGGCGAGCGTGGCGCGCGGATCGACATCGCCCGCGATCACCAGGATGGCATCGTTGGGCGTGTACCACTCGTCATGAAAGCGCTTGAGGAGGGCCGCCGAGGTCTCGTTGAAGGACGGTCGGGTCCCAAGCGGGGTGTGCGCGTAGGGCGTCCCGGCGAAGAGGCGGGCGAAGAGCTGGGTGACGAATTTCCAGCTCGGATTGGACAGGTCGCGCGAAACCTCCTGCTCGATCGCGCCCCGCTCCAGCTGCCACTGATGCGGCGCCATGTCCACCGCGCGCATGCGGATCGCCGCGATGTGCAGCGCCACGTCGAGATCCTGCGAGGGTGCGACGAAGAAGTACTTGGTCGTGCTGTAGGAGGTCTCGGCATCGAAGGCGCCGCCCATGTTCGCCGAGATGGCGGCCAGCTGATCCGCCGTGAGCCCGGGACTGCCGCGAAACATCATGTGCTCGACGGCATGGGCGGTGCCGGGGAATCCCTTCGGCGTCTCGTCGGAGCCGACCAGGTAATTCATCTGCACGGACACCACCGGCGCGAGCGTATCGCGCACGATGACCACCCTCAGGCCGTTGCCGAGGGTGGCGCGGGTGACCGTCGGCGCTCCCGCCGCCATGGCCTGTCCGGCCGCAAGCATGAGCGCCGGCAGCGCCCACAGCATCATTCGGCTCAGTCGCATGATTCCCACCTTAGTGCTCCACTGAAACGAAGAAGGCCCGCATCCGGGCCTTCTTCGTTTCAATGGCGGAGAGGGTGGGATTCGAACCCACGAACACCCGTTGAGATGTTACTGGAATTCCAGTCCAGCGCCTTCGACCGCTCGGCCACCTCTCCGCATACATTCGGTTCGGGCATATCGTACCGGCCATCCCTGGCGGCAGGGCACCCGGCCCGCGCCGTCCCGCGCGGGCGTTCGCCCGGATCGAGCACACGTTGAGTGTGCTCGATGAAAGACACCGGGCTTACCCCTGGCGGCAGGGCACCCGGCCCGCGCGTACCCATATCATACTACGTCGCTCACTCACCGGGCCTGGCGTTCGGCTGCGGCACATTGAAGGACGGCGGCGCGCTCAGGCAGGGATCCTTGGGGCCGCGCGGTGGCGGCGGCGGCGCATCGAGCTTCGGGACATCGAGCGCATGGCTGGTATCGGGGGCATCGAGGCCTTCGGGAATCCTGAGCGGCGGGATGCTTCTCGCCGCCATGTAGGGCTGCGGCTTGTTGCAGGTGTTGTCGCGGGTGATGTGATGGATCGTTTTGCAGCCGCCCAGCGCAAGCAGCACTGCGGCCGAGAGAGCCAAGGTGGTGGCTCTGGACTTCATTTCGGACCTCTGTTCTAAAAACATACAGTAGCACGTCGCCGTGGCCATCCTTGGCGGCAGGGCACCCGGCCCGCGCCGTCCCGCGCGGGCGCTCGCCCGGATCGAGCACACTTCAAGTGTGCTCGATGAAGAGGCCGGGCTCGCCCGCTTGCCGCAGCGCTGCGAGTACCGCCGGCTGGTGTGCCGCGGACAGCTCCGTCAGCGGCAGGCGGATGCCCCGCTCGATCCTGCCAGCCTGCGCCAGCGCCCATTTGGCCGGTACCGGATTCGCCTCGACGAACAGATCCCGATGAAGCGCCGCGAGCGGCGCATCGAGCCGCGCGGCGGAGTCACGCTCGCCGCGCATCGCGGCGCCCACCATCGCCGCCATGGCGCCCGGCGCGACGTTGGCCGTCACCGAGATCACCCCGCGAGCACCGGCGAGAATGGCCTCCCGAGCGGTCGCATCGTCGCCGCTCAGCACTACGAATCCCTGGCGGCAGGCCGCCAGCAGCTCGCGCTCGCGCCCCGGCACGGACTCTTTGACCGCGACGATCCTCTCGAGTTGCGACAGCCGCCCGACGGTGGCCGGCAGCAGATCCACGGCCGTCCGCGAGGGGACGTTATAGAGAATGACGGGCTTGGCGGAAGCGGCGGCCACCGCTTCGTAATGCCGATACAGCCCCTCCTGCGTGGGCCGATTGTAGGCGGGCGTGACCACCAGAATGCCGTCGACCCCGAGCTGAGAGAACCGGCGGGCGCGCTCCACGGTCACGGCAGTGCTGCTCGAGCCCACGCCCACGATGATGGCGATGCGTTGCCGCGCCTGCTCGCAGGCCCGTTGCGTGAGCTCCCACAGCTCCGCATCCGTCAGCGTCGCGGATTCCCCGGTGCTGCCCCCGACCACGACAGCGCTGGTGCCGCTCTCGATGTGCCAGTCGATGAGATGGGCCCAGGCGGTGGGGTCGATGGAGCCGTCCGCGCGCATGGGAGTGACGATTGCGACGAGACTGCCTGAGAACATCGAAGCCCTGGGTGGTGCGGGGAAAAGCGAGTAAGCCGCGCAGTATAAGCGGCAATCCGCCCGAGACGAAGCGTTTCCCGGTGGCGCGGCCACGCCTCGAGCGTGGGTCTCGGAGGGGCCGCGGAACGCGCCGAACGCAACCGTCGCCAGCGAACCGCTCACCCGGTACACTTCCCGGGGAACCCCACTGGAACGTACCGAGCCCATTGACCCGATGAAGCAGCACCTGGCCGTCTCGGCGATCGGCAGCGACCGCACCGGCATGGTGCACGAGCTGACCCGGGTGATCAGCGAGTGTGGCGGCAATATCACCGAGAGCCGGATGGCTGCGCTCGGCACGGAGTTCGCCATGCTGCTGCTCGTGGCGGGCAACTGGCATTCGCTCGCCAAGCTGGAAACCGAGCTCAAGCGCCTCGCCGAGACAACGAGCCTCAGCGTTCACCTGAAACGTACCGAGCCGCGCGCCGCCCGCACGGACATGCTGCCGTACTCGATCGACGTCGTGTGCCTCGATCAGACCGGGATCGTATCCGGTCTTGCCGGGTTCTTTTCCGGGCGCAGCATCGACATCGCCGAGGTCTCGACGCGCAGCTATCCGGCCGCGCACACGGGCGCGCCCATGTTTTCCGTGCAGATGATCGTCAATGTGCCGAGCCGGGTGCAGGTGGCCCACCTGCGCGAGGAGTTCATGGAGTTCTGCGATTCTCTGAACCTGGATGCCATCCTGGAACCGGTGAAATCCTGACCGATGCCTAAAGTCGAGATCGGCGCCAAAGTGCCCCCATTCTCCCTGCCGGCGACCGGTGGCGGCAGCTGGCGCCTGAAGGACGCCGCGGGTCGCGCGCTGGTGATCTACTTCTACCCGAAGGACATGACCTCGGGATGTACGCGCGAGTCGCAGGATTTCCGCGACCTGCACGCGGCCTTCCGCAAGGCTGGCGTGGAAATCGTGGGCATCTCCCGCGACGGCCTCGCCTCGCACGAGAAATTCAAGGCGAAGGAGGCGCTGCCCTTCACCCTGCTCTCGGACGAGCAGGAAGAGGTTTGCAAGCTGTTCGACGTCATTCGCGAGAAGAGCCTCTACGGCAGGAAGTATCTCGGCATCGAGCGCAGCACATTCCTGCTGGACGCCAAGGGCGTGCTGCGGCGGGAGTGGCGCAAGGTGAAGGTCCCGGGTCACGCGGAGGAAGTGCTTGAAGCAGCGAAGTCTCTCTGACTCGGGCGCGCCCGATGCGCGCTCGCGCGCACCGGCGTCCGAACCCGCATCCGCCTCCCCCCCTTCCATGCCCGAATCCCAACCCGCTCCCGCGGAACGCGCCGACACCCGCGCCAGGCCGCGCGACGGCCTGCGTCTCTTCGTCCTCGACACCAATGTGTTGATGCACGATCCGACGGCCATCTTCCGCTTCGAGGAGCACGACGTTTACCTCCCCATGGTCGTGCTCGAGGAGCTCGATGCACACAAGAAAGGGATGTCGGAAGCCTCCCGCAACGTGCGCCAGGTGAGCCGCTTCCTCGACGACATGATGCGCGATGCGACCAAGGAGCAGATCGACAAGGGCCTGAAGCTTCCGAGCGGCTACTCCGGCAATCATGGGAAGAAGCCCTCCTCCGGCCGCCTCTTCTTCCAGACGCGCCAGCTCTCGATGGCCTTGCCGCAGAGCCTCCCCGGCCAGGGCAATGACAACGCCATCCTGGCTCAGACCCTCGCGCTGCAGAACGAGCGCACCGATGCACGGGTGATCCTGGTCTCCAAGGACATCAACCTGCGCATCAAGGCTGCGGTGCTGGGGGTGCACGCGGAGGATTACTACAGCGACAAGACCCTGGAGGACTCGGATGTTCTCTACAGCGGCATGACCGCCCTGGCCGCGGACTTCTGGGAGCGGCACGGACAGGGCATGCGCTCCTGGAAGGAAGGCGAGCGCACCTTCTACGAGATCACCGGCCCGGCGGTGCGCGACTGGCAGCCGAATGAGGGCGTGTACGAGGACAGCCCCGAGGGCATCGAGGGCATCGTGCGCCGCTTGAGCGGTGAGACGGCGGTGATCGAGCTGATGCGCGATCACCGCAACGAGCGCCACAGTGTCTGGGGCATCACGGCGCGCAATCGGGAGCAGAACTTCGCGCTGAACCTCCTCATGGACCCGGAGATCGATTTCGTCACGGTGCTGGGGCCTGCGGGGACCGGCAAGACGCTGCTCGCCCTTGCCGCCGGCCTCACGCAGACGCTCGAGAACAACCGCTTCGCCGAAATCATCATGACCCGGGTGACCATCCCGCTCGGCGAGGACATCGGTTTCCTTCCGGGCACCGAGGAGGAGAAGATGGAGCCCTGGATGGGCGCCCTCATGGACAACCTCGAGGTGCTGACCGGCGGCCAGGAAGGCGGCAACTGGGGCCGGGCCGCCACGAACGACCTGTTGCGCAACCGGATCAAGATCCGCTCGCTCAATTTCATGCGCGGCCGCACGTTCCTCAACCGCTTCCTCATTCTGGACGAGGCGCAGAACCTGACGCCGAAGCAGATGAAGGCCCTCATCACCCGGGCGGGCCCCGGGACCAAGCTCGCCTGCCTGGGGAACGTGGCGCAGATCGATACCCCGTACCTCACCGAGACGACCTCGGGCCTCACCTATGCAGTGAACCGGTTCCGTGGCTGGCCCCATTCGGGACACATCACCCTGGTCCGGGGAGAGCGCTCCCGGCTGGCGGACTTCGCGTCCGATTCCCTGTAGAATGCCCCGAATCGCCCGCTCCATCGCCACCCTGGGCGGCAATCCTGTAACCCACTGTAACTGCACGGAAACTGCCCGCCGCGGCTGCGGTCGAACACCAGATGCGCGCGTTCGTCCTGATCCTCCTCGCCGCCTTCCTGAACGCCACGACGGTGGCGGCCTTCGCGGCCGAGCCCGCGGCCCAGCCGCCTGATTCGCTCGCCGATCGGCTTGCCACGGATCTGCCTTCGGCCATCAATGCGGAGCTGCCGAACCTCAGCAGTCCTGCGGACCTGATGCTCTCGAAGCGGGAGCAGTACGAGCTCGGCTACTCCGTGATGCTGCAGATGCGTCAGCAAAACAAGATCTTCGACGACCCGGAGACGGCGGAATACGTACAGCAGATCGGTCAGCGCCTCGCCTCCCAGAGCGCCGACGGCGGCGGCTACTTCCATTACATCGTCCTCAAGAGCCATCAGATCAATTCCTTCGCGGTCACCGGGGGCTGGGTCTTCATCTTCACCGGCGTGATCACCGCCTCGCACACGGAATCGGAGCTGGCGGCCGTCATGGCCCACGAGACCGCGCACATCACTCAGAACCACGTGGCGCGCAAGCTCGAGGAATCCAAGCGGGCGACCATGACCTCGCTCGCGGCGATGCTGGGCGCGGTGCTCCTCGGCGCCCTGGGCGGCGGCGGCGGGCAGGCGATCGAAGGCGGCATCGTCGCCTCCCAGGGGCTCGCCGAGCAGCAACAGATCAACTACAGCCGCAGCGTGGAAGAGGAAGCCGATCGGGTCGGCATCCAGTATCTGGCGGCGGCCGGGTTCGACCCCGAGGCCATGGCAGACTTCTTCTCGCAGCTGATGCGCGAGCAGGGCATGCAGGACAGCTGGGTGCCGGCGATGCTGCAGGACCACCCGGTCGACAGAGAGCGCATTGCCGATGCGCGGGAGCGCGCCGCGCAGTACCCCCCGGTGCCGGACACGAGCTCGCCCGACTACTACCTGATCAAGGCCCGCGTGCGGGTTCTCACGGCGCCGGGCTATGCGGACATCCAGCGGCAGTATGCGCAGAAGATCGCCGAGGGCAATCACAGCCTCGGCACGATGTACGGCGATGCGCTGGCGCTCATGCAGGACGACAAGGCGGCCCAGGCGGTGCCCATCCTGAAGAAGCTGATCGCACAGCATGGCGAGCTGCACCTGCTCTACTCCGCGCTCGGCCAGGCACAGGCGCAGGCGGGCGACATGAGACAGGCGCTCGCGACCTTCCGGCTGGCGATGCGGCTCTTTCCTCACAACGTACCGGTGACGGTGCGTTACGCCCAGACGCTGATGGCTGACGGCAGAAACTCGCAGGCGCACGAGATATTGCTGGACCTCTTCAACAACGTCGATCCGACACCCGATCAGATCGAGCTGACGGCGCGCGCGGCAAGCGCGGCGGGCGACCTTGGCGATGCCTATTACTACATGGGCATCTACCAGACCGAGACGGGAAATCTGCCTCTCGCCGCCCAACAATACCAACTCGCGCTCGCCACTCCGCATCTGACGTACGTGCAGCGCGAGCGCATCAGCGCCAATCTGCGGCAAGTCCGCGACTACCTGGCGAAGGCGCATCGGGAACGCCAGCGCGAGTGATGACTGACCCGCCTTCCCACTGCTACAATGTCGGTTTCGGACTCAGCATGGACCCGTGATGCCGACAAGAACCCGCTCAGTGACGCTCAGGATCGCGGCAATGTCGCTGCTCGTCCTCGCCCTCGCCGGCTGCGCCAGTGTGCCGCCGGCGGAGCGCAATCCGCGCGATCCCTGGCAGCGGATGAACCGCGCGACTTTCGGCTTCGACCTCGGCTTCTACAAGCACATCGTCATTCCGGTCGCCACCAACTACGTGCGAGTCACGCCGCATCCGATCCGGGAGGGCGTGCACAACTTCGTCGGCAATCTCTTCTATCCCACCGTAGTCGTCAACGCTCTGCTGCAGGGCAAGATGCTGCCGTTCGCCCGTGACCTGGGCCGGCTCGTCGTCAACACCACCATCGGGATCGGCGGCCTGTTCGATCCGGCCTCGCGACTGGGACTGACGCCCGAGGACCGGGATTTCGGACAGACCTTCGGCAAGTGGGGCGTTCCGACGGGGCCCTACGTCGTGCTGCCCTTCCTCGGCCCCTCGGACGTGCGCGATGCGCTCGGACTGGTGCCCGACTACACCGTGGCCAGCCCGCTGGGTTACGGCCACTACGCGGGCCAGCTGGCCATCCGCCTCGGCGTAGACGGCCTGGACGCTCTGGACAAGGGCGTCGAGCTCCTGCCGATCATCCGGCTCGACCTGAAGGCCTACGATCCGTATGCATTCGCGCGCAATGCCTACCTGCAGCAGCGCTCCTTCATGGTCCACGGTCCCGAGCACGGCAGCGCCGAGCAAGAGCTGAAGGAGTTGCAGCAGCAGTAACGGCATTCGGCGCTGCGGCAGGAGGGTCCCGGCGCTCTCGTGCCTGCGCCGCTGCGGGCGTTCGTCGACTTCATCAAGCAGTCCGGCCGCGAGCTCAGACTCCCTTCTGAAGCATCTCCTCCACGCCGCTGATGCGGGCGACGGCCAGCAGGCCGGGAGGCAGGTTGGCGAAGCAGAGCGGCCGCCCTTCCCTCTTCATGGCCGCCATCCAGTCGAGCAGCACCGCGAGGCCGGCGCTGTCCGAACGGGTGATCCCGCCGCAATCGACCTGCAGCTCGCGAGCCGTGGAGGTATGCAGCGCATGCAACCCCTCGCTGCGCGCCCTCCTGGCATTCGCGAACGTCAACGCGCCGCTAGCGGCAAATCCGCCCGGCGAGGTCACCACGATCTCGAACGTCGCGGGCGCTGGGGCGCCGCCCGCGCCGCTGAGGACCGGTCCGGTCACGGACGATGGCCGGTTGTCTTGGAGATCGCAGCCGGCTTCTCGCCGCGCTCGAGGTGCTCGATCACGGCATCGATTCCCTGCTGGGCGATCTGCGAGCCCAAGTCCTGCCGGTAGCTCATGACGTAGCTGACGCCGTCGATGACGACATCCCAGGCCTTCCAGCCTTGAGGAGTCATGTGCATGTAGTAGTTGACGTGTACGGGGCTTCCACTGCTGCGCATCATCACCGTGCGCACCGTGGCGTTCTGCGTGCCGGGCTTCACATTGGTCGGATAGACCTTCAGCATGTTGGACGTGAAGTCGACGAGCGCGGCGCCGTAGTTATTGAGCATCGAGTGGTAGAAGGCATTGATGAAGCTCTGCCGCTGCTGCGGCGTCGCGGTCCGCCAGTACTTCCCGAGCACGAGCTCGGCGGAGAACTGCGTGTCCACGTGCGGCAGGATGTATTTGTCGACGAGCGCATCGACCTTGGCCGGGTCGCGACGGTAGAGCGCCCGATTGGCATCGAGGGCCTTGAGCAGCCCGTTGGCGGCGGCGTCCACCACCTGGGAAGGCTGCTCCATCGAGCCCTGTGCAGCGGGCGCGGCGGCGGCCGGCATCGCCTGCGTCCACCATCCCGCGACGAGGAATGCTGCCGCGGCCATGCGGAAAGAGGAAGGTCTCATGGGTGAGGCTCCTGCGGTTTCTGGCTCTGATTCGGTGGATTGGCGCCCTTGCCGCTGCTGCCGCCGCCACTGCTGCTCGCGTAATTGGCGAAGAACTTGTTGATGAGGTTCTCGAGCACGATGGCGGATTGGGTCTGCAGGATCTGGCTGCCGTTCTTGAGATAGGTCGTGAGGCCGCCCGGACTGATGCTGATGTACTGCCCGCCGAGCAGGCCCTCGGTGTCGATACTTGCGTAACTATCTACAGGAATCTCGCTGAACTGCGGATAAATGTGCAGATGGACCTCCGCCCGGTAGCTCTGGTTGTCGAACCCGATGGCCGTCACATCGCCGATCCGCACTCCCGCCATCCTGACGGGGGCGCCGACCTTGAGGTCCCCGATATTGTCGAATTCGGCGGTGACGTCATAGCCGGGCGGTTTGCTGAAGCTGAGCTTGAGCCCGCTGGAGGGAAGCTGGGTGGTCAGAAAAAGAATCGCGGCCAGGCCCAGAATGACAAACAGGCCCGTTCCGATCTCGAGGGAGCGAGTAGCGCGCATAGCAGTGGCGATCCTCTTACATGAAAGCGGCAGTCAGGACATAGTCGAGCAGCAGCGTCAGCACGGACGAGGCGACCACCGTGCGGGTCGTGGCGAGCCCGACCCCTTCCGCCGTCGGCTCGGCGTGGTAGCCCTCGTTGACGGCGATGAGGCTGATGACGGCGCCGAACACCAGGCTCTTGACGATGCCCTCGGTCACGTCACGCATCACGACGGCGCTCTGCATCTGCGACCAGAAGGTGCCATGGTCGACGCCCAGAAGTCCCACGCCGATGAGCTGCGCCCCGTAGAGGCCGATGATGTCGAAGATTGCGACGAGAAGGGGCATGGCGATCAGCCCTCCCAGGAAGCGCGGAGCGGCCACGTAGCTCAGCGGGTCGACCGCCATCACCTCCATGGCGGTGAGCTGATCCGTCGCCCGCATCAGCCCGATCTCGGAGGTCAGCGCGGTGCCCGCACGTCCGGCGAACAGCAGCGCGGTCAGCACCGGGCCGAGCTCCTTCAGAAGAGCGAGCGCGGCGACCACGCCGAGCATCGTCTCGGCGCCGAAGCGCTGCAGCACCTCTCGTCCGAGCAGCCCGAGCACCATCCCCGTGAACAGGCCCGACAGCATGACGATGATGAGCGAGCGGGCGCCGGCGTTGAAGATCTGCGCGACGATCAGGCGCGGCCGTGCGAGAGCGCGCACGCAGGCGACCAGCAGCCGTGCGAAGAATATGCCCGTGACTCCGAACTTGCGCACCCCCTCGAAGACCGCGCCGTGTTGGGCTGCGTTGCTCATCCTTCGTTCGCTCCAAGAAGCTGACTGGCGTAGTCGGGGGCCGGGTAATGGAACTTGACCGGCCCCTCGGCGCTGCCGGTCATGAACTGGTGCACTGTTTCCGAGTCGCTGCGCGCCAGCTCCTGTGGGGTGCCGGAGGCGACGACACTCCCGCCGGAGAGCAGATAGCTCTGATCGGCGATGGTGGCGAGCTCCTGCACGTCGTGCGATACGACGATGCTGGTGATGCCGAGCGCCTGATTCATCTGCTTGATGAGACGCAGAATGACGCCCAGCGATATGGGATCGAGTCCGACGAAGGGCTCGTCGTAGAGCAGCACCTCCGGGTCCATGACGATGGCGCGCGCCAGCGCCACGCGGCGCGCCATGCCACCGGAGAGCTCGGCCGGCATCAGGTGCGCCGCGCCGCGCAGCCCCACCGCTTCGAGCTTGGTGAGAACGAGCGTGCGGATGAGCGACTCCGGCAGATCGGTGTGCTCGCGCACCGGGAAGGCGACATTCTCGAAGACGTTCATGTCGCTGAGCAGCGCGCCGTTCTGGAACAGCATGCCCATGCGCCGGCGAGCCGCATAGATCTCCCGGCCAGGGAGAGTGCCCATGTCCCGGCCGAATACCGCCACCTGGCCGCGATCGGCGAACAGCTGACCGGTGATGAGGCGCAGCAGCGTGGTCTTGCCCGTGCCGCTCGGTCCCATCACGGCGGTAATGAGGCCCCGGCGCGCGCGGACGTTCAGACCGGCGAAGATCGGCCGCCCGTCGATGGCGTAGTGCACATCGCGCACGTCGATGACCGCGTCATCTGCCGAAGCTGACGGCGCGTGCGGGAGAGGTTCAGGGTACGTCACGCGGCCTGACTTTCCATCTCGGGGCTGTAGCGGCCCGTGCTCGCCAGGCCATTCAGCCGGGCGCGGCGGGCGAATTCCTTCTGTCCCGCGGCGAAGGACGCGGCGGCGCCACCCCATGCCTTGAGCGCCGTGTCCTGCAGCGCGCGGCCGTAGCTGAACGTCAGCGACCAGGGCAGCGGACCCATGCGGTTCATCAGCGAGAGGTGGTGCGTGGCCTCGGTCGAGGACTGCCCACCCGAGAGGAACGCGATGCCAGGCACGGCCGGCGGCACGTGGCGCTTCAGCGTCCGTACCGTCGCCTCCGCGACCGCCTCGGGCGATGCACGGTTCGATGCCTTCTTCCCGGAGATGACCATGTTGGGTTTGAGAATCATGCCCTCGAGATGGACGCGGTGCGCGAAGAGCTGGCCGAACACCGCCTGCAGCGTCGCGTTCGTGACTTCCTCGCAGCGCTCGATCGAGTGGGCGCCGTCCATCAGCACCTCCGGCTCTACGATCGGCACGATCTCGTTTTCCTGACACAGTGCGGCGTACCGGGCGAGCGCGTGAGCATTGGCCTCGATGCCGAAAGGCGTCGGGACGCCGTCGGCGATGTCGATGACCGCACGCCACTTGGCGAAACGCGCCCCCAGGGAGCGGTACTCGACCAGCCGCTCGCGCAGGCCATCGAGCCCTTCCGTGATCGTCTCACCCGGGAAGCCGGCGAGCGCCTTCGCGCCCATGTCGACCTTGATGCCGGGGAGCATGCCATGCTGGGTCAGGTACTGCGGGAACGGAGTGCCGTCGCGAGTCTTCTGCCGGATCGTCTCGTCGTAGAGAATCACACCGCTGATCGCCTCGGCCGCGCCCGGTGCGGTGAAGAGCAGCTCCCGGTAGCTGCGGCGCTGCTCTTCGGTGGATTCCAGGCGAATGGCGTCGAAGCGCTTCTTGATCGTGCCGGTGCTCTCATCCGCGGCCAGGATCCCCTTGCCTTTGGCCACCATCGCCTGGGCGATGCGGGCGAGCTCATTGCGGTTCATCGATGAGTTTCCTCCAGCAAATGGCGCGGCCGCCCGCAGCCACTCGATCGTGCCGCCGGCGTCCGCCCCCGGGTCGTTCGCATGAATGGAAACGCCAAGGATACCAAATAGCTCCGCCTCGCAAGGCGGCGGATGGCGCCACCCCCCGAGACAGCGCTTGGTTCGGGACGCAACCAGTACTAAAATAGTCCTACTTCAGGCCCGACCCAGTTCCCGCCAATGGTCCGCATCAGCCGACTCACAGATTACGCCACCGTGCTGCTCGCCGTGCTCGCCGAGCGGCCGGCCCGTGTGCAGACGGCCGCGGCGCTGGCGGAGCAGACCCGTATCGCCGCGCCCACGGTGAGCAAGCTGCTGAAGCAGCTGCAGCGGGCCGGCCTGGTGGCATCGACGCTCGGCCTCCACGGCGGCTATCAGCTTGCGCGCCCGGCAAGCGAGATCAGCGCCGCGGCGATTCTCGATGCCATGGAGGGACCCGTGGCGCTCACCGACTGCTCGGTCGGGGCGGGCCAATGCGACATCGAGGAGACCTGCCGCGTCGGGCGGGCGTGGCAGCGGCTGAACCTCGCCATCCGGCGGTCATTGTATGACGTCAGCCTCGCGCAGCTCGCCGGCATCGACTCCACCCACGTGACGCTGCCGGCCCTGGAGCGCGACCTGAAGGCCGCAGCCATCCGCCCGCCGGTCCGTTCCTGAGCCGAGTCCATCATGAGTGAAACCGCAAAACAGCTGGAAAGCCTGCTCGCCCGCCGCTACAAGCACGGGTTCGTCACGGAGATCGACGCCGACACGGTCCCGCCCGGGCTGGACGAGGACGTGGTGCGGCTCATCTCCCGCAAGAAGGGCGAGCCGTCCTTCCTCACGGAGTGGCGCCTGAAGGCCCTGCGGCACTGGCTGACGATGAGCGAGCCGCACTGGCCGCACGCGACGTATCCGCCGATCGACTATCAGGCGATCTCGTACTACTCCGCGCCGAAGGCCAGGACCGACGGACCGAAGAGCCTCGATGAGGTCGACCCGAAGCTCCTCGAGACCTACGAGAAGCTCGGCGTGCCTCTGCATGAGCGTGCGCGGCTCGCGGGTGTCGCGGTGGACGCCGTGTTCGACAGCGTCTCGGTGGCGACCACCTTCAAGGAGCGGCTGATCGAGGCCGGCGTCGTCTTCTGCCCGTTCTCGGAGGCGGTGCGGAAGCACCCCGAGCTGATCGAGCGCTACTTGGGAAGCGTCGTGCCCTACACGGACAATTTCTTCGCATCGCTCAACTCGGCGGTGTTCTCCGATGGCTCCTTCGTCTACGTGCCGAAAGGCGTGCGCTGCCCGATGGAGCTTTCGACCTACTTCCGCATCAATGCCGCGAAGACCGGACAGTTCGAGCGCACGCTGATCATCGCGGACGACGGCGCGTACGTTTCATATCTTGAAGGCTGCACTGCTCCGATGCGCGACGAGAACCAGCTTCACGCCGCGGTCGTGGAGCTGGTGGCGCTCGATGACGCCTTCATCAAGTACTCGACGGTGCAGAACTGGTACCCGGGCGATGCCGAGGGCAGAGGCGGCATCTACAACTTCGTCACCAAGCGCGGCGACTGCCGGGGGCGCAACTCCCACATCTCCTGGACCCAGGTGGAGACCGGGTCGGCGATCACATGGAAATACCCGAGCTGCGTGCTGCGCGGCGACGGCTCGAGCGGGGAGTTCTACTCTGTCGCGACCGTCAACAATCACCAGCAGGCGGACACCGGCACGAAGATGATCCACATCGGCCGCGACACCCGCAGCACCATCATCTCCAAGGGCATTTCCGCCGGCCACGGCCAGAACACTTACCGGGGCCTGGTGAAGATCCTGCCGAGCGCCCACGGGGCGCGCAACTTCACGCAGTGCGACTCGCTCCTCATGGGCGGCAAATGCGGCGCACACACCTTTCCTTACGTCGAGGTCAAGAATCCCTCGGCGACGGTGGAGCACGAGGCGAGCACCTCCAAGATCAGCGAGGACGAGCTTTTCTACTGCCTGGCGCGCGGTATCTCCGCGGAGGATGCGGTGAACCTGATCGTGAGCGGCTTCTGCAAGTCGGTTTTCAAGGAGCTGCCGATGGAGTTCGCGGTCGAGGCGCAAAACCTCCTCGCCGTCAGCCTCGAAGGCGCAGTCGGTTAGAAGCGTAAAGAGAGCACAATGCTGAACATCGAGAATCTGCACGTCAAAGTCGACGGCAAGGAGATCCTGAAGGGCCTGACCCTCACGGTTCCGACCGGCGAGGTGCATGCCGTCATGGGCCCGAACGGCTCGGGAAAGAGCACGCTCGCCAACGTGCTCGCGGGGCGCCCGGGATACGAGATCACCGCCGGCTCGGTGACCTTCCAGGGCCGCGACCTGCTCGCGCTCGCTCCCGAGGAGCGGGCGCGCGAGGGCGTGTTCCTGGGCTTCCAGTACCCGGTGGAGATCCCGGGGGTCAATAACGTCTATCTGCTCAAGGCGGCGGTGAATGCCGCGCGCAAGCACCGGGGGATCGACGAGGTCGATGCGTTCGAGTTCCTGACGCTCGTGCGCGGGAAGATGCGCCTGATGCGCATGGAGGAGAGCATGCTCTCCCGCGGGGTGAACGAGGGCTTCTCCGGCGGTGAGAAGAAGCGCAACGAGATCCTGCAGATGCTGGTGCTCGAGCCACGACTCGCGATCCTGGACGAGACCGACTCCGGCCTCGACATCGATGCGCTGAAGATCGTCGCCAACGGCGTCAACACGCTGCGCTCCCCGGAACGCTCTCTGGTGCTCGTCACGCACTACCAGCGGCTGCTCGATTACATCGTTCCGGACCACGTGCACGTGCTGGTGAAGGGCCGCATCGTGCGCAGCGGCGACAAGTCGCTGGCGTTGGAGCTCGAGAAGCGCGGCTATGACTGGGTGACCGGCGAGGCGGCATGACACAATCGTCTGGAGCTATTTTTTTCGGCGCGTCTCGCTACGCTTTCGATGCGTCGCGAGCTGACGGGGGCGGACTCCCGTCCGCCCGCAGCCGGCCCGCAGGGGTTTCCCCATGAGCGTCAGCTCGCGAACGCGGATCTCAGAGGGCGCAGGGACGGAGCCTCGCAGCGGCGCAGCGCTCTCCAGGCGGCTCCTCGACGAATATGCCGCCGTCAGCGACAGCCTGCCGGCCGGCGTCGTGAGCGCGGAGCGGCGCCACGAAGCGATTCAGGCGCTCGCCGCCCGCGGCCTGCCCACTGCCCGTGACGAGAACTGGCGCTACACCAACCTGCGGCCACTCGAGCGCGCGCGCTTCGTGCCGGCCGCCGCCGCTGCTGCGGCAGCACTGCCCGGCCCTTCGGAGCTGCCCGCCGGGCTGGACGGCTTCGCGCGATACACTTACGTCGATGGCGTCTTCGCGCCGCAGCTCTCCTCGCCGGCAGAGCGCAAGGGCACCGGGCTCACGGTGCGCCATCTGCGCCAGGAAGGCGCCGCCGCGCCCTCGGGCCAGGTGACGGTGTCGCCCGGTGCGCCTGCCCGGGCGGCCGCGATGGGCCGCCTGCCCGAAGCGCGCCTGGCGCTCCTCAACGAGGCGTTCGCCACCGATATCGCCGCCATCCACGTCACCGGCGCCGGTGACGCTTTGCAGCGCATGGAGCTGATCTTCATCGCGGCTGCCGGCGCGGACGCCGGCGCCTCCTATCCGCGCGTCCACGTCACTCTGGATCCAGGCGCTCGCCTGGTCCTCGTGGAGCGGCATGTGAGCGCCGGCGGCGGCGCCGAGTTCGTCAACAGCGCGGTCGCCGTGGAAGTCGGCCAGGGCGCGCAACTGGATCATTACCGCCTGCAGAAGGCCGGCGTGCGGTCCACGTTCCTCGACACGCTTTCGGCGGTGCTCTCGGCTGATGCGCGCTACGGTTTGCTCGCCGTCAACACGGGCGGGCTCTCAGCCCGCTGCACGACCCACGTGCAGATGGCCGGCCCCGGCGCGGAGCTCGCCCTGTCGGTGGCGGCGCTCGGGGATCGCCAGCAGGTGCAGGATCACTTCGCGCTCGTGGAGCACATCGCCCCGCGTGCCCGCACCGAACAGACCTTCCGCGGAATCGCCTCCGGACGCGCACGCGTCGCTTTCAACGGCAAGATTACCGCCCACGAATCCGCCGCCGGGACCGATTCACGGCAATCGCTTCGCGGCCTCCTTGCGGGACCCGACGCCGAGATCGACGTGCGCCCGCAGCTCGAGATCTACACCGACGAGGTCCGCTGCAGCCATGGCGCGACGGCGGGCAAACTGGACGCGGACATGCTCTTCTACCTTCTCTCCCGCGGCCTGTCGGCCGAAACGGCGCAACGGCTCCTCAAGTGGGCATTCCTCGAGGATGTCGTCGCGAAGATCGGCATCCCCGAGCTCAGGCGGCAGATCGAGCACGACCTCGCCGGCCAGATGCCCGACGCCGCCTCGTTGAAGGAGCTCCTCTGATGGCCGTCACGGCGACACACGTTGCGCCACCGCCCGTGCTCGATGTCGAGCGTGTGAGGCGGGACTTTCCGATCCTCGAGCGGACGGTCAACGGCCAGCCGCTGGTATATCTCGACAGCGCAGCCTCGGCCCAGCGTCCGCTCGCGGTCTTGCGCGCGGTGGAGCGGTACGAGACGCAGTATCACGCCAACGTCCACCGCGGCGTGCATGCGCTGAGTCAGGCTGCGACGGATGCGTATGAAGGCGCGCGCGAGCGGGTGCGCCGGTTCATCAATGCGAAGTCGACCCGCGAGATCATCTTCACCCGGGGCACGACCGAGGGCATCAACCTGGTCGCCCAAGCCTATGCCCGGTCGCGGTTCGGACCGGGTGACGAGATCCTCATCACCGGACTCGAGCATCACGCCAACATCGTCCCCTGGCAGATGGTCCGCGATCAGACGGGCTGCACGCTGAAGGTCGCGCCCATCGACCGGCGCGGCGAGATCGAGCTCGACGGTTTCCTGGCGATGCTCTCGCCGCGCACCCGGCTGGTCGCCATTGCGCACGTATCGAACGCGCTCGGCACGATTCTGCCGGTCAAGCGCATGATCGATGCAGCGCATGCACACGGGGCCGTCGTCCTCGTCGATGGCGCCCAGGCCATCCCTCATTGCGCCGTCGACGTAAGCGCCCTCGGCTGCGACTTCTACGCCTTCTCCGGTCACAAGCTCTACGGGCCGACCGGCATCGGCGTGCTCTACGGCAGAGAGGAGCTGCTGCAGGCCATGCCCCCCTGGCAGGGCGGCGGGGACATGATCCTGACCGTCTCCTTCGAGAAAACGACGTACAACGAGCTGCCCTGGAAATTCGAGGCCGGCACGCCCAACATCTCCGGGACCATCGGCCTGGCCGCGGCGATGGACTACGTGGAGAGCCTCGGACTGGAGGCGATCGCCGCGCACGAGCGGCGGTTGCTCGAGCACGCCACCCGGGAGCTCGAGCGCATGCCCGGGATCGAGATCATCGGCACGGCGCGCCACAAGGCGGCGGTGCTGTCGTTCACCCTGGCCGGGGTGCACCCCCACGATCTCGGCACCATCCTCGATGCGGAGGGCGTCGCCATCCGCACCGGCCATCACTGCGCCATGCCGGTGATGACGTTCTTCGACATTCCTGCGACAGCGCGCGCGTCCTTCGGCTGCTACAACACGGAGGCCGAGGTGGCTCGCCTGGCCGCCGCCCTCGACAAGGCGCGCGAGGTATTCACCTGATGGATCTGAAAGAGCTCTACCGTGACGTCATCCTGGACCACAACAAGCGCCCGCGGAACTTCGGACGCATGGAGCCTTGCGACGCCCATGCCGAGGGGCACAATCCGCTCTGCGGCGACCGGTTGACGTTGTACGTGCGCATGAAGGACGACCGCATCGAGGACATCCGCTTCGAGGGCAAGGGCTGTGCCATCTCGACGGCTTCAGCGTCGCTGATGACCGAGGCCGTCAAGGGCAAGGACAGACGAACCGTCAACGAGCTCTACGGCCGGATACATTCTCTTCTGACTCAGCAGGACGCCGTTCCCGACGCTTCCCTCGGGAAGCTCGCCGCCCTCTCCGGAGTGCGCGAGTTCCCGGCCCGCGTCAAGTGCGCGAGCCTCTGCTGGCACACCCTGAGCGCCGCGCTGGAGCGCAGCGCGGCGACCGTCTCCACGGAGTGAGCGCTCGATGCGAAGCCATGAGAACGAGCCCTTCGTCGTCAACCGCGAAGTCAAGGCGGTGATCGTCCCCGCCGGCGTCGAGGTCAACCTCAAGCCGGGCCAGTCCGGCTACATCACCCAGGCCCTCGGCGGCAGCTTTACCGTCTACATGGAGGGCAATCTCTTTCGGATCTCCGGGGAGGACGCCGACGCCATCGGCAAGGAGCCCGTGAAGCCGCCGGAATTGCCGCCCAACGCCACGGAGGACGACGTGCGCGAGCTCGCCTGGGCGCAGATGCGCACCTGCTACGACCCCGAGATCCCGATCAACATCGTGGACCTCGGCCTCGTGTATGACTGTACCGTGCAGCCCAACGAGGACGGCACGCGTACGATCGACGTGCGCCTGACCCTGACGGCCCCCGGTTGCGGCATGGGCGACATTCTGGTCGATGACGTCAAGGACAAGATCGGCCGGATTCCGACCGTCCGTGAAGCGCGTGTCGAGCTGACGTTCGATCCCCCTTGGAATCAGAGCATGATGTCCGAGGAGGCACGGCTGCAGACCGGAATGTACTATTAAGAAACGCTGGATCGGGGCATCGTGCCCCGCCCAGCGCGGTTTTGGGCAAAAAGCGTGGTTTTTGCCCAAAACCCGGCCACCTGCGGCGGCCGGGTACATCCCTGTACCGACTACCGTGTTTGTCCGTTTCATG
>DASTAC010000121.1:0-31635 GCA_035713045.1 Steroidobacteraceae bacterium
GAGCCGTTCACCGAGCGCGCGAAGTTCGACTGGGACGAGTACCGCGAGGTGGTGAAGGTCTTCACGCGCATGCTCGACAATGTCGTTGAGATCAACGGCCTGCCGCTCGAGAAGCAGCGCGAGGAGATTCTGCGCAAGCGCCGCCACGGCATGGGATACCTGGGACTCGGCAGCACCATGACGCTCCTGCGCATGAAGTACGGGTCGCCGGAGTCGGTCCGCTTCACGGAGGATATCTCGCGCGAGATGGCGCTCGCCGGCTGGGAGGCGGGGCTCGAGCTGGCGCGCGAGAAGGGCCCGGCGCCGATCATGAACGAGGGATTCACGGTCACGAAGGAGATGCTGCGCAAGCGTCCCGAAATGGCGCGCGACGGCTGGAAGCCCGGCGACAAGATTCCCGGCCGCATCCTGCACGCCAAATACAGCCGCTACATGCAGCGGGTGGCGGCGGTCGCACCGAAGCTGGTGGAGGAGCTGGCGGAGACCGGTTGCCGGTTCACGCACCACACCTCGATCGCTCCGACGGGCACGATCTCCCTCTCGCTCGCCAACAATGCCTCGAACGGCATCGAGCCCTCGTTCGCGCACTATTATTTCCGCAACGTGATCCGCGGCGGCAAGAAGTCCAAGGAGAAGGTCGACGTCTATTCCTTCGAGCTGCTGGCCTACCGGGAGCTGGTCAACGCCAAGGCCAAGCCCGACGCCGCGTCCGATGCCGAGAAGCTGCCTGACTACTTCATTGCGTCGGAGAACGTCACCCCCAACGAGCATGTGGACGTGCAGGCCGCGGCCCAGATCTGGGTGGACTCGTCGATCTCCAAGACGGCGAACGTGCCCACGGACTTCCCGTTCGAGAAATTCAAGGACATCTACCTCTACGCTCACGAGAAGGGCCTGAAGGGCTGCACCACGTTCCGCTTCAATCCGGAGGCGTTCCAGGGCGTGCTGGTGAAGGAGCAGGACCTGAAGAACACCACTTACAGGTTCACGCTCGATGACGGAACAGTGGTGGAGGCGCGTGGCGACGAGCAGATTGAATACGACGGTGAGCTACACACAGCCGCAAACCTGTTTGACGCAATGAAGGACGGCTACTACGGACGGTATTGAGGACGTTGTAGTGAAGCGCATGCGGGCCCATTTATCGGAACTCAGATCATGACCATCAAGATCGAGCGCAAAATCGTCAAGTACCAGGTGCAGAAGCCGGAGGACACGGCCCGGGTTCAGCCCGGCCCCGCGGCTGCGGCACCAGAGGGGCCGAAAGGGCTTCCTGCAGCGCCGACCGAGGAGCTCGTTCGCGACAAGAACGGCCGTACGGCGAAGGTCATCCGGATGCACGAGAAGCTCGAGCGCCCGGAAGTGCTGATCGGCTCCACCTACAAGATCAAGACACCGATCTCCGATCACGCGATGTACGTGACGATCAACGACATCGTGCTGAACGAAAGCACGGAGTACGAGCAGCGCCGCCCGTTCGAGATCTTCATCAACTCGAAGAACCTCGATCACTTCCAATGGATCGTGGCGCTGACGCGGATCATCTCCGCGGTGTTTCGCAAGGGTGGCGACGTCACCTTCCTGGTCGATGAGCTGAAGGCCGTGTTCGATCCTCGCGGCGGCTACTGGCAGCCTGGGGGCAAGTTCATGCCGTCCATCATCGCCGAGCTGGGCTACGTCATCGAGAAGCACCTGCAGACCATCGGCCTCATGCGCAAGCCGCAGCTTGACGAGCATCAGCAGAAGCTGGTGGACGAGAAGCGAGCGGAGTTCGAGGCGCGCACGAAGCAGGCGGATGCCTTCGCCAAATCGCACTTCCCCGACGGAGCGCAGCTCTGCGCGAAGTGCAGCACCGCCGCCGTCGTCATGATGGACGGCTGCATGACGTGCCTCAACTGCGGCGACTCGAAGTGCGGCTAGCCTGATCGGCGGGCGCCGCGGGCTCGTCGTCGTTATGTTCGCCTCCGACCGTAGCGGCAGCGGTTACGACAGCGGGCTCTACTCCGCCGACGGGCAGTGGCAGGTCGATCCCAGCGATGTCGTGACCGCTGTCCTCGGCTCATCGACCGCGACCTACCCCTTTGTGGTGGCGAACGCCTTTGGATTCTTCCCGGGCACCGTCAAAGGCTCGCTCTGGAACCTCGTCTATGCTGGCACCCGGCGCAGGTACAATTTCGCCGTCGACTTGCTGCACGTGGACCCGGGATTCCGTGCCGACCGCGGTATCTGCCGCATCTCCTGCTAGGCTATCCCGCGGACTTGCAAAGAGGCTCGAAGAAGGGGGGCACCGTGCGCAAGCACCACGCATCGAGGATTCTCGGGCCGCTGCTGCTCGCGCTCGCCGCGCTCCTCGCCAGCCCCTCCGGCGGCGCACGCGAGGCTCGTGGCCGCTTCACGCTCCGCCAGGTGCTCGGCTATCCCTTTCCGAGATTCCTGACGTCCCTGCCTTCCGGCCGCGCCTTCGCCTGGGTCTCGGAGGTGCGCGGCGTGCGCAACGTCTGGCTGGCAGAAGCACCGGAGTACCGGGCGCGCAAGGTCACGCACTACACGCACGACAGCGGCCAGGAGCTCACGTACCTCGAGTTCTCCCGCGATGGCCGGTATCTGGTCTACGTGCGCGGCGGCGACCACGATGCCAACTGGCCGGAGCCGCTCCAGCCCGATCCGACGGCGAGTCCCGTGCAGCCGCACATGCAGGTCTGGTCGGTAGCGGTGCGCGGTGGGGCGCCGCGGCTCCTCGGCAGGGGTGATGCGCCCGCGCTGAGCCCGGATGGCCGCGAGGTGGCATTCATCCGCCGCCCCGACCAGAGCGTGTGGATCGCGCCCATCGACGGCGGCGCCAGGGCGAAGCGGCTGTTCTTCGACATCGGCAAGGACTCGAGCCTGCACTGGTCGCCCGATGGCAGGCTGCTCGCCTTTGTCTCCCATCGCGGCGATCACAGCTTCATCGGGATCTTCCGCAATGACTCGACGCCGCTCGAGTTCCTCACTCCTTCGACCTCTCACGACAGCCACCCGCGCTGGTCCCCGCATGGCCGCCGCATCGCCTTCATCCGCACCCCGGGCCGCGGCGGACCGCCGCAGAATCCGTTGCGATGGCACCGCGTGCCCTGGTCGATCCACGTGGCGGACGTCGCGCGCGACACCGGCAGGCGCATCTGGAAGAGTCCCGACACCCTCGCCGGATCCTTCACCCACTGGGGCGCCCCCGTCGTGCTGCACTGGGCCGCCGGCGACCGGCTGGTGTTCGTCGATTCCATGGACAACTGGCCGCACCTCTATGCCGTCTCCGCTGCGGGCGGCGCGGCCCGGCTGCTGACGCCCGGCGCCTTTCGCGTCGATTATGTCCGTATGACGCCCGATCGCCGCTGGCTCGTCTACACCGCCAACACCGGCGCCACCCCCGGCGATAACGATCGCCGGCATCTTTATCGCGTAGCGGTCGACGGCGGCCCCCCGAGGGCGATCACCCGCGGCACGCACAGTGCCTGGAGCCCTGCGCTGACCGATGATGCCAGGATCATCTCCTTCATCGATGCCGGGCCGCGCCGTCCTCCCGAGGTGCTCTGGGGGCCGCTGACCGGCACGCGCTGGCGCAGCGCCGGCGGCGACCCGCTGCCTGCCGACTTTCCCACCCGCGAGCTCGTCGTTCCGCGGCCGGTCGAGTTTCACGCGGCCGACGGCTGGGCCGTGCAGGGACAGCTCTTCCAGGCCGCCGGCGGCGCGGCGCACAAGGCGGGCATCATCTTCGTCCACGGCGGACCGCCGCGGCAGATGATGCTGACGTGGCACGACATGGGTTACTACAGCAACTCCTACGCCGTGAACCAGTACCTCGCCGATCACGGCTTCATCGTGCTCTCGGTCAATTACCGCCTGAGCATCGGCTACGGGCACGCCTTCCAGTACCCCGCGGGGTGGGGCCCGACCGGCGCAGCCGAATACAAGGACGTGCTCGCGGGGGCGAAATGGCTGCAGCGCGATCCGCGCGTCGATCCGAAACGGATCGGCATCTGGGGCGGATCCTACGGCGGCTACCTCACCGCGCTCGGGCTTGCCCGCAACTCCGACATCTTCAAGGCCGGAGTCGACATGCACGGCGTGCATGACTGGTCGATGTTCGGCGGCGACTGGTTCGACAAGCCGATCGAGCGCTATCAGATGCCCGACATGAAGAAGGTGCTGCGGACCGCGTGGCTGTCCTCGCCGGACTCGGCGATCGGCACCTGGAAGTCGCCGGTGCTGCTCATCCAGGGGGACGACGACCGCAACGTGCACTTCCATCAGATGGTCGATCTGGTGCGCCGCCTGCAGCTTGCTCACGTGCCGTATCAGGAGCTCGTGATACCGGATGAGATCCACGTGTTCCTGCGCTATCACACCTGGCTCGAGGCGGATCGGGCCACGGTGCGATTCTTCAAGGCGCAGCTGTTGCCTTCGCGTGCCGGCAGGTGACGGCCGCGGGATCGCGCGCCGTTTGCGGAGGAGAGCATGACCATCACTCCAGACTATTGACCGATCAGGGAAGCGCGGGTATGACTACGTCATGCGTAGTACGCGACACGGAGCGGACTCCCCGGAGGGGAGGGATGCGGGCCATTACTCCGACCCGCCGCTGCTGGTCCTGGCGAGCCTCGCGGGCGGCCCCAAGCACGGGCATGCCATGATCGAGGACATCGCCGCGATGTGCGGAACCCGGCTTGGGCCAGGCACGCTGTACGGGGCCATTGCGCGCCTCGAGGCGGAGGGGTTGATCGAGCCGCTGCCGCCCGAGGAGCGGCGCCGCCCGTACCGGATCACTGCCGCAGGCGGGCGTTTATTGCGCGCCCAGCTCGCGACCCTCGAGCAATTCGTCAAGGCCGGCACGAAGAGGCTGAAATTCGTATGAATGGCACGCTCGTCCGCTGGTTGTTGCGCGCATATCCTCCTGGTTGGCGCGAAAGGTACGGCGAGGAGTTCGAAAGCGTCCTGCGCGATGCTCCCGGCGGTCCGCGGACAGTCCTCGATGTTCTGCGCTCAGGTCTGCGCGAGCGTTGGGTGTCATCAGCACACCGGAATATGCACACGGGCGCGGACTACGGATCCTTCCTCGAGTTCTCGAGGCAACCCGGTGCCCTCCTGCCGATGGCGATGTCGGTCGCCGCCCTCACCGTGGTCCTCGTCAGCCTGGCGAGGTTCGGCGTCCCGCCGCCGCATGCGGACGAGGGCGCCGCCGCCCATACGTGGCAACTCCTCATGCTCCTGCAGGTCCCCGCGGTTGCCTGGTTCGCGTTCAAGTGGCTCAGCAGGACACCGCGCCGTGCATTAGGCGTTCTCGGCCTCCAGATTGCCCTGGCACTCGCGGCCATTGCGCCCGTCTATGTTCTGGGCCTATGAGCGGCTCCGGGCGCACATCCGGCAATCGCGAGTCCGCGCGGCTCCCCGAGCTTCTCGCCACGCAGCTCGTCTGGCGATCGCACTGCTGAACGCCATTCCCTTGCTCCATGCGCCCGGGCGGGGCCGGAGAGCGTCCGGGCGTTGCATCAGGCCGAGATCTTCACGGGCGTCCCCTTGTACGCGGGGGTCTTCGAGTTCTTCTCGTGATAGCCGAGCGGGACCAGTGGATTGAGCTCGGGGTAGTAGCCGGCGACGCAGCGTGGCGGCAGATCGTAAGGTGTTACGGCGAGACCGCGCACCCGGCGCTCGATTCCATCCTCCACCGCGCAGACGAGGTCGACTCTCTGCCCCTGCTCGAGGCCGAGGCGAGCCATTTCCTCCTGGTTGATCAGGAGAATGTCCCGGCTGCCTTCGAGGCCGCGCAGGCGATCGGAGAAGCCGTAGATGGTCGTGTTGAACTGGTCGTTCGACCGAAGCGTGATCAGTGTCATGACATCGCCGGACGGGGCCACTCCGAGCGCCGAGAGGGTCGTGGGCACGGTGAACTGTGCCTTGCCGCTTTCCGTCTTCCACTTCCGCTCGCGCGCGGGATTGCCCCTGTAGAAGCCGCCCGGCTCGAACAGCCGGGCATTGAAATTTGCGAAGTCATCCGGAAACGTCGCGGCGATGAGGTCGCGGATGAGGTCGTAGTTGCCGGTCCATTCGTCCCACTTCAGCTTCGGATTCGGCGCCAGGGTCGCTTTGGCGATTCCCGCGACGATCGCGGTCTCGGACTTCACCTGCGGGCCCGGCGGCGGCGCCGTGCCGATCGAGCCGTAGATGTGCGAGAGCGAATCCTCCACGGAGACCGCCTGCGGACCGGTCTGCTGGCGGTCTTCGTCGGTGCGTCCGAGGCACGGCAGAAGAAAACTGACCTCGCCGGGCGTCAGGTGCGAGCGGTTGAGCTTTGTCGCAATGTAGACGGTCAGGCGCAGGCCGGACCACGCCTTCTCCATTCTTTCCCGGTCAGGCAGCGCGCGCACCAGATTGCCGCCGAGTAGCATGATCGCCTTCACGCGCTTGCGAAGCATGGCCTCACAGGCGCCGACGGCATTCAGGCCGTCCTCTTGCGGCGGAACGATACCGAAGAGCTGCCGCAGCTTGTCCGCCGGCATGTGCGCGGTCTTCTCGCCAATGCCGACGGTGCGCTGACCCTGAACGTTGGAGTGGCCCCGCACCGGTGAGATGCCGGTTCCGAGTCGGCCGATATTGCCGCGCATCAGCAGCAGGTTGCAGAGCATCCCGAGGTTGAGCCACCCGTTCACGTGCTGGGTGAGTCCCATGCCATAGATGCCGATGACCTTGTCCGCCGCCAGGTAGATCCCGGCCGCCTCCTCGATCATCTGGCGGCTCAGGCCGCTGTGCCGCTCGATCTCGGCCCAGGAAGCGGCGCGCACCGCCGCCACGGCCTGCTCGAAGCCGGTGGTCTCCTGGGCGATGAAATCGCGCGCGATCACCGTCCCCGGTGCCGCATCCTCCGCGGCCAGCACGCATTTCATCAGGCCTGCGAGCACCGCGATGTCGCCGCCCGGACGCGACTGGTAGTACTTCTCGGAAATGGGGGTTGCTGAGCCCACCGTCATCTGGACGATGTTCTGAGGGTCGACGAACTCGATCAGCCCTCGCTCTCGCAAGGGATTGAAAGTCACGATGCGGCAGCCACGCTTCACCGCGGCCTTCAGAACGTGCAGGAAGCGCGGGCTGTTGGTTCCGGTGTTCTGCCCGAAGAAGAATATCGCATCGCAGTGGTCGAAATCCTCCAGCGTGCAGGTCCCGACCGGAGTGCCGATGAACGACTTCAGGTTCACCGAGGTCGTTTCGTGGCACATGTTGGACGACTGGGGCAGATTCTGATGACCCATCGCTCGCGCAAACAGGGCATACAGGTAGGCGGGCTCCAGGCCCGCATGTCCGGACGCATAGAACACGGCCTCTCTGGGATCGGCGAGTCCGCGCAGCTCGCGTCCGATCTCCGCGAACGCCTCCTCCCAGCTCACGGGACGGTAGCGGTCGCTCGCGCGATCGTAGCGCAGGGGAGTCGTGAGCCGGCCCTTCTTCTCCAGCTCGTGGTCGTGCAGACCGCGCAGGTCGGATACCCTGTTCTCGGCGAAGAACTCGGCGTCCGCGCGACGCTCGTCCAGTTCCCACAGAGTCGCTTTCGCTCCGTTCTCGCAGAACTCGAAGGCGTGCGGCTTCGCGGGCTTCGCCCACGCGCAGGAGGTGCACATCACCCCTTTGGGCTTGTTGAGTTTCGACAGTATGCCCAGGGCGCGGCTCGAACTGTCGGCCTCGCCGAAAATGCGCGAGACCCCGCGCAGGGAGCCCCAGCCGCCGGCGGCGTGATCGTCGCGGGGCGTCCCCGGATCCTGCCCCGTCGGGTTATGGGGCGGCGCTGTCCTGGTCATGAACGCTCCCGTGGCGTGGCCATCTCGTGTGAACGGCAACGCCCCGTGTCCCCCATGGTTCCCCCTCGCAGGCGGGAACCCGCGTGCGCGGCACGGGTTCCCCACGGGAGGAAGCCGCCATGATCATCCAGGCAGTGCCGGAGATCCCTGCGAGGATTGCCGAGTCCCCGACTTGGGTTGCCGGTGAGGGCGCGCTCTATTGGATCGACATCAAGGCGCCGGCGCTGCACCGCTATTGTCCTGACGGCGAAGCGACCCGCACCTGGCCGGTGAGGAGCGATTTCGGCGGTTTGCCCTGGCGGCAGACGGCAGTGCGGTCGTGGCGCTCAGGCACGGGCTGTTCCGCCTCGATCTCGAGACCGGAACTCTGAGCCTGCTGGTCGCCTCCGCCATTCGACCCCGCGCTTTTCCGCTTCAATGAGGGCGCTTGCGACGCCAGCGGGCGCTTCTGGATCGGAGTCATGTTCGATCCTGTGCGGGGGAGGCCGCCGGCGCGGCCGTGGCCCATCCGGCTCCCACGGTTGCCGAGGCGCAGATCGTGCCCGCGCCGCCGGCTGCGCGCCCTGCCGCTGCGGGCGGACGGCCTTCAGGCCTGCGCCCTGTCGGGCTGGCTCCACTTCTGCCATACGTACAGCGGCAGGCCCACGAGCATCAGCAGGGTGCCCCAGTAGAGCGTCTCTTTGCCGGCGCCCGCGGCGGCCCATAGCGAAAAGGCGAATGCCAAAGACGCCAAAGCGATGTTCCGGCCGCGCGCCCCGTCGTCGCGACCGAGCAGCAGTTCGGCCAGGGAGCACAGCATGTACGGCACCAGGGTGTAGAACGTCGCGATCAGGATCATCACGTTGAACATGCCCACGAGCCCGCGGGTGTAGCTCGTCAGGATCGCGACGGTGGCGATGATGCTCGAGGCCCGCGACCGGTGTGCCCCGGGTTCCTTCCGTGGCAAACGGCTGCGGAAACAAATGATCCTTCGCCGCCGCCTGGGGAAACTGGCCTGACATCAGGATCCAGCCGTTCAGCGCGCCGAAGCAGGAGATGATCGCGGCGGCGGCGACCAGATCACCCGCCCATCCGCCCCAAAGAAGCTTCGCCGCGTCGGCGAACGGCGCGTTGGAGTGCGCCAGCGAGCTCGCGGGGATGACCCCCATCACCGCCGTGGTGCAGAGGATGTAGAAAACGGCGGCTATTCCGGTACCGAGCCACGTCGCCCGGGGAATGGTCCGTTCCGGGTCCTTCACGTGATCTGAGGGAATCGTGGCGCACTCAAGACCGAGGAAGGCCCACATCGTCAGCGCCGCGCTCGAGTCGATCGCCGCCGGCGCGGACTGGCCGGCCCCGCCGGAGGCGAGAATGTGGGGATCGAAGTGGAAGAGGCCGAACAGGGCCAGCACGAGGAGCGGCGAGAGCTTCAGGATCACCGTGACGAGCTGAAGTCGCCCCGCAGCACGCACGCCCAGCATGTTCACCGCCGTCAGTGTCCACGTCGCAGCGAGCGCGGCGCCGGCGCCTGCGAGGTGGTGGGTGGCGAGGAGCGGGAATATCGTCGTCAGATAGCTCGCGAAGGCGACGGCAATTGCCGCAACGGCTGCCGCAATACTGATCCAGTACATCCACGCGAGCAGAAATCCGGCGAAGTCACCGAAGACTTCACGCGGATAGGCGTACGGACCGCCCGCCAAGGGTGAGCGCCGCGCGAGCCGGCTGAAGACCCGAGCGAGGAGCAGCGCGCCCACGGTGCTCACGACCCATCCCCAAAGGCTGTAGGCGCCGTAGACCGCCAGCGATGCGGGCAGCAGGAATATCCCGGAACCCACCATGTTGCCGATCACGACCGAGGTGGTGGTCGCGAGCCCGAGGCTGCGTCGGGGTTCGCCAGGCGATTGCATCTGGGCTTTTGGTTTCCGGAGGCGAAATCCGAGGCGATTACAGTACCTGATATGCTTCCCGATTGGTATGAGCGAGATCCGCCGTCCTTCCGTGCCCGAGCCGCCGCAGCGCGAGCGTATTGCGCTGACGCGCAAGGTCAGCTCCGCCATGGCGCGGTGCGAGCTCACTCATCTGCAGCGCAGCGTCTTCGATCTCGGACTCGCCCGGGAGCAACATCGCGCCTACGAGCAGGCGCTGCGCGATCTCGGCTGGCGCGTCGAGAGTCTCCCGGAGGAGCCCGCGCTTCCCGATTCCGTGTTCGTGGAAGACACCGCCATCGTCCTCGATGAGGTGGCCGTGATCACCCGTCCCGGTGCGGCCTCACGCAGGCCGGAGACGGCGTCGATCGCTACGGTGCTCGGCAGATATCGGGATCTGGTCCGCATCGAAAGCCCCGGCACGCTGGACGGGGGTGACGTGCTGCGCGTGGAGCGCTCCGTTTACGTAGGGACCTCCAGCCGCAGCAACTCGAGCGGCATCGAGCAGCTCCGCGCGCTCCTTCTGCCCTTCGGCTATAGGGTGCTGCCCGTGCCGGTGCAGGGGTGCCTGCACCTGAAGTCCGCCGTCACGCAGGTCGCGTCCGGCGAGTTGTTGATCAACTCCCGGTATGTGGAGCGGCGGCACTTCCCGGGAATGCGCTTCATCGAAGTGGACGAGGCCGAGCCCTCGGCCGCAAACGCGCTCATGATCGGTGCCGACGTGATCTATCCCCGCTCGTGTCCGCGTACCGCCGAAATCCTGCGGCGGCGCGGAGTCCGCGTGCACACGGTGGCGATGTCGGAGACGGAAAAGGCCGAGGGCGCCGTCACCTGCTGCAGTCTGTTGCTTTCGCCTTGATGGGGACTTCGCGCTGCCAGAGTGCTCACGTCCGATGAGCCTTCGACCAGCAGGCGAGCCAGCTCATACCCGCGGGCCTGCCTTCAGCGACGACCAGCCAGCGGTCCCGCTCCGGCCAGTGCGGCAGAACGGCGGCGGGATCCCTGGGGCCCGCGCGGATGACCTCCACCTCGTGGGTGTCCCGAAAACGCTGGATGAGCGTGTCCGTGACGTTCGGCACGAAGCAGTCGTGCGTCTCCACGATGATGTCGCAACGTGCCAGCTCGGGCGCCCTCGCCGGGTCGAGAAGCTCGCCTTCGCAGCCTTCGCAATCCATCACGACGAGCGCAAAGGGGGCTGAACCTACGATCTGCGAGATCGCCTCGCGGGTGGCCGCCCCTCTCACGGTGACCCGATCGCCGACCCCGTTCTTCGCCGCGGCCTCGGCGCAGACGGTGCGCGCCATGGGGTCGATGTCGAAGGCGAAGATCCTGGCGCCGGGCAGCATGCGGGCGAGGCCGACAGCGTAGTACCCTTCCGCGCAGCCGACGTTGATCACCAATCCAGGCGAGCGATCGCATGCGGTGCGCAGCGCCGGATGGAGCTCCGCTTCGTAAAGTCCCGCGAGCTTCGAGGCCTTGTCTCCGCCGCGCGCCCAAGAGGCCCTGTCGGTGAGGACCATGCCGGCAAACGGACCGTGCTGGACCTCGTTGCGGCACTCGGCGGCCATCTTGGCCGACAGCTCGTCCCGGCGCAGGTGATAGACGACCTTGTAGGCCTTCTCGATGCCGACCAGGCGCGAGACGAGGCCGACCATCGAATTCTTCAGTCCCATCCCGACGACCCGATCGAATGATTGATCAGTGGCAAGCGCGCCCCCCCGGATTGAGTGCTCGGCACGGCCCCTGCAGAGGAATCTGCGGCAATGGAGTCCGGCTCTGGCCGGGACTATAGGCCGATCGGCTGCTGCTGACCACATGGCGGTGCAGTCCGCATGCGCTCAGCCGCGGGCGGGTGAGCGTGTCTCTCGCCCCGGAGGGCTGCCACCGGGACGTGCCATCCGAAAGAAGCGGGAACTGGGCGCGCGCCTGCGGGTTCTCTGCAATGAAGGTGCCTTTGCCCTGATGACGCACGAGGATTTCTCGCCTTGGGGGCATCCAACACGTCGCGGGGGTCCTCGGGCGCACTCGGCCCTCCGGGGCGAGATTCGGCTCGCTCGGCAGAGCTCCGCCGGGGGGCAATTATCCCGTGCGCCGCGCGACGCACGACGGTCTCGTAGTTCCGGCGGTACCGGGAGCACAATCCCGGAGTCCTTTTCACGATGATTCCTCGCGTGGCAGACGTACGCCCGACCCGATATGAAATTCACCGATATTCCGACGGCTTCGATCTGTCGCTGCTCGGCCGGCTCCGACGGGCCCCGATGATGTTCCGGACCGACAGTCCGAACGCTGCGCTCTTCGCCGGCCTCGCGGGCTGTTGAATGTCCGACCGGATCGCCAATGCCGCCGCTGCCGGCGATCGTTGCCCCGGGGACGCGCCGATCGATCTCGTCGTGATCGGCGGCGGCATCAACGGCGCCGGAATCGCTCGCGATGCGGCGGGGCAGGGGCTCCGAGTGCTGCTTCTCGAGCGGCACGACCTCGCGGGGGAGACTTCCTCGGCATCCTCGAAGCTGATCCACGGCGGACTGCGGTATCTCGAGCAGCGGGAGTTTCGCCTGGTGCGCGAGAGTCTCACCGAGCGCGAGGTGCTCTGGGCCGCCGCACCGCACGTGATCCGTCCTATGCGGTTCGTGCTTCCGGTTCGGCCCGGACTGCGCAGCACCTGGCTCCTGCGCGCAGGTCTCCTCATCTACGACCACCTCGGGGGCCGCAGGCGTTTGCCGCCGACGCGCATGCTGTACCGCGGCCGCGACCCTCAGCTCGACGCGCTCGATGGGCGCTACGGCCGCGCGTTCGAATACTCCGACTGCTGGGCGGACGATGCCCGCCTGGTGGTCCTCAATGCGCTCGATGCGCATGAGCGCGGAGCGTGCATCGCGATCGGCTGGAGCTTCGTGCAGGCGCGGCGTGAATCCGGCCTATGGCGCATCGACATCGAATCGCAGGCCGCCGAGCGCCGTACGCTGCACGCGCGGGCCCTGGTGAATGCGGCGGGCCCGTGGGTCGAGCAGGTGCTCACGCGTGTGGGTGTGCCGAGCCGCAGTGCGTTGCGGCTGGTCAAGGGCAGTCACATCGTAGTTCCGCAACTCTATCCCGGCGATCACGCCTACACGCTGCAGAGCCTGGATGGGCGCGTGATCTTCACCATCCCGTTTCAAGAGCGGTTCACCCTGATCGGCACGACCGATGTTCCTTGCCGCGGCGAGTCGCTGCCGGCTGCGGTGAGCCCCGAGGAAGTCGAATATCTCTGCCGCGCGGTCTCGGAGTACTTTCGCTCGCCGGTGCGGCCGGAGCAGGTCGTGTGGCAGTATGCCGGCGTACGGCCGCTCTACGACAACGGCGAGGCGAGCGCGTCGACGGTGACTCGCGACTACGTTTTCGATCTGGATGCGCCCGCAGGCAGCGCGCCGCTGCTTTCGGTGTTCGGCGGCAAGCTGACGACCTACCGCCGGCTCGCCGAGCACGCCCTCTCGGAGCTGCTGCCGCATCTGCAAATTCAGCCGCGGCGCTGGACGCGAGGCGTCACGCTGCCCGGCGGCGACCTGCCCGGGCGGAATGCCGAAGAATTCTGCGGCGATCGGACCGCGCGCTACGCGTTCGCACCTGCCGCGATGATCCGGCGCATGTGCGCCGCCTACGGCACCCGGATCGACCGCATCCTGCAGGGTGCGCGGCGCCTCGAAGACCTGGGGCAGGAGATTGCTCCACAGCTCTACGAAGCGGAGCTCGATTATCTGCGCAGCGTGGAGTGGGCGCGCAGCGCGGAGGATGTCCTGTGGCGCCGCTCGAAGCTCGGACTCGCGCTCGAGCGCGACGCCACGGAACGAGTCGCCTCCTGGCTCGCGGCACACCATGCCGCGCGCGCCGGCGCGATCAGCTGGTCCGCACCCGCTGGAGCGCAGCGTGCCAGCCCCTGAGCTCGCGCGCGACCGTGTCGGCGTCGAGCTGCGGCCCGAAGCTGCCGTCGGCCTGCCACAGCGCGGCGATCTCCTCGAGCGAGCGAAACGCGCCGCAACCGAGCCCCGCGAGGCAGGCGGCACCCCAGGCGGTAGCCTCGGCCAGCCTCGGCCGCCGGATCGGCAATCCCAACACATCCGCGAGCCGCTGCAGGAAAAGTCCATTCTGCGCCATGCCGCCGTCCACCTTGAGAACGGCGGGCCGCGCCCCGTCGGCCGCCATGGCGTCCAGAAGATCGCGTGTCTGATAGGCCACGCTGTCGAGCCCGGCCCGCGCGATCTCGGCACGACCGCTCGCGCGGGAGAGTCCCACCAGAGCGCCGCGGGCGTCAGGGTCCCAGTAGGGAGCGCCCAGGCCCGTGAAGGCGGGCACCAGGTAGACGCCGCCGGTATCCGTGACCGAGGCAGCGAGCGCCTCGATCTCCGCAGTCCGCGCGAACAGGCCCAGGC
This sequence comes from Steroidobacteraceae bacterium, assembly GCA_035713045.1. GTDB lineage: Bacteria > Pseudomonadota > Gammaproteobacteria > Steroidobacterales > Steroidobacteraceae > 13-2-20CM-66-19. The sequence goes on from DASTAC010000121.1 coordinate 14,134, forward strand.
CGTCACGAAGCCACTGGATGGTGGCGCCGGCGGAGAGAATCGAGCCCTCGAGCGCGTAGGTCGTCTGACCCGCCAGCCGATAGGCGATCGTGCCGAGCAGCCGGCTGCGCGAGCGGATCAGATGCGTACCGGTGTTGAGCACGGCGAAGGCACCCGTGCCGTACGTGCACTTCACCTCACCCGCGGCGATCCCCGCCTGGCCGATGAGCGCCGCCTGCTGATCGCCAGCCACGCCGCGGATCGGAAGAGAATCGCCGAACAGGCCGGGATCGGTGTGCCCGAAATCGCCGGCGCAATCGCGCACCTCCGGCAGACATTCCTGCGGCACGCCGAAGAGCCGGCAGAGCTCCGGATCCCAGCAATTGCGGCGGATGTCGTAAAGGGCGGTTCGACTCGCGTTGGTCGCATCGGTCACGTGCAGACGTCCGCCCGTGAGGCGCGCGATGAGGAAGCTGTCGACCGTGCCGAATGCGAGCTCGCCGCGCGCGGCGGCGGCGCGTGCAGCGGGCACGTGCTCGAGCATCCAGGCGAGCTTGGTCGCGGAGAAGTAGGGATCCAGACGAAGTCCGGTCTTCTCCTCGAGCAGCGCACCGTGTCCCGCCTCCTCGAGCCGCCTGCAGTGCTCCGCCGTGCGGCGGTCCTGCCAGACGATGGCGTTGCACAGAGGAGCTCCGGTACGGCGGTTCCAGACAACGGCCGTCTCGCGCTGGTTCGTGAGGCCGACGGAAGCGATGGGGATGCCTCGCGCCCGCAGCCGCTCGAGGACGGCACGAACACAGGAGAGGACGGTGGCCCAGATCATCTCCGGATCGTGCTCGACCCGGCCGGACGCCGGATAGATCTGCTCGAAGGTCTCCTGCTCGAGCGCCAGGACCTCTGCGCGAAGCGAGAAGGCGATGGCCCGGCTGGAGGTCGTGCCCTGGTCGATCGCCAGCAATGCAACATCGCTCATCGTGATCTCCGGCGGGTTATGTATCGGCCGAAAATGTCATGTCGGAAGCGGTGCTCGCTCCAAAGGCGTATCCGTGGACTTCGACCGGCGGCCAATCGACAGTCTGACCATCACCGGTGAGCATGCCTTCGACAAGGCCTACATCGTGTCGCATCCGTGCGCCGGCCAGAGCGGGGCGAAGCTCGCCTCGTGGATGGGAGGAGATACCGGGGCGTGAGGTTATCCGCGGACTTTCTGAAGTCGCAGCAGTGTCCCCCGGCCGCTCGCTTGGATCGGCCGGGGCTCGAGCCGCTTTGACCGGCCGCACCGCAGCCGAAGCCGAGCCTCAGCTGCGGCCGACGACGACCTCGCTGATCTGCAGCACCGGCGCCAGATCCGTGTAATTGGCGATGTCGGCCAGGATCTCGCTGGCGTGCGGGCCGAAGCCCTCCTGAAACGCCTCGACCGAATCGCAGAAGATGTGGCACATGGCGATATAGGTGGGGGGCTTGCCCGGCGCGTCGCCCGCGAGACCCTTATCGACCGTGTAGTACTTGCACTTCTCGCCCATCCGGCTCTTGACCAGGGGCATGTGCCGGTCCCGGTAGTAATCGTGATCGAACCGGGCTCCAGGCTTGTTCGGGTACATCACGCTGACTTTGACCATCGTGCTCTCCGGGGGCAATCGGCGGCATTGGCGCGCGCGGTCCCGATGCTATCACCCCCGCGCGGCCGTCGTTCCGGCCGCCCCGCTCAGCGCAGGGCCCGATCGAACCCGGTCCAATTCGGGGACAACCGCCTCGGTCGAAGGGGCCCGGCCTCGATCCAGGCCCGCGCCGGAAAGCCGGCGAATGGGGCGGCTCAGGGCCGCCCGTCTCCCCGGCCCGCCGCATCCGGCGCGATCAGCCCGCAGATGGCCGCGAGGCTCGGAGGCGGTGAGCGAGCTCGCGCGCGCAATCGCGGGAGCGATTCCGGATGCCGCGCGGCGCCGCGCCCGACGGACCCGGATGCGGGGTGGGCGAGCGGCGCGGCAGAATTCGCGCTCCCTGCGCGGCCATAAAAAAGAACCCCGCCGGGAGGCGGGGTTGGTCTTGGTCGCTTGCTTGTGTGGAGGAGTGTCGTTCTTCTTATTCAAGGGACACGGTGCAGAAGGTGCGCGATCCCGCGCATGATCCGGCCCGTGCTTTCTTCGTATTCCGCTAGCTGCTTCCTTCCGGGCTCTCTCGGCCCTCGTTGGGGTAATATAAGCAACGGCCGTGCCAGGCCGCCCGCCGCGGCCTCCGATGTGACATGTTGTATCTGCGACGCGGTTCAATTGTGACGCAGTGCGCGCTGTGAGAAGTTATCGGCCTCCGGAAGGGCATCCGCCGAGCCCCGATGACCGCCCGCAAGGGCGTGCCGACGGGCCAGGTGTCAAGTTCATCGACACTTCGGCGCCGGCGATGGCGGCTCCCTCCGGGCGATGAAATTGTAATTCCCTGATTATCCATGTGATTCTTCTGTAGGGCGGAGTGTAAATGAACTCGACACGGGGTAGGGGCGCCCGGCGCGGGATGCGCTGGCTATGGGCCATCCTGTTGATGCCGCTCGCCGTGGCACGGGCGCCGGCGGCCGATTCCGCTCTACCCTATCCCCCGCAGTTGCGGCGGGACGTGAATTTCTGGATCCGGGTGTACACCCGGATCGGCACCAACTCGGGCTATCTGCACGACCAGTACGATCTCGCCGTCATCTACGACACGCTGCATTTCGCGCCGGACAGCTCGCCGCGCGCGCGCCAGCTGCTCGTGAACCGCACGCGCGATCGCTACATCGCGGAGCTGCGCCGGATCGCCTCGGGAAAGGGGCCGCTGTCGCCGGAGGAGGCGCGCATCAAGGCGCTCTGGGGCGCGAAGGCGACTCCCGCGCGGCTGCTCGAGGCCACGCACGACATCCGCTTTCAACTCGGTCAGTCGAACCGGTTCAAGGCCGGGCTGATCCGCGCCGGCGCCTGGCAGCACGCCATCGCACGGGCGCTGCGGGAGGAAGGACTGCCGCCGCAGCTCGCCGCCCTGCCGCTGGTCGAGTCTTCCTACAATCCGCGGGCTTACTCCCGGGTCGGCGCCGCGGGGCTGTGGCAATTCATGCCCGGGACGGGGCGCCGCTACATGCAGATCGACCGGGCCGTCGACGATCGGATGGACCCGTTCATGGCCACCAAGGCGGCCGCGCAGCTTCTGGCGTACAACTATCGGATTCTCGGCACGTGGCCGCTGGCGCTCACCGCCTACAATCACGGCCTGGCGGGCATGCGCCGGGCGGTGGAGCGCATGGGGACGACCAATATCGTCACCATCGTGCGCCATTACCACACCCGCATGTTCGGCTTTGCCTCCCGCAACTTCTATGTCTCGTTCCTTGCGGCCCTGAAGATCGATCAGGATCCGCAGAAGTACTTCGGCGCGATCGTCCCGATGAAGGAAGAGCGGTTCCGGGAGGTGAGGGTGCCGCGCTACGTCGACATCGGGCCGCTCGAGCGCGCGCTCGACGTCAATTCCGAGGAGCTGCTGGATCTGAACCCCGCGTTGCGGCCTGCCGTCTGGCGCGGCTGGCTCGCGGTGCCGCGAGGCTATGAGCTGCGCCTGCCGATCGACGGGCCGACCGTGACCACGGCGATGCTCGCCAGCCGATTGAGCTCGCAGACCCTGTTGGCGAGTGCCGCGACGCCGCGCAGCGCCGCGCCCCGCGCACGCGCCGTCCGCAGAGAGGCCCATCGGCTCCTGGCCGCAGTCGTGAAGTCGGCGAATGCGAGCGAAGCGCCGCCGCTGGCGCCGGCGCCGGCGCCCGTCTATTACTCCCGCGTAGCCTTCGCGCCGCCGCCGTCGGGCCCTGCCTTTGCTGCGAGCATGCCCGACGGCGATGCGTCGCCGCAGCTCGGCGCGAAGTTCGGCTTGACGAAGCAGGGACTTCTCGCCTGCAGCGGTATCGGCGGCGCCGCGCAGCGCGTGCACGCCGCGCCCGATTCCATGCTCATGAGCTCGCAGGGCGCGGGCTCGGCGCCGCTCGGCTACCGGCCGTCCGTCTCTGGAGATGCGGACGACGAGCAGCCCGTCTCTGCCGCGCAGGAGGATGCGATGAGCCCGGCGCTCGGGCCGGCCGACGGCTCCAGCCAGAACGAGGACCCCACCGATTACTCCGTCGCGCCGAACGGGACGATCGCCGTGGCGGCCGCGGAGTCTCTCGGCTTTTACGCGGAGTGGCTCGGTGTCAGCGCGTGGGACCTGCGGCGGCTCAATCATCTGAGCTTCCGCCAGCCGGTACGGATCGGGGAGCGGATCCGACTCGACTTCCGCTATGTGTCGCCGCGAGCCTTCGAGACGGAGCGGGTCAACTACCATCGGGCACTCGAGGCGAGCTACTTCGCCGCGCACCGCATCGCCGGAACCGAGGCGTACGTCGCGCGTCCCGGGGATTCGCTGTGGACCGTGACGCAACGGTTCTCGCAGGTACCGCTGTGGCTGCTGCGCGAGTACAACCCGGATACCGATTTCGCGGACCTGCGGCCGGGCACGCAGCTTGTGGTGCCGCAAGTCGAGGATGTGTCCGCCGGAGGCGCCTGATGCGCGCAGGCGCACCCGGGGACGGGCAAGGCAAAGCTTGACCATGAGTCTTCCGGAAGCGGCGCCGTCCGATACGAAAGGCTGCGGAACACCCCTATAATTCAGGCTATGTCCTTCTCGAGAGCGATATTGACCGCCATCGTGCTCGGCAGCGCGATGAGCGCGGCGCGCGCCAACAGCGCGATCACTCCCAATATCCCGGCCGGCACCGGCTCGGGAGCCATGATCCCCGGCGCGAGGCCCGCCCTGGCGCCGCGCATCAGGCTGGTGCCCTCGCCCAGCCTGCCGCACGTGGATCACATCGTGGTCAAGAAGGCCGAGCGCCGCATGTACCTCATGGACGGCGACAAGGTCGTGCGCTCCTACAAGATCGCCCTGGGCCGCGACCCCATCGGACCGAAGGAGCGCGACGGCGACCTGCGCACGCCGGAGGGCTGGTACCACCTGATCCGGCGCAATCCGCGCAGCGAGTATTTCCTCTCCATCCAGATCTCCTATCCCAATGCGGCCGACCTGCACCGTGCGCGCCTGCACCACTGGCAGCCCGGCGGCTCGATCATGATCCACGGTCTGCCGAATCACTTGAACAACTCCCTCTGGTATTACCAGCACAGTGACTGGACGGACGGCTGCATCGCCGTGTCCGATGCCGACATGGTGCAGATCTGGTTGCTGACCCGCGACGGCATGCCGATCGACATCCTCCCGTAGCCATGGACAGCAGCGTCGTCGTTCCGGAGTTCATCGACGCGCGTGTCGGTCCGCGCGGCAGTCTGGAGAATCTCTCGCAGGCGGAGATCGAGAAGCTCCTCGATTCCGGGCAGGGCGGGCTGTACGCCCTGTTTCGCAAATGCGCGCTCGCGGTGCTCAACAGCGGCGCGAACACGGACGACGCCAAGGAGATCTTCGACCGCTACCGCGACTTCGAGATCCGCATCGTGCGCCAGGCATGGGGGATCAAGCTCGAGGTCCACAACGCGCCCGGCTCGGCCTTCGTCGACGGCCAGATGATCCGCGGCATCAAGGAGCACCTCTTCGCAGTGCTGCGGGACGTGGTCTTCATCGCCAACGAGATCGTGGCGAGCGACCGCTTCGCCCTCGACAAGTCAGCGGATATCACCAACGCGGTGTTCCACGTCCTGCGCAACTCCCGCGTGCTCGACTACAAGGCGCGCCCCAACCTGGTCGTGTGCTGGGGCGGGCATTCGATCGGCAGCGAGGAGTACAAGTACAGCAAGCGCGTCGGCTACGAGATGGGGCTGCGAGGCCTCGATGTCTGCACGGGTTGCGGCCCGGGCGCGATGAAGGGTCCGATGAAGGGCGCCACCATCGGGCACTCCAAGCAGCGCATCGAGCACGGCCGCTACATCGGCATCACCGAGCCGGGCATCATCGCGGCGGAGCCCCCGAATCCGATCGTCAACCAGCTGGTCATCATGCCGGACATCGAGAAGCGCCTCGAGGCCTTCGTGCGCTTCGCGCACGGCATCGTCGTGTTCCCGGGCGGGGCCGGCACCGCCGAGGAGATCCTGTATCTGCTCGGGATTCTGCTCGATCCCGCCAACCGGGATCAGCCGCTGCCGGTCATTCTGACCGGTCCGCGCGAGAGCGCCGCGTACTTCGAGCAGATCGGCCGCTTCATCGCCGGTACGCTGGGCGAGGCCGCGGCGAAACGACTCACGATCATCGTCGACGATCCTGCCGAGGTCGGCCGCCGCATGCTGCGGGGCATCGAGGCGGTCCGCGAGTTCCGCCGCGAGCGCAGCGATTCCTACAACTTCAACTGGCTGCTGTCGATCCGGCCGGAATTCCAGCGGCCCTTCCAGGTCACGCACGAGTCGATGCGCGCGCTCGCGCTCGATCGCGGCCAGCCCGTGCATCAGCTTGCCGCCAACCTGCGCCGCGCCTTCTCCGGAATCGTCACCGGCAATGTCAAGGAACATGGCATCCAGGCGATCGAGCGCCGCGGCCCCTACGAGCTCGCGGGCGACCGCGGCATCATGCAGCTGCTCGATGAGCTGCTGGCCGCGTTCGTCGCACAGCGGCGCATGAAGCTGCCCGGCACCGCCTACCGCCCCGTCTATCGCCTCGTCGCCTGACCCCGTTTGGCGCGCCGCGCGCGCGTGCGTTGGACATAACGTGCGCGATGCGCGCCGACTGTAGGCAACGGGCGACATGCTTGTGAACCAGTTCCTGCGGGTGGCCGCCAAAACCCGTACGCTGCGGAAAAGCTTCAGGTACTTCCATGAGCTCAATCGACAGGGGGCGAGGCAGCGCGCCCGGTAAGCAGAAGGATCCGCCCTCCGGCGAGGCGCCGGCCGCGGACCCGCCGGAGCCTCACCCCGACTGGCTCGACCGCATGCAACGCGCGCGCGTACGGCATGCCGCCATCACCCGCAATCTCAACACCTGGTCGAGCTACAAGAGCTGGGCGGATCGCATGCGCGAGTCCTGGGACGACGAGGAGCGGCAGTCTGACGCCGCCCCGCGCGGCTCAGCCGGCGGCAAGCCGCCCGTCCGCTGATCCGGTCAAGGGACGGCGACGCTCGGCGGCGGACGCTCGGCCTGTGCGCAGGTCGAGCCGGCGGTGGTCTCGAGCCACTCGATGAGCGGGCGCCATTCCTCGATGTCCTCCCTGACGATATAGCTCTTCATCTCGTGCACCCCCACGCCGAGCTCGGCTGCGCGCAGGTAGTTCTGCGAGTCGCGCAGCGTGGCGACGATGGGAATGCCCAGCGTCTGCAGGAAGCGGATGAGGGACTGATAGGTGGCCGTATTGCGGCGGATGCGATTGGCCACCACGCCGATGCGGTTGTCCTCGCGGCGGATCTTCGCGACCAGCAGCAGGTCGCGAATGCAGCGTGAGCAGGCGTGAATGTCGATGTCGGACGGCAGCACCGGAACGATGATCTTGTGCGCCTCGCGCGTGAGCTCCGGCAGCAGGCGAGGCTCCACCGCCGCCGGCGTGTCGAGGATGACGTGCGTCGAGCCGACGGGCACGCGCAATTGGAACGATCGCGTCGTTCGCGAGTCTTTCTCGAAGGCGGCAATGATGTGGATCGGCGGCTGCGCCGCCTGGCGTTTGCGCACCCAACGGAGCGAGGAGCCTTGCGGATCGAAATCCATCAGGACTGGCCTTTGCTGCTGCGAGGCGAAGTAGCTCGCAAGGTTGGTCGCCACGGTCGTCTTGCCCGAGCCCCCCTTCGGGTTGAGCACGACGATGCGATTCATGGCTGTCCTGTGTTCTCTGAACGCCGGCTGAACTGGCCAGGATCAAGCCTACGCACCCCAACGCGGTATCGCAAGCGGCACTGACTGTGACATCCCGCACGGCAACAGCGGACCGCCGCCAGTAGAGTTGGGTCGGCATGGAATTCCTCCTCCTCTTTTGGGACGACTTGGATGATGTGGCCGGCGCCTGTCGCCACATCGCGACGACCGCGCTCGCCGAGGCCGCGTCGCTGTCGACTCCGCTCCTCGCCTGGGCATCCGCACTGGGTGTCTGGCTGCTCGCTCCGTTGCGCCTCCCGAGCTGACCGGCCCCGTCCACGAGCGAGGTCCGTGCGCTCTTGAAAAGCGGGCGCCTCCGCCCAAAATGGGCTCTCCGGCACCCTGGATGCAGTCCCCATCGCGCTTTGCGCGACGCCGGAGCGTGAAGCAGGCACCGGGAAGTGCCTCAAAACACATAAAACCAGGAGCTGAGCGCCGATCATGTCGAGTACCGAGAACGCCACGGCCGCGAGCGCCGAGCGGCAGACACACGGGTTTCAGGCCGAAGTCCGCGAGCTGCTGAAGCTCATGATCCATTCCCTGTACAGCCACAGGGAGATCTTCCTGCGCGAGCTCATCTCGAACGCCTCCGACGCGAACGATCGGCTGCGCTTCGCCGCCATCGGCGAGCCTGCGCTCCTGGCGGACGATCCCGAGCTCGAGATCCGCATCGAGGCCGACCAGGCCGCGGGCACGCTGAGCATCACCGACAACGGGATCGGAATGACGCGTGAGGAGGCGATTGCGAACCTCGGGACCATCGCCCGTTCCGGTACCGCGGAGTTCTTCCGCTCGCTCTCGGGGGATCAGCAGAAGGACTCGCAGCTCATCGGCCAATTCGGCGTCGGCTTCTACTCGGCGTTCATCGTCGCCGACCGCGTGGAGGTGCTCTCGCGCAAGGCGGGCCTGCCGGCGCAGAGCGGCGTGCGCTGGGAATCGAGCGCCGACGGCGAGTTCACCGTGGAGACGGTGACCCGGCCGCAGCGCGGCACGACCGTCAAGCTCCACTTGAAGCCCGAGGCGAAGGAATTCGCCGACCCCTTCCGGCTGCGCACGCTGATCCGCCGCTATTCGGATCACATCGCCTTTGTGGTCCGCATGCGCAAGGAAGGGGAGGCGTCGCTCGAGTACGAGGCCGTGAATCAGGCGAAGGCGCTGTGGACACGGCCGCGCACGGAGATCACCGACGAGGAGTACCGCGAGTTCTATCAGCACCTGGCGCACGACTTCACCGATCCCATCGCCTGGAGCCACAACCGGGTGGAGGGCAAGCGCGAGTACACGAGCCTCCTCTACATCCCCGGCCGCGCGCCCTTCGATCTGTGGCAGCGGGATGCGGCGCATGGACTGAAGCTCTACGTGCGGCGCGTCTTCATCATGGACGACGCGGAGCAGTTCCTGCCGTCCTACCTGCGATTCGTCAAGGGCGTGGTCGACTCGAGCGATCTGCCGCTCAACGTCTCGCGCGAGCTGCTGCAGCAGGAGCCCGAGGTCGAGGCGATCCGCAGCGGCCTCACCAAGCGCGTGCTCGACATGCTGACCCGGCTCGCCAAGGACGAGCCGGAGAAGTACGCCACCTTCTGGAAGGAGTTCGGCAGCGTGCTGAAGGAAGGCGTGGCGCAGGACGCGGCCAACCGGCCGGCGCTGCTGCAGCTGCTGCGGTTCGCGAGCACCCACGAGTCCGGCAACGAGCCGACCGTCAGCCTCGCACAGTACGTGGAGCGGATGAAGCCGGGGCAGGACCGGATCTACTACATCATCGCCGAGAGCGCGGCGGCGGCGCGCGCCAGCCCTTATATCGAACGGCTGACGAAAAGCGGGCTGGAAGTGCTGCTGCTCTCGGACCGCATCGACGAATGGCTCATGGGCCAGGTCGTGGGCGAGGTCGACGGCTTCCCGGGCAAGCGCTTCAAGGACGCCGCGCGCGGCGATCTGGAGCTCGGAGCGCTCGAGAGCGAGGCGGAGCGCAAGCGCCACGACGAGGAGCTGAAGGAGAGCAAGAGCCTGCTCAAGCGGGTCAAGGACGCCGTCGGCGACCGGGTGCTGGAGGTGCGCGTGAGCACGCGCCTCACCGACTCACCGGCCTGCCTGGTGCTGGGCGAGCACGATCTCGGGGCCGGCATGCGCCGGATTCTCGCGGCCGCCGGCCAGAGCGTTCCGGAATCGAAGCCGGTGCTCGAGCTCAATGTCGGTCACCCGCTGGTGAAGCATCTCGATGCGCTCGCCGACACCCAGCGCTTCAAGGAGCTGTCGCTGATCCTCTACGACCAGGCGCAGCTGGCCGAAGGCGGGCAGCTCGGCAATCCGGCCGAGTTCGTGCAGCGCCTCAACCGCCTGCTCGTTGAGCTCGCCGCATCCCAGCCGGCGCCATGAGGCATTCCCCGGAGCACGTCCTCTCGCGTCCGCGGGTCTCAGGGTTGCGCGCGGAGCGCGTCAGGCTCGCAGGTCCCGCCGGAGAGATCGAGGCGCTGGTGGAAACGCCGGCCGACGGTCCTGCCGGCGCGCCCGGGCGGTTCGGCGTCGTCTGCCATCCCCACCCGCTCTATGGCGGCACGCTCGACAACAAGGTCGTCTATACGCTGGCGAGGGCTTTCGTGGAGCTCGGGGCGCCGGCCATCCGCTTCAACTTCCGCGGGGTGGGCGGCAGCGCGGGTCGCTACGACGAGGGAACGGGCGAGACGCAGGACGCGTTGGCCGTGATTGCCTACGGCCGTGAGCGCTGGCCGGGTGCGGCGCTGTGGCTGGCAGGGTTCTCGTTCGGGGGCGCCGTCGCGCTGCGGGCGGCCGCCGAGGCGCAGCCGCAGAGGCTGGTGGCGGTTGCCCCCGGCATCACGCGGGTCGCGATGGAGGGCGTCGTCTCCCCGTCCTGTCCCTGGCTCATCGTGCAGGGCGATGCCGACGAGGTGATCGATCCGGCCGCCGTGCTCGAGTGGGGAAAGCGGCAGGCGACGGCGCCAGCCGTGCAGGTGCTTGCCGGTGCCGGCCACTTCTTCCACGGCCGCCTGCACGAGCTGCGCCAACTCGTTCTGGATTTCCTGGCCGCATAAAAGAATAAAGCCCGGAAGGCCGGCGATGCGGCGCTTCCGGGCTCTTGAATCTCGAGCCGCTCCTTACGAATTCACCATTGCCTTCAGGCTCTTCAGCGGCATCACGCGGACCTTCTTGCTGGCCGGCTTGGCCTTGAACATCATCTTCTCGCCGGTGAAGGGGTTGACTCCCTCGCGGGCCTTGGTCGCAGGCTTCTTCACGACCTTCATCTTCAGCAGGCCGGGCATGGTGAAGAGACCGTTGCTCTTCAGGCTCTTCTTGATCACGCCGTTGAGCGAGTCGAAGACACCCCCGATCTGCTTGCGCGACAGCCCCGTGTCTTTGGAGATCTGAGTCAGGACTTCCGACTTGGTCGGAGCGCCACCCTTTTTCGCCATATTGCGCTACTCCTCGATATTTAATGGTTGTGAGCGCGCTGTGCTGCAGTCGCGCTGTTGATCGGCGCGGAAAATAGCACATGCGCGCACCTGCGTAACAGCTTTTTTCGCCTCGCGCGGCGCTGAAATCCCTTTTTTTACAGGGTTTGCGACTTCATGCGGCCGGCGCCAATGCTGCGACTCCCGTTGCGGAAGTCTCGCTAAGCGCTTGGGTTTGCGGATATCACCAGGCGAAAAAGAGAGGCCTCGGCAGGAAGTACAGGATCACCTGGATCGCAAGACACGCCCAGAGCGGCGAGAGATCGATGCCGGCGAAGCTGGGGATGAGCCGGCGAATGGGCCCGAGGACGGGCTCGGTGAGGCTCGCCAGCACGGATTGCATCGGCGAGTAGCCGCCCGGAGCCACCAGGCTGAGCAGGGCGTAGACGATGATCGACCAGAAGTAGATCCACAGGATGGCGTACGCGACCGTCAGCAGCGCTTGCATGATCCAGATCATCCCGTTCAGGGGAAATGCGCGAACGGGCAATGCGAAGCCGACCGCGACGAGGACGAAGGCGATCACCAGGACCGCGACGACGGTCGCGGTATCGAGCTTGCGGATGGGCGGCAGGACTCGCCGCAGCGGGATGATGAGCGGATTGGTGAGGCGGACGATCGCCTGGCAGATCGGATTGCGGAAGTCCGCCCGCACCAACTGCAGCAGCAGGCGCATGAGCACGACGAGGAGCGCGAGCGAGAGCAGCTCGTCGAGGATGATTGCCAGTAGGTTCATAGGAAGTCGCTGATTTTCGCGGTTTATCGGGCGCCGGCGGCTTGCTCGGCGAGCTCGCGGCCGCGGCGTGCCGCCGCCTCGACCGCGCGGGCGATGAGTTCGTCGAATCCGGCGGCTTGCAGTGTGCGCAGCGCCGCTTCCGTGGTGCCCCCCTTCGACGTCACTTCCGCCCGCAGACGCGCAAGATCACCGTCGCTTCCCTGCGCGAGAAGTCCGGCCCCATGCAACGTCGCGATCGAGAGCCGTCGCGCCGTGTCCACTGGAAGCCCGAGCCGCACGCCGGCTCCTTCCATGGCCTGCGCGAGCAGGAAGAAATAGGCGGGGCCGCTGCCGGAGAGCGCTGTCACCACATCGAGCGCATCCTCGGTTGCAACCCAGACGACTTCGCCGACGGACCGCATGATCTGTGCTGCCATCTCGCGGCGGGAGGCGTCCACCTCCGGCGGGGCGAACAGCCCAGTCACCCCGGCACCCACGATGGCCGGTCTGTTGGGCATGGCGCGGATTACGGGCACGCCGGGGCCACACCAGCTCTGCAATGTCTGGATCCTGACGCCCGCGGCGACGGAGAGCACGACAGGCCGGCGTTGCTGCAACTCAGCGGCAAGCGGTCCGAGCACGGAGCCCGTGTCCTGGGGCTTCACAGCCAGCACCACGAGACTGGCCTTGCGGATCGCGGCGGCATTGTCCGGCGTGGCAGAAATGCCGAATTCCCGTGACAGGACCGCGCGCGCGGCCTCGTGCGCCTCGCCGACGGCGATCTGCTCCGGGCGCATGCCGTGGCGCAGCAGACCCCCGATCAGCGCGCGCCCCATGTTGCCGGCGCCGAGGATTGTCAGCTCTAGGTGGCTCATGGTGCAGCGATTGTACCGGGTGGCGCCGGCTGCTGGGTGCTCCCGCGCGGGCCGAAGAGCGCGGTGCCGATCCGCACGATCGTCGCCCCTTCCTGGATCGCCGCCTCGAAATCGCCACTCATCCCCATCGACAAAGTATCCAGGCGCAGCCCGCCCGTATTCAGGGAGTCCTGGAGCCTCCTCAGCCTCGCGAACCACTCATGCTGACGCGCCGGATCGGTTTCCTCGGGCGGAATGCACATCAGGCCGCGCAGGGCGAGGCGCGGGAGCGCCGCGACGGCGGTCGCCAGGGCGGGCACCTCCGGGGCGGGCACCCCCCCCTTGGTCCCCTCGCCGGCGAGGTTCACCTGCAGGCACACGTTCAGCGCCGGCGCGTGATAGGGGCGCTGGGCGGACAGCCGCTCGGCGATCTTCAGCCGATCGAGGCCGTGCACCCAGGCGAAGCGCTCGGCCACGTGCCGCGTCTTGTTGGCCTGCAGCCGCCCGATGAAGTGCCAGACGAGGGGCAGGTCGGCGAGCGCCTCCAGCTTGCCGAGAGCCTCGGCGAGGTAGCTCTCACCGATGTCGGTCACCCCCGCGGCGGCGGCCGCACGGATCCGCTCCGCGCTGTGGCCCTTGGAAACGGCGAGGAGTGTGACCGAGTCGACATTCCGGCCGGCGCTCGCGGCCGCCGCGGCCATGCGGGCGCGCAGCGCGCGGACACGCTCCGGCAAATTCTGCGAAGACCTTAACATATGGACGCCCAAACCCCTCCGCTATACTGCCTGGAGCGTTGCTCCGAGCTCCCCCCGCAGGAAATCCCCATGGCCGTCGACATCGCGCAATTGCTGGCGTTTGCCGTCAAGAACAAGGCATCCGACCTGCATCTGTCCTCGGGCGTTCCGCCCATGATCCGTGTCGACGGCGACATGAAGCGGATCAACATGCCGGCGCTGACGCACAAGGAAGTGCACAGCATGGTGTACGACATCATGAACGACAAGCAACGGAAGGCATACGAGGAGTTCTTCGAGACCGATTTTTCGTTCGAGATCCCGAAGCTCGCCCGCTTCCGCGTCAATGCCTTCAACCAGAACCGCGGCGCGGGCGCGGTGTTCCGCAACATTCCCTCCGACATCATCTCGCTCGATGACCTGGGGGCGCCGAAGATCTTCCGCGACCTCTGCATGCTGCCGCGGGGACTGGTCCTGGTCACCGGGCCGACGGGCTCCGGCAAGTCGACGACCCTCGCGGGGATGGTCAATCACTGCAATGACAACCGGCCGGACCACATCATCACCATCGAGGATCCGATCGAGTTCGTGCACGAATCCAAGCGCTGCCTGGTGAACCAGCGCGAGGTGCACCGCGACACCCTCGGCTTCAGCGAGGCGCTGCGATCGGCGCTGCGCGAGGATCCGGACATCATCCTGGTCGGCGAGATGCGCGATCTCGAGACCATCCGCCTCGCGCTGACGGCAGCCGAGACCGGCCACCTGGTCTTCGGCACCCTGCACACGAGCTCCGCCGCCAAGACCATCGATCGCGTCGTCGACGTGTTCCCGGCGGCGGAGAAGGACATGGTGCGCTCGATGCTCTCCGAATCACTGCGCGCGGTGATCTCGCAGACGCTGCTGAAGCGTAACGGGGGCGGCCGCGTCGCCGCGCACGAGATCATGATCGGCACGCCGGCGATCCGCAATCTGATCCGCGAGGGCAAGATCGCCCAGATGTATTCCGCGATACAGACGGGCCAGGCCTCGGGCATGCAGACGCTCGACCAGTGCCTGACCGAGCTCGTGACGAAGGGCGTCGTCAGCAAGGAAGAGGCTCGTTACAAGGCCCAGAACAAAGACGCTTTGTGAGGCGCTGCCCGCAGGTCGCAACGGGGCTGCGAGGCAGCCCCATCCTCGAAGCGGCGCCGCAGGCGCCGATGGGAGATTGCAGTGGATCGTGATCAGGCGATCAAGCTGATGCAGGACCTCCTGCGCCGGATGGTGGAGAAGAAGGCCTCCGACCTCTTCGTCACCGCCGGGTTTCCGCCCGCGATCAAGATCGACGGGGAGATCCGTCCCCAGAGCGAGCGCGCGCTGACCCCGGAGCAGGCGGGCACGCTGGTGCGAGCGATCATGAACGACCGGCAATCGCGGGAGTTCGATGCCACCAAGGAATGCAATTTCGCGATTGCTCCCCCGGGCATCGGGCGCTTCCGTGTCAGCGCCTTCGTGCAGCAGGGCGCCACGGGCTGTGTCATTCGCCTGATCAACGCCAAGATCCCGAGCTTCGAGGAGCTCGACCTGCCGCCGATCCTGAAGGAAGTGGTGCTGACCAAGCGTGGCCTCGTCGTCGTGGTCGGCGGCACCGGCTCTGGCAAGTCGACCACGCTCGCGGCGATGGTCGGCCATCGCAACGAGAAGACGCGCGGCCACATCGTCACGATCGAGGATCCGCTCGAGTACGTGCACCAGCACAAGGGATGCGTGATCACGCACCGGGAGATCGGTGTCGACACCGAGTCCTGGCACGCGGCGCTCAAGAACACCCTGCGCCAGGCGCCGGACGTCATCCTGATCGGCGAGATCCGGGACCGGGAGACGATGGAGTACGGCATCCAGTTCTCCGAGACGGGGCACCTCGTGCTCGCGACCCTTCACGCCAACAATGCCAACCAGGCGCTCGACCGCATCGTCAATTTCTTCCCCGACGAGCGCCGGTCGCAGCTGCTGATGGATCTGTCGCTCAACATCCGCGCGTTCATCTCCCAGCGGCTGGTGCCGCGCGAGGGCGGGGCGGGCCGGATCGCTGCCATGGAGATCATGCTGAACTCGCCGCTGATCCAGGATCTCATCTTCAAAGGCGAGGTGGCGAAGATCAAGGACGTCATGGCGCGCTCGACGCGGCTCGGGATGAAGACCTTCGACCAGTCGCTCTACGAGCTCTACGAGACCGGCTTCATTTCCTACGAGGACGCGCTGCGCAACGCCGACTCGAAGAACGAGTTGCGCCTGCGGATCAAGCTGGAGAGCAAGCGCGAGAACAAGAATCTGGACGACGGCGGGGCGCTGAAGATCGTCGAAGAGGAAAACGGACGTCCCACATGACCGCCTCGAAAGACGCAGCGGACCCGAAGCTCGGCGCCACGGGCCCGCAGAGCCCGATCTCGGCCACCGGAACCTTTCCGGCTGCGGTGGCGGCGGCCGCGACGACCGATACGCATCCGCAGCTCAACACCAAGCCGCTCTTCAAGCTGATGGTGGAGAAGAACGCCTCCGACCTCTTCTTCACCTGCAACGCGCCCATCAAGATCAAGATCGAGGGACAGATCTATCCGGTGAACAAGCAAGTGCTGTCGCCGGAGGTGGTGCGGCAGACGGCCCTGGCCCTGATGAATCCGGAGCAGCGGGAGCGGTTCGCGGCGGAGTTGGAGATCGACTTCGCCATCTCGGAACCGGGGCTCGGCCGCTTCCGCGTGAACGTCTTCCTGCAGCGCGGGTACCCGGCGATGGTGCTGCGCTACATCACCGCGGACATGCCGCGGCTCGACTCGCTGGGGCTGCCGGATGTGATCGGCGACCTCGCGCTGCTCAAGCGCGGGCTCATCCTCGTGGTCGGCGCCACCGGCTCCGGCAAATCGACGACGCTCGCGGCGATGATCAATCTGCGCAACGAGACGTCCTCGGACCACATCATCACGATCGAGGACCCGATCGAGTTCCTGCACGCGAACAAGCGCTCGATCGTGAACCAGCGGGAGGTGGGGCTCGATACGAAGTCTTACTCGCGCGCGCTGCGTGGGGCGATGCGGGCGGCACCCGATGTCATACTGATCGGCGAGGTGCGCGACCGGGAGAGCATGGAAGCAGCCATCAATCTGGCGGGCACGGGGCATCTGGTGATGGCCACCCTGCACGCCAACAATTGCGCGGAGACGCTGGACCGGATCATCAACCTCTTTCCGCGCGAGCAGCACACCCAGATCTTCCTCGACATGTCGCAGTATCTGCGGGCGATCCTCGCGCAGCGGCTGGTGATGGGAAAGGACAACCGGCGGGTGGCGGCGATGGAGGTGATGCTCAACACGCCGCACATCTCCGAGCTGGTGAAGAAGGGCGACGTGATCGGGATCAAGGAGGCGATCTCGGCGAGCAGCGAGCGGGGGATCCAGAGCTTCGATGTGGCGCTGCACCAGCTTTACAAGGACGGGCGGGTGGAGATGGCGGAGGCGCTGGCGAATGCGGATTCGCGGGCCAACCTCGAGGCGAAGATCAATTTTGGGTAAGGGCAACAGCTCCGCATTGGGCCGAGCCAATGGCCATCCAGGGCGGCAGCGCCCCCAGTCCGGCCATCCTGGCCGGGCGCTCGCCTCCTGAGTCGGCTCGCCCATGGAAGGTCAGCGGCACGCCTTCTCTGTCAGAACACTGCTTGCGCTGCGCTCTCTGGAAAAGGCTAGAACACGGTCAGGGCGTCGAACACCGGACCGTCCACGCATACGCGCTTCATGGCTTCCCCTTCGGGCGTCCGCACCAGCACGGTGCAGCCGGCGCAGCCGCCTACGGCGCAGGCCATGAATTCCTCGAGAGAGACCTGACACGGGACGTTGTGGCGGCGGGCCACGGCGGCGCAGGCCGCCAGCATGGGGGTGGGGCCGCAGGCGAAGAGCTCTACTTCG
>DASTAC010000122.1:0-29955 GCA_035713045.1 Steroidobacteraceae bacterium
GATCACAGCGATCCGGTCGTCGGCGGACCCGAGCAGCCAGGACACCCAGAAGGCCGTCGCACGGCTGAAGGATCTGGGCGCGGGCGCCATTTCCCCGGTGCTCGCCTCGCTGCCGGAGGCGGACAAGAACGCCACGGTCGCCTTCGTCGAGGTGCTCTCGGCGCTGGTCGGCCCCAAGACCTTCCCGCAGTTCATCGAGGGCCTGGTCCAGGGCAGCCCCCGAGTCATCGCCGGCATCGCCTGGGCGCTCACCAGCAGCCGCAACTACCCGGCCCACCTGCTGCTCGATGCCCTCTCCACCCCCGGGATCGCCCGGCCGGCGCTGCTCGAGGTGATCGCGGCGCACAAGGCGCGCTTCACGATGCGCGACCTGCTCACCGCGGCATACAACCAGGAGCCGAACGAGAAGGCGGCCCTGTTTCGCATCGTCGGGGAAATGGTCACGCCGGCGACGGTGCCGGAGCTGCTGCAACGCCTGCAGGGCAAGGACCCGATCGCCCGGGTGCACATCATCAACGTGCTCTCGCGCTTCAACCTCCCGGAGGTGATGACCGCGCTGCAGGGACTGTTGAAGGACCCGAACAAGCTCATTCGCGGAGCCGCACTCTCGGCGCTGCAGCGCATGGAGGGCCAGATCGACGTCGAGCGGGTCTGCGAGCTGCTGAAGGACCCGGAGATCGACGTCCAGAACCGCGCCATCGACGTGGTCATCAAGGCCAACCACCCCGACACCATCCGCTACCTGATCGAGATCCTGAAGGACGAGAACGAGAACGCCCGCCGCGCGGCCGTCGAGGTGCTCAACGAGATCGGCGACCCCAAGTCGGTCAAGCATCTGCTCGAGGCGCTGAAGGACAGCGACTGGTGGGTGCGCTCGCGCGCGGCCGATGCGCTCGGGCGGATCGGCGGGCCGCGCGTCATCGACGCGGTGCTGCAGCTGGTGCGCGATCAGGATGAGGACATCCGCCGCGCGGCCATCGAGATCCTCAACCAGACCAAGGACGAGCGGGCGGTGGACTCGCTCATCCAGGCGACGCGCGATCCGGACTGGTGGGTGAGCGAGCGGGCCGTGGATGCCCTGGCGGAGATCGGCAGCAAGCGCGCAGTGCCGCGCCTGACCGAGATGCTGAAGGCCGGACCCGCGAAAGCCACCCCCATCGTCGTTCGCGCCCTGGGGAAGCTCGGGGATGCGAAACTGGTGGACGACCTCCTGCCGTTGCTGGCGAGGCCGGAGCGGGAGCTGCGGATCGAGACGATGCAGGCCCTGTCGAAGCTGGTCGACGAGCGCCGCGCCGAGCAGCTGCGCACGGAGCTGCAGGCCCAGGCGGCCTCTAACGACCAGACGATCTCGCGGGTCGCCTCCGCGGCGCTGGCCGAGCTCGACCATCGAGTGGCGGGCGGCACGGCGATCACGGGCGCGACACCGATGCCCGGGAGCCCCACGGTGAGACCCGCGCAGCCGGCTGCCCCCGTGGAAGCGGCGCGCACGGCCATCATCGACGCGGGCGCGCAATCACGGATCGCCGAGGGGCCGCCGAGGCTCGACATCCAGACGCTCAAGCCGGGCGATGTCATCGAGGGCCGCTACAAGTACATCGACCGCATCGGCCGCGGTGCCTTCGGCACGGTGCTGCTGATGGAGGACACGGTCGTCGACGAGCGGCTGATCCTCAAGTTCCTGAACCCCAACGTGGCGACGGACGAGGAAGTCATGAAGCGCTTCGTCCACGAGCTGCGCTATTCGCGCAAGATCACGCACAAGAACGTCATCCGCATCTACGATTTCCTCTTCATCCAGGGCAACTACGCCATCTCGATGGAGTACTTCCCCTCGCATACGCTGGGCAGCGAGATCGTGGGCGACAAGCCGATGGAGCTCAAGCGCGCGCTGCAGTTCGGCTGCGACATCTGCACCGGCATGACGGTCGCGCACCAGGTCGGCATCGTGCACCGCGACCTCAAGCCCGCGAATGTCCTCATCAACCAGGATGCGCTGCTCAAGATCGTGGATTTCGGCGTCGCCGCCGCGCAGCGCGAGGGCGACACCCAGCTCACCAAGACCGGTTACGTCATCGGCTCGCCGAAGTACATGGCACCCGAGCAGATCCTCGGCAAGAAGGTCGACGAGCGCGCCGACATCTACGCCCTCGGGGTGATCCTCTATGAGATGCTGACCGGGGTGCCCCCCTACACCCGCGGCGATCACATGTCGGTCATGTATCAGCACGTGCAGGGCAAGGCTCGCCCACCGCAGGAGGTCAATCCCGCGCTGCCCGCGGGACTCTCGGACCTCGTCATGAAGGCCATGTCGGTCGACAAGACCAAGCGCCATCAGAGCATGGACGAGCTGCGTACGGCTCTCGCCAGGTACTTCTGATTCAAGGCGCTGGATCCGCGCCCTGCGCGAGCGAGGCGCCGCCTCGTCCCTGCGCCTGACGTGCGTTACGTCAAATTTTTGGGGACAAGCCGTTGATTTTGGCGACATAAGGGGGCAAAAGAGGCGGGCTCGACTTCACCGCGGAGACTTCCATTGGCGCGGATAGACGCGTTTCTAAAGCTGGGAGCGCAGCAGGGTTGCTCGGACGTGCATCTGGCCGTCGGAGTGCCGCCGATGCTGCGGATGCAGGGCGATCTCCTGCCGATCAAGTTCCGTGAGCTGCGCGCCGTGGAGCTCGAAGGGTATCTCACGGAGATCATGAGCCGCTCCCAGGCCGAGCATTTCGCCAAGGGGCAGGATCTCGACTTCTCATACGTGTCCGCGGACGGCGGACGATTCCGGGTCAACGTGTTCCGCAAGGACACGGGCATCGGCGCGACCTTCCGGGCCATTCCCTCCCAGGTGCCGTCGCTGGAGAAGATGGGACTGCCGCCGATCATCACCAAGCTCTGCGATTTTCATCAGGGAATGATCCTGGTCACCGGCGCGACGGGCACCGGCAAGTCCACCACCCTCGCGGCGATGATCGATCACCTCAACGAGCAACGGAAGCTCAACATCATCAGCCTCGAGGACCCCATCGAGGTCGTTCACCGCAGCAAGAACAGTCAGGTCATCCAGCGCGAGCTCGGGACCCACATTCCGAGCTTTGCGGAGGGCGTTCGCGCCGCCATGCGCGAGGACCCCGACGTCATTCTGGTTGGCGAGCTGCGCGATGCCGAAACCATCTCCATGGCGATGACGGCGGCGGAAACGGGTCACCTCGTTCTCGGGACCCTCCACACCACCAGCGCGGTCAAGACCATCGATCGGGTCATCGATGCCCTGCCGATCGAGGAGCGGGAGCAGACCAAGAGCTTCCTCGCGCAGAGCCTGCTCGCCGTGGTGACCCAGGTCCTGGTCAAGACGCCCGACGCGCGTGGCCGCAGGGCGATCTGCGAGATCCTGATGATGACCAAGGCCATCGCCAAGCTCATCCAGACGGAACAGACCCATCAGATCCCCAGCCAGCTGCAGATGGGACGGGATCTGGGCATGCAGCTGCTCGATCAGGCGCTGCTGGCGGCGATCGGAGCCCGCGAGATCAACCCGGACGACGCTTACCTCTACGCAACCGACAAGCGTCCGTTCCAGAAGTACGTCACCGACACGAGCATGCTTACGAAGGTGGACGTGTCCCCGGCGGCATCGCCGCCGGCCTCGGCTGCCTGAGAAGCGACCCGCCGACATGGCCACGATCGACGCATTCCTGCTCGAAGTCCTGGAGAAACGCGGCTCCGACCTCCATTTCATCGCGGGCGACCCGCCGCGCATCCGGCTGTTCGGCGATCTGATGACGCTGAGGCCGGAGAATCTCGCGCAGGGCTTCGTCAAGGACGCCCTCTACGAGATCATGCCCAAAGCGGCCGTGGATCGTTTCGAATCGAAGGACGGCGCGGATTTCGCATATACCCTGCAGGAGCGCGGGCGCTTCCGCGTCAACGTCATGCGCCAGCTGAACGGCCTCGGCGCGGTGTTCCGCGCCATTCCCTCCAAGGCGTTGACGCTCGATGAGCTGAAGCTTCCGGAGCCCGTCCGCCAGCTCTGCCGGGCCAACAACGGACTGATCCTCGTCACGGGCAAGACAGGCTCCGGCAAGTCGACCACGCTTGCCGCGATGATCGATGACATCAATTTCCGCGAGAAGGGGCACATCCTCACGATCGAGGATCCGATCGAGTTCGTGCACCAGCGCAAGAACTGCCTCATCAGCCAGCGGGAGATCGGGGTGCATGCCACGAGCTTCGCCTCCGCGCTGAACTCGGCTCTGCGCGAGGATCCGGACGTCATCCTGGTCGGAGAGCTTCGCGACCTCGAGACGATGAGCATCGCGGTCACCGCGGCCGAAATGGGCATTCTCGTCATGGCCACGCTGCACACGAACGGCGCGGCGCAGACGGTCGACCGCATGGTCAACGTCTTCCCCTCCGACAAGCAGTCGCACGTGCGGGCCATGCTCTCCACGTCCCTGCGCGGAGTCGTCTCGCAGCAGCTGCTGCAGCGGGCCGACAAGCAGGGCCGGGTGGCGGCGCTCGAGATCCTGATCAACACGCCGGCCGCCGCCAATCTGATCCGCCAGGGCAAGCTCGATCAGCTCGAGAACACCATGCAGGCCGGCGGCCAGTTCGGCATGCGCACCATGGACACGGCCATCCAACAGCTGCTCGAGCAGCGGCTGATCACCGGCAAGGAGGCCTACAAGAAGGCCATCAACAAGGCGAAGTTCGAGCTGCTGAAGGACAACGGCTAGCTCCCCCGCTTCCCGGCGGCGGCGGCCCCGGCGTGCAGATCCGTGGCCGCAACGGTGCCGGGCTCAGCGCCGCCGCCCCGCACGGCCCGCCCCGGCGCGCAGGCTGCCGGCGACCGGCACGGTCCTGTAAACTGCCGGAATGGCTGAGAAATTCTTCGTCACGACGGCGCTCCCCTATGCCAATGGCCCGTTCCACATCGGGCATATCATGGAGTACATCCAGGCGGACATCTGGGTGCGCTTCCAGCGCATGCAGGGCCACCAGGTGCATTTCGTCGGGGCGGACGATGCGCACGGGGCGCCCATCATGCTCAAGGCCGAGGCGGAGGGGATCAGCCCGAGGGAGCTCGTCGCGCGGATCGCCGCCGGACGGCCCCGGTATCTGCACGGCTTCCACATCGGCTTCGATCACTGGCACTCGACCGACTCGCCCGAGAACGAGAGGCTGTCGCAGGATGTCTACCGGCGCCTGAAGGCCGCGGGCCTCGTCTATTCGAAGCCGGTCGAGCAGTTCTACGATCCCGTCAAGGGCATGTTCCTCGCCGACCGGTACATCAAGGGCGAGTGCCCCAACTGCCATTCCAAGGACCAGTACGGAGACGCGTGCGAGGTCTGCAGCAGCGTCTACGCGCCAACGGACCTCATCGAGCCCTACTCGGCGCTCACCGGAGCGAAGCCCGTTCTCAAGACCTCCGATCACCTCTTCTTCAGACTCTCGGACCCGCGCTGCATCGAGTTCCTGAACGACTGGACGAGCACGCCGGACCGCCTGCAGCCCCAGGTCGTCAACAAGGCGCGCGAGTGGCTCTCCGGGACCGGCGAGCAGGCGCTCGGAGACTGGGACATCTCGCGCGATGCGCCTTACTTCGGCATTCCGATCCCGGACGCTCCGGGCAAGTACTTCTACGTTTGGCTGGATGCGCCGATCGGCTACCTCGCAGCCCTGCAGAGCTATTTCGAGAGCGGCAAGGCCCGGGAGAACGGCGAGCCGCGCCGCTTCGAGGAATTCCTGACGGCGCCCGACACGAGGCAGATCCATTTCATCGGCAAGGACATCATCTACTTCCACACCCTTTTCTGGCCGGCGATGCTGAAGTTCGCCGGACCGCCCTACAGGGTCCCGGACCACGTGTACGTGCACGGCTTCATCACCGTTTCCGGCGAGAAGA
This sequence comes from Steroidobacteraceae bacterium, assembly GCA_035713045.1. Classification (GTDB taxonomy): domain Bacteria; phylum Pseudomonadota; class Gammaproteobacteria; order Steroidobacterales; family Steroidobacteraceae; genus 13-2-20CM-66-19. The sequence goes on from DASTAC010000122.1 coordinate 5,897, forward strand.
TGTCGAAATCCCGCGGCACCGGGATCAGCCCCCTGCGCTACCTCGACATCGGGATGAATCCCGAGTGGCTGCGCTACTACATCGCCGCCAAGCTCAACGCCAACGTCGAGGATCTGGATTTCAATCCCGACGACTTCCTCGCCAGGGTCAACAGCGACCTCGTCGGCAAGTACGTCAACATCGCGAGCCGCGCGGCCAATTTCATCACCCGCAATTTCGGCGGCGCCCTGGCGTACGCCGGCGGCCTGGAGGAGCTGCGGCGGCAAGCCGCACAGGCGGCGGAGCAGGTCCGCGAGAGCTACGCGGCGCGCGAATTCGGCCGCGCGATGCGCGAGATCATGGCGCACGCCGACCGCATCAACCAGGAGTTCGACGCCGCCCAGCCCTGGGTACTGGCGAAGGACCCGGCCCGACGCGAGGCGCTGCAGGATATCTGCTCGCGCACCCTCCATGGCTTCAAGCTCCTCACCGTCCTGCTCGCGCCCGTTCTCCCCGACGTCGCCGCCCGCGTCGCCCGGGAGCTCTTCGGGCTCGATCGGGCATTTCGCTGGTCGGATGCCCTGGAGCCGCCACAACGCATCAATCCTTATCAGCATCTGATGACCCGCGTCGATCCGAAGCAGCTCGACGCCCTGTTCGAAGTCGAGAGCCCCGCCGCGGCGGCAACCGCACGCCCGGCTCGCGCCGCGGGCGAGGCATCTTCCGCGGCGAAGCGGGCAGCCGCCAACGTCAACGCCAGCCCCGGATCGGCCGCGCCGCCGGCGGTGGGCGAAGCCGCATCCCCCGCTCCGACGATCTCCATCGACGAGTTCAAACGGCTCGACCTGCGAGTCGCCCGCATCGTCGCCGCGGAGCATGTGACCGGCGCAGACAAGCTGCTGAAGCTCACGCTCGACCTCGGCAACGACACCCGTACCGTTTTCGCGGGCATCAAGTCCGCATACGACCCGGCGACGCTCGCGGGCCGCCTCACCATCATGGTCGCGAACCTCGCGCCGCGGAAGATGAAGTTCGGCCTCTCCGAGGGGATGGTGCTCGCCGCGAGCAACGACTCCGGAGGCCCCTACCTGCTCTCGCCGGACAGCGGCGCCGTCCCCGGCATGCGGGTGAGTTGAGCCGCCGTGGCGAGCGCCGATGACATCGAGGCGCTTCTGCCGCAGACGCAATGCACGCGCTGCGGCTATCAGGGCTGCCGGCCCTATGCCGAGGCGATCGCGCGGGGCGAAGCCGGCATCAATCAATGCCCGCCCGGAGGCGCCGCCGCGATCGCGACGCTCGCGACCCTCCTTGGGCGCGACCCGCTGCCGCTGAACCCCGCCAACGGCGTGGAAGGACCGCAGCTCGTGGCGCAGATCGACGAGGCGGCCTGTATCGGCTGCGCCAAATGTCTGCCTCCCTGCCCAGTCGATGCCATCGTCGGCGCGCGCAAGCAGATGCACACGGTGATCCTGGCCCTATGCACCGGCTGCGAGCTGTGCGTTGCGCCCTGTCCCGTGGATTGCATCGCCATGGTCCCGCGCAGCTCCCTGCCGGAGGCGCTTTCGGCCCCGGACGCGAGGTCCAATCGCCAACGCTTCCACGCGCACAACGAGCGCATCTCCCGCCGCACTCGTGAGCGCGACGCCCTTCTCGCCTCGCGCAAGCAGATGGCGGTGCCGAGCGCGCGGCCCCGAGAGATGTGAGGCAGCCGCCGTTGCACGCCGCCACCCGCCGCGCGATTTTCCGCCGCCTCGCCGCCGCCAACCCCGAGCCGAAAACCGAGCTCGAGTACTCGAGCCCCTTCGAGCTGCTGGTCGCCGTCATGCTCTCCGCCCATACCACCGACAAGAGCGTCAACGCCGCGACCCGCAGGCTCTTCCCCATCGCCAACACCCCCGAGGTCATCCTGGCGCTCGGCGAGGAGGGCGTGAAGCCCTATCTGAAATCCGTAGGGCTCTACAACGCCAAGTCGAAGAACCTCATCGGCCTCTGCCGCAGGCTGGTCGATCTGCACGGCGGCAAGGTGCCCGCCGACCGCGAGGCGCTCGAGGCGCTGCCCGGGGTCGGGCGAAAGACCGCCAATGTCGTTCTCAACATCATCTTCGGCGAGGTCGAGATCGCCGTCGATACCCACATCTTCCGCGTCGCCAACCGCACCGGCCTCGCCCCCGGCAAGACCCCTCGCGCTGTGGAGGACGCGCTCACCGCGAACACCCCCGCGCAATTCAAGCGCAACGCCCACCACTGGCTGATTCTGCACGGCCGCTACGTCTGCACCGCCCGCCTCCCCGCCTGCCCGCAGTGCATCATCCGCGACCTCTGCGAATATCCTGACAAAACCCCGGCGAAGCCGTCCCCCACGACGGGCGCGAGCGCTGGCGCAAGCCGGCGAGGGACGGATTCACGCCGCGCCCGGAGAATTCCGTTGCGGGTGGCGCTTCAGGGGCGAAAGCCAAAGCCGCCCGCGCTCGACTAGCGATGCCCGTATTCGGCGGCCAATCCCGTGAGCAACTGCGCCAGATGTACCTGGACGCCTGGCGCAAATACGGCGCCCGCCAGCCCCTCGAGCCGCTCGAGGCGCAGCTCGCCGCCGTCATCGCCGAGCATCCCGAGTACGTTCCCCTGCTCGAGTCCGGGCCCCAGGCGCTTGACGCCGACTACAGCCCCGAAGGCGGCCAGGCAAACCCCTTCCTCCACATGGGCCTGCACCTCGCGATCCGGGAGCAGGTCGCGACCGACCGCCCCGCCGGCATCGCCCGCATTCACCAGCGGCTCTCCGGGCGCCTCCCCGATGCTCACGCCGCGGAGCACGCCATGATCGAAGTGCTCGCCGAAACGCTGTGGGAGTCCCAGCGCTCCGCCCGCGCCCCCGACGAGCAGCGCTATCTCGAGCGCCTGCGCCGGTTATGACCCTGCGGCAGCCGCCGCCAGCGCGGCCTCCAGCCCTTCCCCCGGCATCGCCCTGAGCGCCGCCAGCTCATCTGCGCTCCACTGCCGCGCAATCCGGCCGCCGAGAAGCAGCGCCGCACGGCTCGAGTAACGCTCGACTACGTCGAGCGCGTGCGTCGCGAGCAGGACGGCGCAGCGGCCCGCGTCCGCGCGCGCCCGCAAGTGCTTCTTCAGAACCAGAGCGCTCGCGGGGTCCAGCCCGTTGAAGGCCTCATCCAGCACCACGAGCGCCGGCTCGCCGAGCAGCGCCAGGAGCACGGCGAGCTTCTGCTTCGTGCCGAGCGAGTAGGCGTCCACGAATCCATCGAGCATGTCCGTGAAGGCGAACTCCTCCGCGAGCGCAAGGACGCCCGCGTCGATCGCGGCGAGCCCCTTGGCGGCGGCGTACACCTCGAGGCACTGCCGCCCGGTCAGCAGGCTCGGCAGCCGCTCGGGTGCGCAGCCGAAGCCGAGATGTCTCTTCGCGCTCATGGCCTCCCGCCGCAATGAATGGCCGCAGATGCAGATGCTGCCCGCCGACGGCACCAGCATTCCGGCGACGCAGTGCAGCAGAGTCGTCTTGCCGCTGGCATTCGGACCCAGAAGCGCGAGCCATTCTCCCCGGGCGATGTCGAGGTCGACGCCCGAGAGCACCACCCGCTTGTCATAGCCGGCGTGGAGGCCGTGGACCTGCAGGACAACGCTCGTCATCGCCTGAGCCATTTCGGTTCCTCAGCTGCGGCCGGCGGCGCCGAGTCCCACCCGCCGGCAGGCGCGCGCGCAGGCTGTCGCCACCAGCGCGCAGGAGATCGCGAGGTAAGCCGCTGCGATGGCCGATCCCACGCGAAGGGCCCGCGGGTCATCCACGGCGCACGCGAGAAGGAGCACCACGGCGAGCACGGCGGCCTGCTTCACCGCTGCGCGCCAGAGATAGGCGCCGATGAAGGCTCGCATGCGGATCGTAGTGGGGGCCAGCCAACGAGCCGCGTCACCGGCAGCGCGGGCCGCCGCCGTGGAAAGCGCCACGAGCGTGAATACCGTGATGCAGCCTGCCGCCACCGCGAGGGCAACCTGCCCCGGGTCGGTCCGCCCGGCCGGGACGGCCAGCATTGCAAGGAGCACCACGCGCGATGCCGACGGTCTGCTGAAGATGCGCCCCTGGGCGACCGGCCAGTACGAGAGCGGCGCGAGCGATGGCGCCGTGGCCCAGCGCGGCCGCGCACGGCGCACCGTGGCGTAATGCCAGCCCGCAGCGCGCGCTCCGCCGCCGCTCAGAGGTATCCCGACCGCCGTGCCCAGCACCGCCCCCGCGGCTGTGACGAGCTCGAGCCGCAATGCGGCCGGCGGTGCGGCCGCGCCGATGACCCACGCGAGCCCCACGAAGATCGTAACCGGCAGCAGCCTCAGGACGGCGCCCAACACCAGCCGCAGGATCGATGAGCCGGGTACCGGCAGCGCTGCGAGCCACGAGGTCGCCGCGTCGGACCGGATGCGCTCCTGACGCTGGACGGCGGACATGCCGAAGAAACACGCGCTGATCGCGAGCGTGACGAGCGGGCTGGCGGCGAGCCACTCGAGCACCGGTGCGGCCGGGGGAGTCGCCAGAAGAGCGAGTGCGCCGGTGACGCTGAGCGCGGCCGCCACTATCCATCGGAGCCGTCCGAGACGATACGCGTTCCGCCAGCGCAGCAGCTGCGCCGCCAGGTGCGGCCGGCGAGCGAGCCGCCGCGCCATGTTCGCTGGAAGTGAGCCCGGTTGCGACACTTCCATCGGGTCCGCCGGCCGCGATTACTTCTTCCGCGCGGGAATGTAGAGGTCGGTCAGCGTACCCTCGACCGCCTCGGCCGCGCCCGCCACGGTCTCCGAGAGCGTTGGGTGCGGATGGACCGTCAGGCCGATGTCGGCCGCATCGCAGCCGTTCTCGATCGCCAGCGCGAGCTCGCTGATGAGCTCGCCCGCGTTGGTGCCCACGATCCCGGCGCCGAGCAGCCGGCGGGTGTCGGGATCGAACAGGAGTTTGGTCATCCCCTCGTCCCGTCCGATGGAGAGCGATCGGCCGCTCGCCGCCCACGGGAACGTGCCCTTCTCGACCGCGATGCCTTTGGCCTTGGCTTCGGTTTCCGTGAGGCCTGCCCAGGCCACCTCCGGATCGGTGTAGGCAACCGCGGGAATGGCGCGCACGTCGAACGCGCGCCTGTGCCCGGCGGCGACCTCGGCGGCGACCTTGGCCTCGTGCATCGCCTTGTGGGCGAGCATCGGCGGACCGGCGATGTCGCCGATCGCGAAGATATGGGGAACGTTGGTGCGCAGCTGCTTGTCGACCGGGATGAAGCCGCGATCCGACACCTGCACGCCGGCCGCTTCCGCTCCGATGACCTTGCCGTTGGGCGAGCGGCCCACGGCAACCAGCACACGGCCGAACACCTGCGGCGCGGGCGCCTTCTCGCCCTCGAAGGTCACCCGCAGCCCCTCCGTCAGCGGCTCGACTTTCGCCACCTTCGTTCCGAGCAGGACTTGCTCGTAGCGGGAGCGGATGCGCCGCTCGAGCGGGCGCACGAGGTCGGGGTCGCAGCCCGGCATCAGCTGCGATGTCAGCTCCACGACGGTGACGCGGCTGCCGAGCGCATCATAGACGCAGGCCATCTCCAGGCCGATGATGCCGCCGCCGACGACGAGCAAACCGCCGGAGAACTCCGGCAGCTCGAGCGCCTCGCTCGAGTCCATGATGCGCGGGTCGGCCGGCAGGCCCGGCAGCCGGATCGCCTCCGAGCCGGCGGCGATGATGCACTGATCGAAGCGGATGCGCTCCGAGCCGCTGTTGCCCATCACTTCGATCACATTGGGGCTCACGAACCGCCCGGCGCCGTGCACGACCTCGACCTTGCGCTGCTTTGCGAGCGTGCCGAGGCCCCCGGTCAGCTTCCTGACGACCGAGGCCTTCCAGGCGCGCAGCTTCTCCAGGTCGATTTCCGGGGCACCGAAGGCGATGCCCCGGGCGCCCATCTCCGCGGCGTCCTCGATCACCTTGGCCGCATGGAGCAACGCCTTGGAGGGAATGCATCCGACATTGAGACACACGCCGCCCAGCGTCGGCCACCGCTCCACCAGCGTCACCTGCATGCCGAGATCGGCGGCGCGGAATGCGGCGGTGTAGCCGCCCGGGCCGGAGCCGAGCACGAGGAGCTGCGTCGAGCGGTTGAATTCGGCCTGTCCCTCGGGGGGCTTGCGCAGATCGGGCGCCGGCATGCGCACCGTGTCGCCGCCGTCCGGTTCCGGCTTCGCCGCGGGTGCGGCTGAGGGAGACTGCGCCGGCGCCCTCGCCGCGGACCCGGAGCCGCCGGATGCCCCGGCCTGCTCGGTCTGCCGGGTCTCGAGACGCGCGATCAGCGAGCCCTTGGACACCTTGTCGCCGCGCTTCAACACGACTTCGGTGATCTTCCCCGCCGCGGTCGCAGGGACATCCATCGACGCCTTGTCGGTCTCCAGGGTGAGCAGCGGCGCGTCGACCTCGATCGTGTCACCGGCCTGCACCAGCACGTCGACGACCGCGACGTCGTGAAAATTGCCGATATCGGGGACGAGCAGATCGATGCGGCTCACGGCACCGCCTCGACCAGGGCGTGGGGATTGGCCAGCGTCCTCGCGAGGAAAGTCGTGAAGCGCGCCGCGGCCGCGCCATCGATGACCCTATGGTCGTAGGAGAGCGACAGCGGCAGCATCAGCCGCGGTACGAACGCGCCGTCCCGGTAGACCGGTTTCATGGCGGATCGCGACACACCCAGAATCGCGACCTCCGGCGCGTTGATGATCGGTGTGAACGCGGTCCCGCCGATGCCGCCGAGGCTCGAGATCGTGAAGCAGCCACCCTGCATCTGCGCGGCGCTCAGCTTGCCGCCGCGGGCCGCCTCGGAAAGCTCGCCGAGCTGGCGGGCGATCTCGTAGATGTCCTTGCGATCCGCCTCGTGCACCACCGGCACCATGAGGCCATTCGGCGTGTCGGCGGCGAATCCGACGTGGACGTACTTCTTCAGAACGAGGTTCGCGCCGGCGGGATCGAGCGAAGCATTGAACTGCGGGAACGCCTGCAGTGCCTTGACGCAGGCGCGCACGATGAAGGCGAGCGGAGTGAGCTTGATGCCGCGCGCCGCCGCCGCATCCTTGAGCTTGCCGCGCAGCGCCTCGAGGTCGGTGATGTCCGCCTCATCGAACTGGGTGACGTGCGGGATGTTGACCCAGCTCGCATGCAGCCGCGGTCCGGAAATACGCTGGATGCGCGAGAGCGGCTGCGTCTCGATGGGTCCGAAGGCCGAGAAATCCACGACCGGCACTGCCGGCAGCGCTGTGCCGCCTGCGTTGGCCGCCCCCCCGGATCCGGGCGCGCCGTCCTGTGTCAGGAAGCTCTTGACGAAGCTCTTGACGTCATCGTGGGTGATCCGACCCTTGAAGCCGTGCCCGGCGACGCGTGTCAGATCGACGCCGAGCTCGCGCGCGAATTTGCGCACGCTGGGACCCGCGTGAGCGCGGGAGAAGCCAGGCTCATTGATCGGCGGCAGATCGGCGCGCAGCGGAATTTCGGCGGCCGGTACCGCGGCGGAAGGGGCTGGCGCCGCTGCCGGGACCGCTGCTGCGATCGGCTGCGCCGAAGGGGCCGGCGCGGCGGTCCCTGCAGTGCTGCCAGGAGGCACAGCCATTGTCGCCGCCGCGGCGGCTGGCGGGTCGGCTGCCGGCCGCGCGCCGGGCGTCGCATCGGCCGGTGCTGCCGCGGAGTCCTGCCTTGCATCCTGCGCCTGCCGCACGGTCGCAATCACATCGCCCGCGTTGACCTTGCCGCCTTTCTCGACGTGAATCTTCTCGACGACACCGCTCGCCGTCGAGGGCACGTCCATGGTGGCCTTCTCGGTCTCCAGGGTGACGAGCGGCGCCTCCGGCTCGATGCTGTCGCCCGGTTTGACGAGGACGTCGATCACGGCGACATCCTTGAAGTTGCCCATGTCGGGCACACGCACTTCGACGAGGCGGACTGCCGCGTTCATCGCGATGGCCTTCAGACTTTCCAGGGAACGGGCTTGGCCGGATCGACGCCGAGCGCCGTCATCGCCGCGTTGACCGCGGAGGCCTCGAGCTTGCCCTCGTCGGCGAGGGCCTTCAGGGCGGCGACGGCGATGTAGTGGCGGTCCACCTCGAAATGCCGGCGCAGCGCCGCGCGGGAATCGGAGCGGCCGAACCCGTCGGTCCCGAGCGTGACATAACGTCCCGGCACCCACTGCCGGATCTGATCGGGAACGGTGCGCATGTAATCGGTCGCCGCGACGACCGGACCCTGCACGTCCGCAAGGCACTTGCGCACGTAGGGCTCGCGCGCCGGTTGGCCGGCGTGCAGCTGATTCCACCGCTCGCACTCGAGCGCCTCGCGGCGCAGCTCGCTGAAGCTGGTCACGGAGAACACGTCGGCGCGCACCCCATAGTCGGCCTCGAGGATCTTCGCGGCCTCGAGGCACTCCCGCAGGATGGTGCCGGAGCCGAGCAGCGTGGTGCGCAGCAGGCCGGGTCGGACTCCGGCCGTTCCCTTGCCGCCGGCGCGCAGCAGATAGGCGCCCTTGAGAATGCCCGCCTCGCTGCCCTGCGGCAGCGCCGGCTGCGGGTAGTTCTCGTTCATCACGGTGATGTAGTAGAAGATGTTCTCCTGCTCCACGTACATCCGCCGCATGCCGTCCTGGACGATGACGGCAAGCTCGTAAGCGTATGCCGGGTCGTACGCGACGCAGTTCGGCACCGTGGTCGCGACCAGCTGGCTGTGGCCGTCCTGGTGCTGCAGACCTTCACCGGCCAGCGTGGTCCGGCCGGCGGTGGCGCCCAGCAGAAAGCCGCGCGCCTGGATGTCGCCCGCGGCCCAGATGAAATCGCCCACCCGCTGGAAGCCGAACATGGAGTAGAAGATGTAGAACGGCACCATGGCCATGCCGTGGTTGCTGTAGGCCGTGGCGGCCGCGATCCACGAGCAGAGCGAGCCGGCCTCGTTGATGCCCTCCTCGATCATCTGACCCTTCTTGTCCTCACGATAGGACATGAGGGTCTCCGCATCCTGCGGGGTGTAGAGCTGGCCGACGGAAGAGTAGATGCCGATCTGGCGGAACAGTCCCTCCATGCCGAAGGTGCGCGCCTCGTCCGGCACGATGGGCACGACGGACTTTCCTATGCCCTTGTCCTTGAGCAGCGTCGTCAGGATGCGCACGAACGCCATCGTCGTCGAGATCTCGCGCTCCCCCGTGCCCTCGAGCACGGCCGAGAACGCCTCGAGCGGCGGCACGGGCAGCGGCGGCGCCTGCTTGCGCCGGGCGGGCAGATAGCCGCCCAGCGCCTTGCGGCGCTCGTGCAGATAACGGCTCTCCTCGGAATCCGGCGCCGGCTGGCGGAAGGGGAGCTTGGCGATCTCCTCGTCCGACACCGGGATGTGGAAGCGGTCGCGGAAGACCCGCAGATCGCCTTCCGAAAGCTTCTTCTGCTGGTGCGCGACCATCTGGCCCTCGCCGCCCTTGCCGAGGCCGAAGCCCTTGACGGTCTTCGCGAGAATGACGGTCGGCTGCCCCTTGTGGGCCATGGCGGCGGCGTAGGCGGCATACACCTTGCGCGGATCGTGGCCGCCGCGATTCAGGCGCCAGATCTCCTCGTCCGACATGTTGGCGACCATCGCCTTGAGCTCGGGATATTTCCCGAAGAAATGCTCGCGGGTGTAGGCGCCGCCCTTGGCCTTGAAGTTCTGGTATTCCCCGTCGACGCATTCCTCCATGACGCGCCGCAGCAGGCCCTGGGTGTCGCGCGCGAGGAGCGGATCCCAACGCGAGCCCCACAACACCTTGATGACGTTCCAGCCGGCGCCGAGGAAGGCGGCCTCGAGCTCCTGGATGATCTTGCCGTTGCCGCGCACCGGTCCGTCCAGGCGCTGCAGATTGCAGTTGATGACGAAGATGAGATTGTCGAGGCCTTCGCGCACCGGCATGGTGAGCGCGCCCATCGACTCGGGCTCGTCCATCTCACCGTCCCCGAGGAACGCCCACACCTTGCGGTCGGAAGACTTGGCGAGGCCGCGGTGCTCGAGGTAGCGGATGAAGCGCGCCTGGAACATCGCCATCATGGGACCCAGGCCCATGGACACCGTGGGGAACTGCCAGAAATCCGGCATCAGCCACGGATGCGGATAGGAGGAAAGACCCTGGCCGGGGCCGCCGGCCTCCTGGCGGAAATGGTGCAGCTGACTCTCGGACAACCGCCCTTCGAGGTAGGCGCGCGCGTAGATGCCGGGGGAGGAATGTCCCTGGATGAAGACCAGGTCGCCGGGATGCTCCGCCGACGGCGCGCGCCAGAAGTGATTGAAGCCCACTTCGTAGAGCGTGGCCGAGGATGCGTAGCTCGAGAGGTGCCCGCCGTACTCCGAGGAGAGGCGGTTCGCCTGCACCACCATCGCCATGGCGTTCCAGCGGATGTACGCCTCGATGCGCCGCTCGAGCGCACGGTTGCCGGGATACTGCGGCTCGCGCCCGGTCGGAATGCTGTTGACGTAGGCCGTGTTCGCCTTGAACGGCAGATACGCGCCGCTGCGGCGCGTGTAGTCGATCAGACGCTCGAGAAGGAAGTGCGCGCGCTGCGGACCATGGGTCTTCAGCACGGAGTCGATCGACTCCAGCCACTCCTGGGTTTCAACGGGGTCGAGATCTTCCAGCTTCGGAGGTTCGGTCATTCGATCTAATGGAGTAGGATGCGCCGGCAGCTTCCTGGCCAAGCGAAAGTAGCGTGTAAATGAGCCGCGCAATGATCCGGGTTTCACTCCCGCCGGTCAAGCAAGCGCCGAAGCGGAGCGCGAGCTCCAGCCATCGCAGCCGCGCGCTGCTGCCGCCGGCGGCCGGCCCGCGGATCCTGCGCGCGCGCGGCGCCGGGATCGATGCGCTGCTCGCGATGATGCCGGACTGCGCCGGCCCGGAGGGCTGCGCCGAGCTGCCGGAGAGCCAGCGCTGGCGGGATCTGCTCGGGCGCGCGCGGCCGCGTGCCGGAACGGTCCGCAGCACCTCACTCGCCAACCGGCGCCAGACGCTCGCCGTGCTGGGATTCGTGAAATCCGGAGCGAGCGCTTTCGAGCGGCTCGCTCTCGCCGGCCGGATGATGAGGGAAGCCGCGGCCCGCGGCCCGCGGACGATCGGCCTCGCGACCGCGGGCTTCTCGGCGGCGGCCGGCGGTCCGGCGGCCGCCGAGGCATCGCTCGAGGCGCTGCTCGCCGCCGCGCTCGCGGAGGCATTCGCGCTGCCAAGCTACCGCGCCCCCGCCCCGGACGAGCGGCACATCACCCGGATTCAGCTCCCCATCGGCGCGAAGCTCGACGTGCGCTACGCCGAGATCTGCGCCCAGGGCACGAATCTCGCCCGCTGGCTCACCGCGCTGCCGCCCAACATGCTCGACTGCCGCGGTTACCGCGCGGCCCTCACCCAACTCGCGCGGCGCCACGGCCTGGGGATGAGCTGGCTCGGCGAGCAGGCGCTGCGCCGCGCCGGCGCCGAGGCGTTCCTCGCCGTCGCCGCCGGCAACGAGAGCCCGGCCGCGGGCATCGCGCACCTGACATATCGCCCCCCTGGCCACCGCGCGGGGCCGCCGGATCTCGCGCTCGTCGGCAAGGGAATTCTCTTCGACACCGGCGGCATCAACCTCAAGCCCCATCGGTCGATGCTCGACATGCACACCGACATGGGGGGCAGCGCGGTCGCCCTCGCCACCCTCATTGCCCTCGCGCAGCTGCGCGCGCCCGTCGCGGCGGAGGCCTGGCTCGCGATCACGGAGAACAACATCGGGCCGCGGGCCTACCGCCCGCAGGAAATCGTGCGTGCCGCCAACGGCGTCACCATCCAGGTGATCCATACCGACGCGGAGGGACGCATGGCGCTCGCGGACACCCTGGCGCTCGCCGGTCGCACCCGGCCCCGGTTCATGTTGGATTTCGCGACACTCACTGGAGCCTGCGTCCATTCCCTCACGGAAAGGATGAGCGGCGTGTTCACCAACCGGCCGGCGCTCGCCGCAAAGCTGGTCGAGGCCGGACGGGAGAGCGGCGAGAGGGTCTGGCATTTCCCGTTCGATGCCGATTACGACTCCGATCTGGAGAGCAAGGTCGCCGATGTGCTGCAATGCGCTGCCGACGGCAAGGGCGATCACATCCTGGCGGCGCGCTTCCTCGGCCGCTTCGTTCCCGAGGACACGCCCTGGGCACACGTGGATCTCTCGTCCGCGACCCGCACCGGCGGCCTCGGCCACGTCAACACCGAAGTCACCGGTTTCGGCGTGCGCTACGCCCTGGAGTTGATCCTGAAACAGGATATCCTGAAGAGCCTGGAGGGCCGCCAATGACCGCGCTCACGATCCGCCGGCCCGATGACCTGCACCTGCATCTGCGGGACGGCGAGGCCATGCGCTCGATTCTGCCGTTCACGGCGGCCCGCTTCGCGCGGGCCCTGATCATGCCGAACCTGCGCCCGCCCGTGACCACGACGCAGCAGGCGCTGGCCTACCGGCAGCGCATCCTCGATGCGCTGCCCGCGGGCATGCGGCTCGAGCCGCTGATGACGCTCTATCTCACGGACCGCACCGATCCCGCCGAGGTCGACCGCGCCAGGGCGAGCGGCTGCATCGTGGGCTTCAAGCTCTACCCGGCGGGGGCGACGACCCATTCCGATGCCGGCGTGACCGACATCCGCAAGGTGGATGCGGTGCTCTCCCGGATGGAGGAGAAGGACCTCGTCCTGGAGGTCCACGGCGAGGTGACCGATCCCGAGGTCGACGTGTTCGAGCGCGAAGCCCGCTTCATCGATGAGGTGCTCGCCAGGCTCGCCGCGCGCTTTCCGCGACTGCGCATCGTGTTCGAGCACATCACCACGCGCGCGGCCGCACGGTTCGTGCAGGACTCCCGTCCCGGCATCGCGGCAACCCTCACGCCGCAACATCTGCTCCTGAACCGCAACGCCCTCTTCACGGGGGGCATCCGCCCGCATCACTACTGTCTGCCGGTGCTGAAGTCCGAGGCCGATCGCGAGGCACTCCTCGGCGTGGTGGCGAGCGGCGATCCGCGCTTTTTTCTCGGCACCGACAGCGCGCCGCACGCGCGCGGGGCGAAGGAGGCTGCGTGCGGTTGCGCCGGCATCTTCTCCGCCCCTGGAGCGCTCGAGCTCTACGCGGAAGCGTTCGAGGCCGCAGGCGCGCTTCATCGCCTGGAGGCCTTCGCCTCCGAGCTCGGCGCGGCTTTCTACCGCCTCCCGCGCAACGAGGGCAGCCTCACGCTGACGAGGACACCCTGGGAGATGCCGCGGTCCTATCCATTCGGCGCCGAGGAGATCGTGCCGCTGCGGGCGGGCGAGACTCTCGGCTGGCGCCTGGCGGAGGCGCAATGACCCCATCCGGCGCGGACCCCGAGGCCGCAACGGCGATCATGCCGGCACCGGGCGCCGCGCTCATGGCGCGGCGGTTCCGCGGCTTTCTGCCCGTGGTGGTCGACATCGAGACGGGCGGATTCAATGCCGACACCGACGCCCTGCTCGAGATCGCCGCGGTGCTCATCAATATGGACGCGGACGGCGTCTTGAGCCGCGGTACGACCCACAGCTTCCACGTCAAGCCCTTCGAGGGCGCGCGGCTCGACCCGGCCTCGCTGTCGGTGACCGGGATCGATCCGTTTCATCCGCTGCGTCCCGCACTGCCCGAGCGCGACGCCCTGCAGCGGATCTTCCGCGAGATCCGCCACGCGGTGCGCTCCTTCGGCTGCCGGCGCGCGATCCTGGTCGGGCACAACGCGGCCTTCGATCTCGGATTCCTCAACGCCGCGGTGAAGCGGACGGACATGAAACGCAATCCGTTCCATCCGTTCTCCTGCTTCGATACCGCCACGCTCGCCGGCGCGGCGTTGGGGCAGACGGTGCTGGCGAAGGCGGTGACGGTGTCGGGACTGGCGTGGGACTCGAGCTTCGCGCATTCGGCCATCTACGACGCCGAGCGCACCGCCGAGCTCTTCTGCCTCATCTGCAATCGCTTCCGCGACAGCTTCCTCGAGGCCGAGGCGCGCGCGCGCGCGCTCGGCTGGCTCGGCGAGCCCGCCGCCGAGAGCGAGGGCGATTCGCCGCCGGTTACTTGACCGCGCCCACCCCGGAGAGCAGCTTCTGCAGCTCGCCGCTCTGGTACATCTCGAGGGCGATGTCGCAACCGCCGATCAGCTCGCCGTTGACGTAGAGCTGCGGATACGTCGGCCAGTTGGAGTAGCGCTTCAGCGCCTCGCGCATCTCCGGCTCCTCGAAGATGTTGACGTACTTGAATTCGGCGCCGAGCGCGCGCAGCGCGCCCACGGTCTGCGCGGAGAAGCCGCACTGCGGGAAATCCGGCGTGCCCTTCATGAAGAGCACCACTGGGCTCGAGCCGAGCTCGGCCTTTATTCTCTCGACCACGTCCATCAGAACCACCTCGTTGCGGCCTTCGGCCGGACTGCTGCGGGGTCGATGCGACCCCGAAGACACAGCGGCGCCGGAGCGCCGGTGACGAAACTCAATCGCCTCGCGCAAGCTCGCGGCGTTTCGCGAGCTGGGCGACCACGCGCCACTGCTCCTCGGCGCTCATCGACGTCCAGCGGCCGATCTCATCGGCGGTTCGCAGGCACCCGACGCAGTACCCCCGCTCGTCCAGCGAGCAGAGCTTGATGCAAGGGGAGCGGGGGCGGTCCCACTCCGCCCGGACGGGTGCTTCGGACATCCGGACCAATTATGAGGCCACGGCGGCAATGTTCAAACCATCGTCATGGCGCTGGGCGGCGGGGCGTCCCTGATGCCTGGCCGCGCCCATGCTAGGCTTCGGGAATGAGCCCGACCGCGCCGGCACCAGCCCAGGACCTCACGCCGCCGGCGGACCTGCCGGACCAGGTGGCTGCCGCGCTGCGGGAGGACATCGGAGGAGGCGACGTCACGGCTCAGCTGGTTCCCGGGGACCAGAGGATCAGGGGCCGGGTCGTCACCCGCGAAGACGCCGTGCTCTGCGGCCGGCCGTGGGCCGATGAGACTTTCCGGCGTCTCGATGCCGACATCCGCCTCACCTGGCATGCGACGGACGGGGAGCGCATCGAAGCCGGGGCGGTGATCTTCGACATCGAGGGACGCGCCCGGCCGATCCTCACCGGCGAGCGTACCGCGCTCAATTTCCTGCAACTGCTCTCGGCCACCGCCACCCAGGCGAGCCGCCTCGTCGCCGCGGTCGCCGGTACGGGCTGCGCCGTTCTCGACACCCGCAAGACCATCCCGGGGCTGCGTACCGCGCAGAAATACGCGGTGCGCTGCGGCGGCGGCCGCAACCACCGCATGGGCCTCTACGACATGGTGCTCATCAAGGAGAACCACATCGCCGCCGCGGGCTCGGTCGCCGGCGCGATCGCGGCAGCCCGGCGCGTGGCGCCGGGCGTCAGGGTGGAGGTCGAAGTCGAGTCGCTGCGGGAGCTGGAGGAGGCGCTGGAGGCGGCCCCCGACATCGTGCTCCTCGATGACTTCAGTCTCGAGGATCTCGCCGCCGCCGTAGCCCTCAACCGCCAGCGCAGCGAGGCAGGCAAGCCGGGCGTGCGGCGGATCGCGCTCGAAGCCTCCGGCAGCATCGGTCTCGAGACGGTGCGCGCCATTGCCGCGACCGGCGTCGACTTCGTGTCATCCGGCGGCATCACGAAGAACATCCGCGCGATCGACTTGTCGATGCGCTTCGCGCACGATTAACCCCGTCCAGGGAAGCTTCGCCGAGGAACCCTCCCTGGTGCGCTGCGCGCCGGAAGATCAGACCGCCGGTGAGGCGCTCAGCTTGCTCTCGAGATGCCGGGCGAGCTCGGCGATGGTCGGGAAGTCGAAGAGCTCCGTCAGATCCACCTGACCCGGGTACTCCCGGTCGATCTGCTCGTGGATCTCGATCAGCTTCAGGGAGCTCGCCCCGAGCTCGAACAGGTTGTCGTTGACGTCCACGCGCCTGCCGCCGAGCGCGGCATCGCAGATGGTCCGCAGCTTCTCCTCGATCTCGCTGCGGGAGGCGGTCTCGGGACCGCGCTTTGCCTCGCGCAGCGCCGCCAGCGCCCTCAGCTCCTCGTCGAACTCCCCATCGGCGTAGCCCTGCTCGAGCAGGTGCCGCTGGATCTTGCCGCTCGTCGTCTTCGGGATCCGCTTGACCGGGACCACCTCGGCAACCTCGAGGCCGGTCTGCTCGTTGACGAGGCGCGCGGCCGCGGTGGCGAGCGGCAGGAAGTCCTCCATCGAGCCGCGGTGCAGGATGAAGAGGACCAGCTGCTCGATCTCCTCGCCGGGCCGCCGCGCCCCGGCGGCAACGACCTTGCCGAGCTCCAGGCCCTCGATGCGCTGCACGATCGCCTCGAGGTCGTGCGGGTAGTAGTTCTGGCCGTTGACGAAGATGATCTCCTTCGCGCGGCCGCAGACATAGAGGTCGCCCTGGTGGATGAGCGCCAGGTCACCGGTGCGCAGCCATCCGTCCGCGGTGAAGGCGGCGGCGTTGGCCTCGGGGCTCTCGAAATAGCCGCGGGTGACGTTCTCGCCGCGCATGTGCAGATGTCCGATCCTTCCCTCCGGCAGCGGGCGGTCCTCATCGTCGGCGATGCGCACGCTGCAATACGGGATCGGACGGCCCTCCGAGATGAGCTGCACCGCATCGCGCGCGCCCGGCTCCGCGAGCTCGACGGGAGCTCCCACGCCCAGATGGTGCCTGTTGAGCGCAATGATCCGCATAGGCGCCCCGGGCGGCGGGAAGCTCACGGCGACAGACGCCTCCGCGAGCCCATAGACGGGATACATGGCGTTTCGCGCCAGCCTGGCCGGTGCGAGCCGGGTCAGGAACTCCTCGCAGAGCTCGACCGAGATCGGCTCCGCGCCATTGAAGATGAGCTTGACGCTCGCGAGGTCCAGCCCCTCGACGGGCCGGTCGCCGAGCACCTTGAGGTAGTGCTTGCAGCCGAAGTTCGGCGAGCAGAGGAGGGTCGCGCGGATGCGGCTCGCGAAGGTCAGCCAGAGGAGCGGCCGGCGGATGAAGAGCTCCGTCGGCATGAGGTGCGCGTGCACCCGGTTGTAGAACATGATGAGATGAAAGCCGATCAGCCCCATGTCGTGGGTGAGCGGCATCCAGGAGAGGCTGACATCGTCCTGCGTGAAGCGCGCCGCCTCGGAGGCGCCCCGCGCGTTGGCGATGATGTTGGCGTGAGTCAGCACCACGCCCTTGGGCTCGCTGGTCGAGCCCGAGGAGAACTGGATGAAGGCGACATCGTCGGGCTTCGCCTCGTAGCGCTTGCCCGCCCGGGAGATGTCGGTGAGATCGTCCACGAGGAACGCGCGCGAGCGCAGGGCCTCGAAGGTCTGCGACTCGCCGGCCTGCGCGGCGAAGGCGCCGATGCGATCGAGGAAGCGGCGCTCGGTGTAGATGTAGGGTGTACCGAGCTTGCCGGCGATGCGCAGGAGCTTGTGCCGGTGCTCATCGCTGATGCCGAGCGCCACCGGCACCGGCACGAGCCCGCCGAGCACGGCGGCCCAGAACGCATCGATGAACTGCTCGTTGTTGCCGAGGAAGAGGATCAGCTTGTCGCCGCGGCGGGCGCCGAGGCGCTGCAGGTGATGGAGAATGCCGAGGGCGCGCTCGTACAGCTCCGCGAAACCGACGTCGCGGGCGTCGTGCTCGCCCTCGAGGTAGGTGATCCTGCCCGGATGGCTGCGGTTCGCCTCGATGAGCTCGGTCAGGGTCCTGGCGTGCATGTTGGGATTCGACATCAGCGGCGTTCCAGCCTCATGTGCAGGGGATGACGGGTTCTGAGATTGATCTGGGCCTCGAGCTCGATCGGCTTGTCGGATACCTGGATCAGCCGGAAGTGCCGCGCGATGCGGTGCAGGTGCATCAGCATCTCGTAGAGGGCGAAGGTCTCGCCGATGCAGTGGCGCGGACCGGCCGCGAACGGCATGTAGGCGAAGCGCGGCCGCTGCGCCTCGTGCTCGGGCGCGAAGCGCTCCGGCAGAAAGGCATCGGGCTCCTTCCAGTATCGAGGGTGGCGATGCAGCAGATAAAGCGGCAGGAGCACGTTGGCGCCGGCCGGAATCTCGTACCCGCAGAGCACGTCGGGCTGCACGGTGCGCCGCGACAGGAGCCATCCCGGGGGATACAGCCGCAGCGCCTCGTTGATCACCTGCTGCGTGTAGGCCAGCCGCTCCATCTGCGCCAGATCGGGCGCAGGGTCGTCGGGAACGGCATCGAGCTCCGCGTGCAGCCGCGCTTCGACCTCGGGATGCTGCGACAGCAGGTACCAGGTCCAGTTCAGACCGCTCGCGGTGGTCTCGTGGCCCGCCACCACGAGGGTGAGGATCTCGTCGATCAGCTGGCGCTCGCTCATCGGCTCGCCGCTGTCCCTGTCGCGGGCGCTCATCAGCATCGCGACATAGTCGAAGTGCTCTTCCTTTTCGCGCCTGCGGCGCTCGATCAGCCCCGCGACCAGCCTGGTGAGGGAGCGGAACTTGAACGCGAACTGCAGATTCCGCTCCTGCTCCTTGGTGACCACCTCGAAGGGGTTGCCGCCGAGCTCCGCCGCCATGCGCTCGAGGTCGCGGCCGAATACCGCGCGCAGCACGATGTCCAGGGTGAGCGCGCTCATCTCCTCGGTGACGTCCACCGGCTCGCCCCGGCGCGCGAGCGAATCCCAGCGCGCCAGGAGCTGCGAGTTCGCCGTGCCGATCACCTCGGCGAACCGGGTGATGACGCGCCGGTGGAAGAGCGGCTGCATCATGTAGCGCTGGCGGGTCCAGAGCTCCCCTTCGCTCGTCATGATGCCCTTGCCGAGCAGGATCGTCACCCGATCGAGGCCGAGGCCCTTCGTGTAGTTGCGATGGTTCGAGACGAGCACCCGCTTGACGTCGTCCGGATGGTGGATGACGTACGTATGGGACTGCCGCGCCGGCACGTAGACGCGATAGATGTCGCCATGAAGGGCGAAGAGCTCGATCATCCGCTCCAGCGAGTCGTCCGTGGAGCCGATATCGAATCGAAGCGCCGCCTCGGGCGGCTGGGCCTGCGTCATTGCGGGTCTGCTCATGGGAGCTGGTAATTATAGTAAATTGGCCGATTCCTCATGGGAGCGGTTGAGCTTGACATCCGAGCCGGACGGCGGCGGCCTGCGAAATACCTTCTATCGCAAGGTGACGCGCTCAGGTCGCAGCATGACGCCTGCGCGGCGGCTGCTCTATCGGGTGGCCTCGCCTCTGGGCGTCGGAATCATCCGCGCATGGTGGCTGACCTGCCGCGTGGTCGCCGTGCGGGGCGCGGAGCATCTGGACGAGGCGCTCGCCAAGGCGCCATCGCTCATCCCCTGCTACTGGCACCAGCACCAGCTCTACTGCGCGCAGTATCTGCTCGCGCAGCGCCCGCGCATGAAGGTCGGCTGGCTGATCAGCCCCTCGGTCGACGGCGAGCTCGGCGCGATGATGGTCCGGCGCGTGGGAGGCCACGTCATCCGCGGCTCATCCAGCCACACGGGCGCCCGGGCGCTGCGCGACTATTACCAGGCTCTCGTCAAGGAGGGCATCTCGCCGGTCATCACCCCCGACGGTCCGCGCGGACCCCGGTTCAAGTTCAAGCCCGGAGCGATCCTCCTCGCGCAGATGTCCGGGCGGCCGATCGTGCCGATGGCCTATGCGGCCTCGCGCGCCTGGCGGGTGAAATGGGATCGATTCGTGATTCCGGTGCCGCTCTCGCGCATCGCCATCGCGATCGGCCCCCCCCGCTACGTCCCGCGCACCATGGATCCGCCGACCCTCGCGCGAGTGCAGGAAGAGATGGAGCAGGAGCTGCGGCGCGCATACGAGCGGGCGAGCGAGGCGCTGAAGTAGAACTGCGTCACATCCCCGGCTTTTGGTGCCTGGATTCTGTCAAGTCGCGACCCCCTGACCGAACAGCGCGTTAGCTTGTGTTCCTGAGCGAGTGTGCGAGAATCGTGCGTAACTCGTTAGAAGATCGCAGCCGGAATCGGTCCACAAGCTGTGTAACGGCCGCCCGCAGCGCGATAGCTCTGGGGTAGCTTGCGCCGAGTAGTTGCAGAGGTAACCGGTCCCATGTCGAGTCTGCCGCCGGACAAACCGGCGGATTTCACCGCATCGGATATTCTTTCGGCGGACGCCTGGACCGGCAAGGTGCCGAGGCCCGCCATTGGCGTCGATGTCGCCTGCACCAAGATCGCGGTCGATTTCCAGAACATGCGCAAGGAGGGGCTCGCGGACTGCCTGCGCCGCAATCTCGAGCTCCTGCGGGAGGCGAGCGCCGCCGATTGCGCCTTCCTTCTCGTGCTGCGCCCCGACGAGCCGGTCGTCGAGGACGTGCAGCTGGCCCGCGGCGCCTTCGCCCAGTGCCGTCCGGAGGGCCTGCAGGGCGCGAGCCTCGATGCCTTCCCGTGGCTCAAGGGACGCACGGACCACCTTCGCCTCTCGGAGCTGCGCGACACCGCGGCCCCGCGGCGGGAGCAGGCCTCCGAGGCGCAACGCTTCTCGGAGCTGCAGATCGGCTCGGCGCTGCTCGTCGCGCTGCGGGTACAGGGCAAGCCCGCAGGCTTCCTGGGGCTCGCGCAGACACTGCCGCGTGGCGCCTGGGACGTGAACCTGCAGCTGCTGATGAAGCTCATCGGCACGAGCCTCGCGACCGGCCTCGAGCGCATCCGGATCGAGGCGCGCCTCGCCAAGCTCGAGGAGCGCACCAATCTCTCGCAGGCCGCGGCCAACGATGGCCTCTGGGACTTCGATGTCGAGAGCAACGAGGTCTACTTCTCCCCCCGCTGGAAGGCCATGCTGGGCTACGGCGATGAGGACATGCGCGGTTCGCCCGACTGGAGCAGCCTCGTGCATCCCGACGATCTCGCTCGGGTGCAGACGGCCATCCGGGAGCACGTCGACGGCAAGACTCCGATCTTCGAGAGCACCCACCGCATGCGCCATCGCAGCGGCGAATGGCGTTGGGTCATCAGCCGTGCGACTGCCCGCGTGGACAAGCACGGCCGGCTGCTGCGCCTCGTCGGCGTGGAGCTCGACATCACCGAGCGGAAGCTCTACGAGGAAGCGCTCTTTCGCGAGAAGGAGAGCGCACAGATCACCCTGCAGTCGATCGGCGACGGCGTCGTGACCACCGACGCGAATTCCGTCATCGACTACATCAACCCGGTCGCCGAGGCGCTGACGGGCTGGCGGCTGGAGGATGCGATGGGGAGGCCCGTCGAGGAGATCTTCCGCGCCTTCCACGAGGAGACCTGCGAGCCGCTCGAGAACCCGCTCACCGTCTCCATCCGGCGCATCCGGCCGATCAAGTCGGTCCGGCCCATGCTGCTCATCCGCCGCGACGGCAATGAGCTCTACGTGGAGAGCACCGCCGCGCCCATCCGCGATGGCCAGGGCCGGGTCTGCGGCGGCGTGCTGGTTTTCCACGACGTCACCGAGGCCCGCGAGCTCAACCGGCGCCTCTCCTATCACGCGAGCCACGACATCCTCACCGGGCTCGTCAACCGCCGCGAATTCGAGAGCCGCCTCGAGCGCGCGCTGAAGAGCGCCAAGGCGCGCGAGGCGTCCTACGCCCTGTGCTACCTCGACATCGACCAGTTCAAGATCGTCAACGACACCTGCGGCCACAGCGCGGGCGATGCGCTCCTCGGACAGGTGGGGGCGCTCCTGAAGTCGAAGGTCCGCTGGCGCGACACGCTGTCCCGCCTGGGCGGCGATGAGTTCGGCATTCTCCTCGAGGCCTGCTCGCTCGATGAGGCGATGCGCACGGCCGAAGCGCTGCGCGAGAGCGTCCGCAACTTCCGCTTCACCTGGGAGGACCGTGTCTTTCGCCTGGGCGCGAGCGTCGGCGTGGTGCCCATCACCGCCGACAACGAGGACGTCGCCTCCATTCTTTCGGCGGCCGACAGCGCCTGCGCCGCCGCGAAGGAAGGCGGGCGCAACCGCGTCCACAGCTTCGCCGAGAACGACATGGAGCTGATGCGCCGGCGCCGCGAGATGCAGTGGGCCGCGCGCATCAACGCCGCTCTGGAGGAGGGGCGGTTCGAGCTGCACCGCATGGCCATCCAGCCGCTGCAGCGGGTGGATGTTGGTGCGCACTACGAGCTGCTGCTGCGCCTGAAGGACGAGACCGGCCGCATCGTGGCGCCGAACGACTTCATCGCGGCGGCGGAGCGCTACGGCATCACGCCGGCCATCGATCGGTGGGTGATCGAGAATGCCTTCCGCTGGCTGGTTTCCGAGGCCGACGAGCGCGAGAAGCTCGCGCTCTGCTCCATCAACCTCTCCGGCCAGAGCCTGGGCGATGACAAGTTCCTGCCGTTCGTCATCGAGCAGTTCCACAAGAGCGGCCTCGACGGCGGCAAGATCTGCTTCGAGATCACCGAGACCGCCGCGGTCGCAAGCTTCTCGCAGGCGAACCGCTTCATTCAGTCGCTGAAGGAGCTCGGCTGCAAGTTCGCCCTGGATGACTTCGGCACCGGCCTCTCCTCCTTCGGCTATCTCAAGCACTTCCCGGTGGATTACCTGAAGATCGACGGCAGCTTCGTACGCGAGATCCTGCGCGATCCCATCGACCGGGAGATGGTCCGCTCGATCAACGAGATCGGCCACCTCACCGGCAAGCAGACGATCGCCGAGTTCGCCGAGAACGCCGAGATCATCCAGATGCTGACCAGCCTGGGGGTCGATTTCGCCCAGGGCTATGGCGTGGCGCAGCCGCAGCGGGTCCTCAAGGCGGCCGTGGCCTGACCGCGCCCCTCGAGGCTTTCAGCGGTCTTTTGCGGCTATAATGTCTCACATGGACTCGAGCGGAGCCCTGGCCACTGAATCCGTCCCGGCGCGCTGCCAGCAGCGACTCGCCGACTGCGGGATTCGGCCCACCGCCCAGCGCGTGCGCATCGCCTCGCTCCTGCTGTCCGCCCCGCAGCACCTGTCCGCGGAGCAGATCCTGGCCAATCTGCGCTCCGCCGGGGCGCGTGTCTCGAAGGCGACGGTCTACAATACCCTGAACCTCTTCGCCTCCCACGGCCTCATCCGCCTGCTCTCGGTCGATGGGACGCGCGCGTGGTTCGACTCGAACGTCGCCGCTCACTATCATTTCCACGACACCTCGAGCGGCGCCCTGATCGACGTCCCCGTGCCCGAGGTCGAGTTCAGCCGCCTGCCCCCCGCCCCGCCGGGGACGGAGGTGGAAGGCATCGATCTCGTGATTCGCCTGCGCAGGAAGGCCTCTTAACGCCTCCGGGTGCACTCCCGCCCGGGGCTGGAGAACGCACCATGTTCATGTACCACGGCTTCTACGGGTTCGGCGGGTTCTTCTGGCCCCTGGCGGCCATCATCGCGATCATCCCCTTCTGGCGGATCTGCGACCGCGTGGGCCTCTCTCCCTGGCTGAGCCTGCTGCTCCTCGTTCCGCTCGCCAATATCATCTTCGTGTACTACGTGGCCTTCGCAGAATGGCCGTCCCAGCGCGGCAGCACCGGCGGCACGCCCCCCGGCTTCGGTCCGAGCACCGGCCCGGGTCCGACGCCGACTTGAGCAAACCGGCCGGACGGCCCGGACGGATCGAAGGGACGGCGGCGCCGAGGCGCGGCCGCGGGGTTGTGGCGGCCTGCGGCATCGAGGCCGGCTCACCGGCGCGGCGCGCGCGCTCGGGTGCCTGGTAGTTCGGCGCAGGGTGACGGCAGCGTCTCCAACCTATAGAATTCGCCGCCCCGGCGCCGGGATAGCTCAGCTGGTAGAGCAGCGCATTCGTAATGCGCGGGTCGTAGGTTCGAATCCTATTCCCGGCACCACCCCAAAATGGCGCTCAAGAGCAATAACTTGCGTCCAACCGGGGGCGGAATGGGGCGCCGCGCCTGCGCGGCAGTCTTCCTGCTGAGCGCAGGCCTGCTCGCCGCCGCGCCCGCCTACGGCGCCGACAAGCTGAAGGTCGGCGACGAGCCGCCTACCGCCGGAACGCCACTGCCCCCGTTGGCATTTAACTCTGGCACATGCCACCGAGCACACCCGCTTCGCGCACGCTCAAGTGGATCGGGATCGGCGTCGGCACGCTGATCATCCTGATCCTGCTGGTCATCGCCGTCT
>DASTAC010000123.1:0-3800 GCA_035713045.1 Steroidobacteraceae bacterium
GGCGCTCTACGACATGTTGCTCCGGCACGCGCGCGTCAAGGGGAGTGGCGGTGAGCCGGCGGCAGAGAACCGCGGGCGACCCACGGGTGCGGCATCGGCACGATGCACCTCGGCTGCTTGATCGGCGCACCCGTATCCAGGGCGGCGACGACGGTCTCGAGGCGCCGGACGTTCGCGAACCGGTCCACGATCACCAGGGAGTTGTCGCACGGCAGGGCGACGAGGTGCCCTGACCGGGGAACCATCGGCCGAAGCAGCGGCACGAGCCATCCCGCAGGGACGCTCCGCACCCGAAGGACGGCTGTCACGTACTCGCCGTCGGGCAGCTTCTCGTTGGGGGAGACGACAGGCAGCGCCTCCGCGCGAATGTCGGCATCGGGTACGACTTGCACGTAGCCGCCAGTCTGCACCGCGGCGAATCCGTACGCGTCCAGGATCGTCAGCAGCTCGTCATAGGTGACGCTCGACGGGTCCTCCCCGATCAGTGTCACTTTTGCCTCGACTCGTGGATCGAGAACGAACTTCCTGCCCGTGTTCCTCGCGACCATCGCGATGAGGCTGGTGAGCGGCACGGTGCCGGACTGCGCCGCCGCGGGTGCCGCCGAGGCTTGGGCGGATGCGGCGAGAGCGCCGAGCAGCAGGACAATGCCAAATGCGGCCGGTCGGGAGGTCTTCATTCGGTTGCTCCGTAGGCTTGAAGGCACGAGGGGTCACCTTATACGGAGGTCACGCCCGAGTATCAAAAGAGCCGCGGCGGCTTCGGCCGGCGCTGCGGGATCGGGCCTCCGGGGAGCATCGTCCGGCCATGTAAATATTCGGTGAACCCGTCCCCGTTGGCTGGCCGCTGAGGCGGTGGCGCTGGACACCACTTTTCGTTTGCGGTACGGTAGGCGGCATGGACGGGCTGCCTGCGGGGGATTTCAGTCAGATCGCGGCATCGGCGGAGACACCCTTTGCGCTGGAGTTCGTCACTCTCTCGCGGCAGGAACACATCCAGCTGGTATGGGAGGGGCAGCACTGGAAGAGACTACATCAGGGAGCCGTTGATCGGCTCGCGCGAGTTGAATGCGAGTACCGCGAACGGCTGCGAGTTGAGAGCGAAAGCGCGGCTGAGCGCGAGCAGGTCCTGCAGCGGGAGCTGGAGTACGCCCGGGGACGGATCCGAGACCTGGAGAAGCGACTGTTCGGCCGCAAGTCTGAGCAGCATTGGGCGATCGATAACCAACAGCCACGCGGTGCAACAGGTCTGCGCAAGCGCGGCCAGCAACCCGGTGCTCGAGGTCACGGCCGGCGCCGTTTGAGCGAGCTGCCCGTTCGCGAGGAGATCGTGGCGCTCGCCTTACCGTGCTGCCCGAAGTGCGGGAAGCGCCTCACGAAGTTCCCTGGCACCGAGGACTCAGAGGTGCTGGAGATCGAAGTCAAAGCGTACCGTCGGCGGATCCGCCGGCGGCGATATCGACCGACCTGTGAGTGCGCGGTGCTGCCGGGGATCGTAGCAGCCCCAGCGCCAGCGCGGCTGATCGAGCGCGGCAAGTGGGGCGTGTCGGTGTGGGTGGAGGCGCTGCTGGACAAGTTCCTCTACGGCCGCGCGAGCTTTCGCTGGATCGAGCAGCTCGGGGACCTGGGAGTTGAGCTCTCGGCCGGCACGCTCTGCGGCGGTCTGCGCACGATCGGCCCGTTGTTCGTGCCGCTGTATCAGGCGCTGCTGCCGCGGCTGCGTGCCGAGGGGCACTGGCATGCCGATGAGACGCGCTGGGAGGTATTTGTCGAGCGCGAAGGCAAGGCCGGGCACCGCTGGTGGCTGTGGGTCTTTCAGTCCCGCTCGGTCGTTTACTACCTGATCGATCCCTCGCGCTCGGCGAGTGTGCCTGAGGCGGTGCTCGCGGGGGTGGAGAGCGGGGTCATCAGCTGTGATCGGCATGGGGCGTATAAGAAGTTCGCCCGGCTGCACCCGGGGATCGTGCTGTCTTTTTGCTGGGCGCATCAGAGACGCGACTTCCTCACCCTGGCCAACGACTACCCGCCCCTGGCAGACTGGGCGATGAGCTGGGTCGATCGGATCGGGGAGTTGTTCAAGCTGTACGATGAACGCGCCGAGGCGGCTCCGAGGAGCTTTGCGTATCGGCAGCTGCACGGGAAATTGCGCAGCGGTCTACGGACGATGGCGCGCGAGCGCCACCGCGCGCTCGCCGATCCGCAGCTGCCCGAGCCGGCGCAAAAGCTCATGAAGAGTATGCAGCGGCACTGGCGGGGACTGAGAGAATTTGTCCGTCACCGCGAGGTGCCCCCGGACAACAATAGTGCCGAGCGGGCGCTGCGCGGACCGGTGGTTGGCAGGAAGAACTTCTACGGTTCCGCAGCTGAGTGGTCCGGGCAGCTTGCAGCACAGATGTTCAGCCTGCTTGCGACCATGAAGGGTTGGCAGATCAATCCACGCACTTGGCTGACCGACTACCTCAACGCCTGCGCGGCCGCCGGTAACCGCGCCCCGGCGGATCTGAGGCCGTATCTGCCCTGGAGCATGGAGGCGGCGCGCTTGGCGCAGATGCGCCGGGCACCGTCTCAGAACACCCATCCCCTGGTGCAGCCCCCGGTGGACAGCTCGTGAGGGTGTATTGCGGACGGCACTTCAGTGCCGAGGACGTGGCGGCGATCCGCGAGCTGATCGAGAACAATCCGACTCTCAAGCGCACCCCGCTCTCGCGCCGGATCTGTGAGATGTTTGAGTGGAGGCAACCGAATGGGGCGCTCAAGGCGATGAGCTGTCGCGTGGCGCTACTGCGCATGCAGGCCGACGGCCTGATCTGCCTGCCGCCCTCGCAGAATCCCAAGAACGGCCGGCGTCCGCCCGTGGCGCTCACCGCGGCCAGCGATCCGCAACCGCTGCTGAGTGCACCGGTACACGAACTGCCCTCCTTGAGCGTGCACCCGGTCAACACTCCCGCCGCGGCGCGACTGTGGAACGAGTACATCGCCCGTTACCACTACCTCGGCTACACCCCGCTCTCCGGCAGCCAGATGCGCTACGAGATCTTCTCAGGTGACCTGAGGGTGGCGTTGATCAGCTTCGGGGCCGGCGCCTGGAAGCTCGCCGCGCGCGAGCGCTTCATCGGTTGGGATGAGGCTCAGCGACAACGCAATCTACAGCTCGTCATCAACAACGCCCGCTTCCTCGTGCTCCCCTGGATCCAGTCCAAGGGCCTCGCCTCCAAAATCCTCTCCCTCCTCGCCCGACAACTACCGCACGACTGGCAGCAGCGCTACGGCTATCGCCCCGTCCTCCTTGAGACCTTCGTCGAGGCTGAGCGCCACCGCGGCACCTGTTACAAGGCCGCCAACTGGGTCCACGTCGGTCAGACCACTGGACGCGGCAAGCTCGACGTGACCCACCAGCACGCTGTACCAATCAAGGACATCTGGCTCTATCCGCTGTCTCGGCACTTCCGCGCCTTTCTCTGCAAATAGCGCGAGGTAGCCGACGGGTTCACCGAATATTTACCTCCGTCGAAGGACTCCACCGGGTAAGTCACTGAATAGGCAGTCACTGTAGCTCCGCCTGCGCAGGCTAAAGACAGATCGCGACGGCGGCCTGCACATTTTGCGAATGCGACGCATTTGCAATTAATTGCACGCCGCCGTCTATTCCGGGTGCAGTGAAGCCCGGTACTTCGCTTGCGCAGGTGGCGATCATCTAGCGTCGTCGGTCAGAACGGGCCGGACCATTCCAATCACCCGGCCATGTGCTAACGTGTCCACGTGACACCTGATACAAGCAACGGACAGGCAAAGTGTTCAGACGG
>DASTAC010000124.1:0-9941 GCA_035713045.1 Steroidobacteraceae bacterium
TGGCCGGAGGCGGCACTGCCGCAGCCGGCCAACAATCTGCTGCCCTACATCGAGCTCATGGACCGCGAGACGCAATCCCACGGCTCCTCGCTCGTCATGGGGGTGGTGCGCGCTTCAGCGGACGGCGAGCGTTACTACGACTCGATCCTGGCGCTCGGGAAGAAGGCGAGCTGGTATTCCAAGGACCACCTGGTGCCCTTCGCGGAGTTCTTCCCGGTGCCGCATTTCGTGCGCAACTGGCTGCGCCTGATGAGCCTCCCGTACGAGAGCTTCAGCCGGGGCGGCACGCACCAGTCGCCGCTGCCGGTGGCAGGGCTCGAGCTCGGGCCGACCGTTTGCTACGAGGTCGGATACGGCGCCTACATGCTGAACATGCTGCCGAAGGCCGATGCGCTGGTGAACGTCACTAACGACGCCTGGTTTGGGCACTCCTCAGCCCGGTACGAGCAGTTCCAGATGGCCCGCATGCGCGCGCTCGAGGAGGGCCGCAGCATGATCGTCGCCACGAACAACGGCCTCTCGGCGATCATCGGGCCGCGCGGCCAGGTTCTGGCGGCGGCGCCGCCATACCGGCGCTACGTGCTGCGCTCTTCCGTCACGCCCAGGGCCGGGCTCACCCCGTACGCTCGCGTCGGCAACTGGCTGATCGTCAGCCTTTCCGCCCTCGGGCTCGCCGGCGCACTCTGGGCCCGCGGCCGGCGCCGGCGCGCAGGCACGGGCAGTGCTGATCCTCTTCATCCCCGGAGTCCGACATGACCATTTCTGGGACCGCGCGTGCTCGCGCGGCACTGATTTCCTGGACGATCGCCGCACTGGCGTGCTCGCTGCCGTGCGCGCAGGCGGCATCCGCCGCCAGGGCCGCTGCCGCTTCCACGGCTCAATGCACGGCGCCCGGGGTGGCCGTGCTGCCGGACTTCTCGCCGCTGATCGCCAAGTACGGTCCTGCGGTCGTCAACATCGAAGTGGTCGAGAAGGCGCCTCCCATGGGCGCGCAGGGCAATGATCCCCTCAACGACTTCTTCCGCCGCTTCGGCATCCCGGTTCCGGGCGGCCGCAACGAGGAGCCGGTGCGTGGCGCCGGCTCCGGATTCATCGTGAGCCCGGACGGCTACATCCTGACCAACCGCCACGTCGTGGAAGGGGCGAGCGAGGTGAAGGTGCGGCTGCTCGATCAGCGGGAATTCACGGCCAAGGTGGTGGGAACGGACCAGCGCACCGACATCGCGGTGCTGAAGATTGCCGCGGCCGGCCTGCCGGTGGTGCGGTTCGGCGATCCCGCGAAGCTCCAGCCCGGCCAATGGGTGCTCGCGATAGGCTCGCCGTTCGGGTTCCAGAACAGCGCGACCGCGGGCATCGTGAGCGCGGTCGGCCGCTCGCTGCCCAGCGAGAACTACGTGCCCTTCATCCAGACCGACGTGCCGGTGAATCCCGGCAACTCGGGCGGTCCGCTCTTCAACATGCAGGGCGAGGTGGTGGGGATCAACTCGGAGATCTTCAGCCGCACCGGCGGGTTCATGGGCGTCTCGTTCGCCATTCCGATCGATGTCGCCCAGAACGTCGAGCAGCAGATCATCCGGGTGGGCCACGTCGTGCGCGGCATGATCGGGGTCACCATCCAGGAGGTGACGGCGAATCTGGCCGACTCCTTCGGACTGAGCAGTCCGCGCGGGGCGCTGGTGAGCTCGGTGGAGCGCAAGGGGCCGGCGGCGGCGGCAGGGATCGAGCCGGGGGACGTGGTGCTGGCGGTGGACGGACATCCGATCGATCGCTTCGGCGAGCTCTCGAGCCGCATTTCGGCGATGCGCCCGGGGTCGGAGGCGACGCTGTTGCTGTGGCGGAACCGGCGGGACAAGACCGTTCAGGTGCGGGTGGTGGAGCTGAAGGAGCCCCGGACGGCGGAGGCGGGGAGCGGGGCGGCGCAGCCGACACCCGCGGTGGGCAAGCCCAACTCTCTGGGATTGTCGGTGAGGCCGCTCAACGCCCAGGAGAAGGCCGAGGCGCAGACCCGCGGGAGCCTGGTGGTGGAGGCGGTCTCGGGGGCTGCCGAAGTCGCGGGGGTGATGCCGGGGGACATCATTCTGGGGCTCGATGGACGGCGGATCAGCACCGTGGATCAGCTGGAGGCGCTGGCGAAGAGCAAGCGGCACAAGAGCGTGGCGCTGCTCATTCAGCGGGAGTCGCAGCAGCTGTTTCTGCCCGTCACGGTGCCATAAGCGTCCATTGCGGCCGCGGCATTCCGCCGCAAAGCGTCCGATGACGGGTCTCGGGGGAAGGCGGCCCCGGGGGCCGCTCAATCGCCTGGCATTCGCACGGCGCGGTCCTTATGCAGCCGGGCCGCCGCCCGTTCGTGTAAATTGACGGGCTCCGACACTGAAAAATCAGGCGTTTCGTCAGATGGAAGAGCATTACGATCCGGCGGCCGTCGAGCGGGCGGCGCAGGCTTATTGGGAGCAGAACCGCAGCTTCGAGGTCAAGGAGGAGCGGGGGCGGCAGAAGTATTACTGCCTCTCGATGCTGCCTTATCCGTCGGGGCGGCTGCACATGGGACACGTGCGCAACTACACCATCGGGGACGTGCTGGCGCGCTTCATGCGGATGCAGGGGCGGAACGTGTTGCAGCCGATGGGGTGGGATGCCTTCGGGCTGCCGGCGGAGAATGCGGCCATGAGCAATGGAGTGCCGCCTGCGCAGTGGACGCGGCAGAACATCGAGCACATGCGCAGCCAGTTGAAGATGCTGGGATTCGGCATCGACTGGAGCCGCGAGGTCGCCACTTGCGATCCGGGCTATTACCGCTGGAATCAGTGGCTGTTCCTGCGGATGCTGGAGAAGGGGATCGCTTACCGCAGGACGGGCGTCGTCAACTGGGATCCCGTCGATCAGACGGTGCTCGCGAACGAGCAGGTCATCGAGGGGCGCGGGTGGCGCACGGGGGCCCTGGTCGAGAAGCGGGAGATCCCGACCTACTATCTCAACATCACGCGCTATGCGGACGAGCTGCTCGGGTGTCTCGAGCGGCTGCCGGGCTGGCCCGAGCGGGTGCGCCTGATGCAGGCGAACTGGATCGGCCGCAGCGAAGGGTGTGAGATCTCCTTTCCGTACGCGCCCGACACGAGCGGCGCCATGTCGGGGAAGGGGGCGCTCAAGGTTTTCACGACGCGCGCGGATACTTTGTTCGGGGTCACGTTCCTGGCCGTTGCGGCGGAGCATCCGGTGGCGCTCGCGGCCGCGGCCTCCAACCCGTCGCTGGCCGCATTCATCGAGGAGTGCCGCCGCGGCAGCGTCATGGAGGCGGATGTCGCGACCCAGGAGAAGAAGGGCATGCGCACGGGACTTCACGTGCTGCACCCCATCACAGGCCAGCCCATCGAGGTGTGGGTCGCGAATTACGTGCTCATGGGCTACGGCGAAGGCGCTGTCATGGGCGTGCCCGGACACGACGAGCGCGACTTCGAGTTCGCCCTCAAGCACGCGCTGCCAGTCGTGATGGTCGTGCGCCCGAAGGGCGGCGCCTCCGAGGAAGTGCGCGCGCCGTGGAACGCCGAGTACTCCGAGCCCGGCATCACGGTGAACTCGGGGGAGTTCTCCGGGCTCGAGTTCCAGGCCGCGGTCGATGCCATCGCCGCGGACCTGGAGAAGCGCGGCCTCGGCAGGAAGCGGGTGCAGTACAGGTTGCGCGACTGGGGCATCTCGCGACAGCGGTACTGGGGCTGTCCCATCCCGCTCATCCATTGCGAGAGCTGCGGCGAGGTGCCGGTGCCGGACGAGCAGCTTCCGGTGGTGTTGCCGGAGGATCTGGTGCCGGACGGCAGCGGCAATCCGCTCGCCAGGTCCGCGGCGTTCTACCAGTGCGCGTGTCCCCGCTGCGGGCGGTCCGCACGCCGGGAAACCGACACCATGGACACCTTCGTCGACTCTTCCTGGTACTACATGCGCTACGCGTGTCCCGATCAGGACCGGGCGATGGTGGATGAGCGCGCGGCCTACTGGCTGCCCGTCGATCAATACATCGGCGGCATCGAGCACGCGATCCTGCACCTGCTCTACTCGCGCTTCTGGACGAAGGTGATGCGCGATCTCGGGCTGCTCGCGGTGGACGAGCCGTTCACCAACCTGCTGACCCAGGGCATGGTGCTCAATCACGTCTACTCCCAGACGTCGGCGGACGGGCGGCGACGGTATTTCAATCCGGCCGACGTGCGCTCGCGGCGCGATGCGGCCGGCGCGGAAGTGTTCGAGACGACGCTGCCCGGCGGCGAGACGATCCGCGTCGATTACCAGGGACTCGGCAAGATGTCGAAGTCGGAGAACAACGGCGTCGATCCTCAGGGCCTCGTCAAGCGCTTCGGTGCCGACACGGCGCGGCTCTTCACCATGTTCGCCTCACCGCCGGAGCAGACGCTCGAGTGGTCGGACGAAGGGGTGCAGGGCGCATCGCGGTTCATTCGCCGGCTCTGGAACTCCGTGTACGAGCATGTGAATCGCGGGCAGCCGCCGCGGCTCGACACGCGCGCTCTGTCCGATCCGCAGCGGGCGCTGCGCCGTGCGGCGCACCAGGCGCTCGCCAAGGCGACCGACGACATCGGCCGGCGCCGCAATTTCAACACCGCCATCGCCGCCAGCATGGAGCTCCTCAACAGCGTCGGGCGTTTCGATGACCTCTCGGATCAGGGGCGTGCCGTGCGGCACGAAGCGCTGGAGATCATCACCCTGATGCTCTCACCGATCATCCCGCACGCCGCTCATGCGCTGTGGCGGGGGCTCGGGCATTCCGGCGCGGTGGTCGACGAGCCCTGGCCCGCGGTCGACGAGTCTGCGCTCAGCCAGGACTCCGTCGAATTCGTGGTGCAGGTCAACGGCAAGCTGCGCGGCCGGGTCCGCGTGCCGGCGGGTGCCGATGAGGCGGCCATCCGCGAAGCCGCGCTGGCCGACGAGCAGGTGATGAAGTTCGTCGGCGGCCGTGCGGCGGTAAAGCGGGTGATCGTGGTCCCCTGCCGGCAGATCGCCAACATCGTCGTGGGCGCGCAGAGCGCCGGACAACAGGATGGCTGAATCGCACACAATGTCCGCAGGCCGCGCGAGCGCCTGGATGCGCGCTATCTGGCTGGCGGTTGCCGTGCTGGCCCTTGCCGGCTGCGGCTTCCATCTGGAGGGGAGCGTGCCGCTGCCGCGGGCGATGCGTCGGCCGTACATCGAGGCGCTGGACCAGCAGAGCGATTTCGTGCAGAGCCTGCGGCGTCAGATGTTGATCTCGGGAGCGCATCCGGTCGACTCGGCGAGGCGGGCGACCGGCGTCGTCCATATCCTGAGCGATGCCGTCACGCGCCGGGTGCTTTCGGTATCGGCACAGAACCGTCCGACGGAATACCAGGTGATCTACACGGTCCGCTTCTCCGTCAGCGCCGCGGGCAAGGAGGTCCTCGGCCCGCAGCAGGTGTCCTCCATGCGCTCCTACAGCTTCGACGAGAGTCTGCTCCTCGCCAAGGAGCATGAGGAGGCCATCCTGCAACAGGCGATGGGCCGGGACCTCGCCGGCATCGTCATGCAGCGCCTCTCGAGGCTGTCGGGCGGCTGAGATGCTGCTGCTCGGCGCAGTGGATCGGGTGGCCGTGGCGGCGCTGCTCGATCGGTACGGCCTGAATCTCGCGCTGGTGGCGCCGAACGAGGTGATCCCCGGCTCCTATTGGGGTGAGAGCGAGGCCGGGCTCAGGGGCGACCGCCTCTATGCGCGGCTCGATACGCCCGTCCACTCCGTGCTGCACGAAGCCAGCCACTACATCTGCATGACGCCGGAGCGGCGCTCCGGGCTGGACCGGGATGCCGGCGGCGACGACCTGGAAGAGTCGGCGGTGTGTTACCTGCAGGTGCTGCTCGCGGCGGCGCTGCCCGGAGTCGGCCGCGAGCGCGCCTTCGCGGACATGGACGCCTGGGGCTACAGCTTCCGCCTCGGAAACACGCGCGCGTGGTTCGAGGGAGACGCGCAGGACGCGCGCGCCTGGTTGCGGCAACAGGGGGTCACCGGAGAGGGGGATCGCCTGACGGGGGCTTGCCGGGACTAGTATGAAACGCTGGATCCGGGCTCCTGCCCGGCCCAGCGTCGTTGAGCCAAAAAGCGTCGTTTTTGGCTCAACGTCCGCCACCTGCGGCGGCGGGGCACGTCCCTGTGCCTCGGCACCGGCTCGTGCCGTTTCATGGTTCGGGGTCGCGCCATGCGCGATGGGGAACTAGGATGAAACGCTGGACCGGGGCATCGTGCCCCGCCCAGCGTGGCAGCGGCCAAAAGCGCGGTTTTTGGCCGCTGCCTCCGCCACCTGCGGCGGCGGGGTACATCCCTGCACCGACTACCGTGTCTGCCCGTTTCATGGTTCGGGGTCGACCGCCGATCGACGGGGAACCGGGATGAAGCGATTCCTCGACCTGGCGGACCTCGAGCGCGAGGAGGCGCTGGCGCTGCTCGAGCTCGCGAGGCGGCTAGAGACCCGCCCGGAGCCGCAGGCCCTCGCCGGCAGGATCCTCGGGCTGCTCTTCCTCAACCCGTCGCTGCGCACGCTCGCCTCCTTCCAGGCGGGCATGGCGCGCCTCGGCGGCAGCTCGTTCGTCATCACGCCGGGCCAGGGCACGTGGCAGCTCGAGACGCGGCTCGGCGCCGTGATGAGCGGTGATGCGGCCGAGCACGTGCGCGAGGGGATCCCAGTGCTGGCTTCCTACTGCGACGCGCTCGGACTGCGGGCCTTCGCCGACGGCAAGGATCTGGCGGCGGATCTCGCAGAGACGCGCTTCGGCGCCATGGCGAGTCTCGTCGACAAGCCGCTCATCAATCTGGAGTCGGCAATCAGCCATCCCTGCCAGGCGCTCGCGGACTGGAAGACGATGGACGACCTCGGCGTGCCGCGGGGCGGCCGGTTCGTCCTCTCGTGGGTGTACCATCCGCGCGCGCTGCCGCTCGCCGTGCCCGCCTCCGCCGCGCACATGGCGGCGATGCGCGGCATGGAAGTCGTGGTGCTGCGGCCGGAGGGCTTCGCCCTGCCGCCGGCGATCATGGAGAAAGTGCGGCGCGCGGCGGCTCTTTCCGGCGGATCCGTGCGGGAAACCGCCGACCGCGGCGAGGCGCTCGCCGGCGCGCACATCGTGTACGCGAAGGAATGGGGCGCGACGTCCTGCTACGGCGATGCGGTGGCGGACGCCCGGCTGCGCGGCGGACTACAGGACTGGTGCGTGCGCGAAGACTGGTTCACGTGCACGGCCGCCGACTGCCGCCTCATGCACTGCCTGCCCGTGCGCCGCAACGTCGCGGTCGCGGACGAGGTGCTCGACAGCCCGCGCAGCATCGTGCAGCGGGAAGCTTACAACCGCCTCCCGGCCCAGATGGCGGTGCTCTATCGCATGTTGAAAGGCATTTGAGGGACATTCCGACATGATCATGAATCCTGGCGATCAGGCCTTGGCCATCCGGGCGCTGAAGAACGCCGCCCCGTACATCCGCATGTACAAGGGCAAGACATTCGTGGTGAAGGCGGGCGGCGGCGTATTCGCCGACATCGACTCCACCCGGGTGCTCATCGAGCAGATCGCGATCCTGCATTACTTCGGGGTGCGGGTCGTGTTCGTGCACGGCGGCGGCCCTCAGCTCACGGAACTGTCCACGGCGCTCGGCGTGCCGACGCGCATGGTCGAGGGACGCAGGGTGACCGACCAGAAGTCGATCGACGTGTCCGCCATGGTGCTGAACGGACTCATCAACACCCGCATTCTCGGGATCTGTCGCGACCTCAACATCGAGGCCGTGGGCGTCAGCGGCGTCGATGCCAGTCTGGTGCGCGCCCACAAGCGACCGCCGGTGAAGGTCGGCTCGAGCGGTGAAGTGGTGGATTACGGCTTCGTGGGCGATATCGACACGGTGGACCCCGCGGCGCTGCGCAAGCTTCTCGACAACGGACTGATGCCGGTGGTGAGCCCGCTGTCGGCCGACGACAACGGGGTGCTGCTCAACATCAACGCGGATACGGTCGCCGCGGCCCTCGGCGCGGCGCTCGGCGCGGAAAAGCTGATCCTCTGCACGGGCGCGCCGGGAATCCTCGGCAACGTCTCCGATCCGGGCTCGCTCATCTCCTACATCGACCTGCCGGGACTGAAGAGGCTGCGCGAGGAAGGGCGCATCGCCGACGGAATGCTGCCGAAGGCAAAGGCCATCGAGGATGCGATCCGGGGCGGCGTCCGGCGCGTGCACGTGGTCTCGTACTCGGCGCCCGAGGGCATCCTCGGCGAGGTATTCACCAACGAGGGGACGGGCACGCTGATCGTCGCGGACATCAAAGCGTTGACGCCCGCAGAGCAGCTGGGCACGCAGAGCTGATCGGCATGAGCCGTCTGTGGGACAAGGGCGCGCCTCTCGATGACCGTGTGTTGCGCTATACCGCGGGGGAAGACTTCGAGCTCGACGAGCGGTTGGTGCCCTACGATGTGCGCGCGTCGATCGCGCATGCGGAGATGTTGCACGACCAGAAGCTGCTCTCGGCGGCCGACCTGGAGGCGATCAGGGGCGGGCTGACCGCGCTGGCGCACGAGCATGCCCGCGGACTCTGGCGCATCGAGCTCGCGGACGAGGATGGGCAGACGGCCCTCGAGCGGCGGCTGACGGAGCGCATCGGACCCGCCGGCGGCCGCGTGCACCTGGGACGCTCCCGAAACGATCAGGTCCTGACGGCACTGCGGCTCTATCTGCGGGACGCGGTGGATGAATTGATCCGCGGGGCCCGTGCCGTGGGCGAGGCGCTCGCCCGGCTCGCCGAGCGCGAGAAGGACACGGCGCTGCCGGGTTACACCCACATGCAGCAGGCGATGCCGAGCTCCGTGCCGCTCTGGGCGGGCGGGTTTGCGGCGGAGATCCGGGACGACGCGGAGGGCCTGCGGCAGGTTCAGCGCCGGTTGGGCAAATCGCCTTTGGGTTCGGCGGCGGGCTACGGCACGCCTGGATTGCCGATCGATCGCAGGTCCACGCAGCATAAGCTCGGCTTCGCCGAAGTCCAGGAGCCGGTGACGGCAGTGCAACTCTCGCGCGGCAAGGCCGAGGCGAGTCTGCTGTTCGAGACCGCGCTCCTCATGCAGGACCTCGGCCGCCTCGCCGCCGACGTGCTCCTCTTCTATACCCAGGAGCTCGGTTTCCTCGAGCTGCCCGATGCGTTCACGACCGGCTCCTCCATCATGCCGCAGAAGCGCAATCCGGACGTATTCGAGCTGATCCGCGGCCGCTCCGCCACGGCGCAGGCGTGTCTCGCCGAAGCGCTCGGCCTCTGCGCCAAGCTCCCCTCGGGCTATCAGCGGGATCTGCAGCTGCTGAAGGTCCCGCTGTTTCGCGGCATCGACCTGGCGCAGCAGACGCTCGACATTCTGCCCGCCGCCCTCGATGCGATGCGCTTTCGGCCCGAGCGCATCCGGCTCGACGCGGCGATCCATGCCGCCGAGGAAGCCAATCGGCTGGTCGTCACCGAAGGCATTCCCTTCCGCGAAGCCTACCGCCGGGTCGCCGCGAAATTGAAGAAGCCCGACTGAGCCCGTAGCCGCGGCTCGCCGGCGATTGTTGCGCACCCGCGCTGCGCCCCGCCCTGTCAGACGCCGGGCCGTTCCCGACGCCGATCAGTGCGCCTCGTCCCAGTTGGCGCCGGTTCCGATGTCCACCCGCAACGGCACCCGCAGCTCCGCGCCAGAGGTCATTCTCTCCCTGACGGCCTCTCTCACCCGCTCGACGGCATCGCGGCGCACCTCCAGCACCAGCTCGTCGTGCACTTGCATGATCAGGCGCGCCGGGACGTCTTCGCGCGCACACCAGGCATCGACCGCGATCATCGCGCGCTTGATGATGTCGGCGGCGGTGCCCTGCATGGGCGCGTTGATGGCGCTGCGCTCCGCGTACTGCCGGGTCTGGGCATTGCCGGAACGGATGT
>DASTAC010000125.1:0-15403 GCA_035713045.1 Steroidobacteraceae bacterium
CAACACCGGCACCGCCAGGCACCTCTTCTGCTCGGTGTGCGGCATCAAGTCTTTTTATGTCCCCCGCTCGCACCCGGACGGTTTCAGCGTCAATGCGCGCTGCCTCGATCCGGGCACGATCGAGGAGATGACCGTGAGGGCATTCGACGGGCAGCACTGGGAGCGGCAATACCCCAAGGGCCGCGGCGATTACGACCGCTGACAGGACTCCTCCATGAAGCACTACCTCCTCTTCTATGCCTTCGTCGAGGGGTACCTGGAGCGACGGTCTGCATTTCGGGATGCGCACCTGGCGCATGCGTGGGAGGCCCAGAAGCAGGGCATCCTCATCCTTGCCGGAGCGGTGGCCGATCCCATCGATACCGGCCTGCTGCTGTTCGAAGCGGAGTCGCCCGCCCCGGCCGAGGCGTTCGCGCGCGGCGATCCTTATGTGCTCAACGGCCTCGTCGCCTCATGGCGCGTCCGGGAGTGGGTGACCGTCGTTGGCGAATCGGCCGCCTCACCCGTGCGCCCGCCTGACACTACCCGGTAACGCCATGCCCATCACGTATTCGCTCGAGCCCGATCTTCCGGCGGAGGAGTTTCGCGCCGTCCTCATCGCCTCTACCTTGGGCGAGCGCAGGCCGGTCGACGATCTGTCCAGGCTCGACAAGATGCTTCGGCAGGCAGACGTGATCGCCACGGCGCGCGACGGACGGCGCCTCGTCGGCATCTCCCGCGCGGTCACCGACTTCAGCTATTGCTGCTATCTGTCGGACCTCGCAGTCGACGTTGCATACCAACGTCAAGGCATCGGCAAGCAGCTCATTGCAGAGACCCATAAGGCAGCAGGCGATCTGACGTCGCTGATCCTGGTCGCCGCTCCCGCCGCCGAGTCTTACTACCCGCGGATCGGGATGCAGCAGCGCCCGTCCTGCTGGACGCTGCCGCGAAGGCGGTAAGTCCCCGTTAGCGGCGCACCCATCGGCCGCCGGCCAGGTGCCAGCCACGGGGCCCGCGCACCCAGTGCCGCGGCACCCACCGGAATCCCGGACGCGGAGCGGCCCAGTGGCCGGGAACCCAGACGTATCGGCCCGGTCCCCAGCGCCAGAACCCACCGATCCAGATGTACCCCGGATAGGGCGCCGGCCCGTAGTACTCGACACGCGGCGCGGGCGGCGCGAGGGTCACGGCGCCGCCCACATAATAGCGGCCGGCCGGCCTCACGACGCAGCCTCCCAGCGCGAGCGAAACTCCGAGTCCGAGGATGATCGCTACACTACGTGCTCGGGGGGCGAGAAGGCGCATGTGAACCTCTTCATGACCTTGGGGCGGCGGTCTCGCGGACCGCCTGGATCCGAAGAACGCGCCATCCCCGCGACGGTGTACAGCACGGCGAGGTCGATGTGAGATCGAAGCAGCGGCCAGCCGGCATCGAGCTGATTGCGACGGGCAGGGGCTCTTGTGCAATTCCCGTTGCGAGGAGCACCCTTACCATGAGTCTGCCGCAAGCGCTCGGGCCGTGCCTCGCGCTTCGGGTTACACTCCGCCCTGCCCCGGGTCGTACCCGAGATTGCGGAGCGATGCATCCCCTCGACCGTCCAGTCTGGGCGACTCTGAGCACTCATCACGCCCACCTTGCCGAAGGCGGCGAGCGGGCGCGCCGATTCCTGCCGGACGTCAACGTCTTCGCTTCGGCTTGCGACGACAGCCCGGCGTCACTGGCCGCCCTGACGGATCTGCTGCGCCCGGGAGACGGCGCGTACGTGCTCCAGGCCCCGCAGATCACCGTACCCCCGGGGCTCCGGGCAGTGCGGGAGGTCAAGGGCGTGCAAATGCTCGCCCCGCCCGGGACGCGCTTCGAGCCGGCGGATGACGAGATGACGCCTCTCGGCGGTGCCGATGCGGCGCAGATGTTGGCGCTTGCCCGCCTGACGGAGCCTGGGCCGTTTCTCGCGCGCACGCACCTCATGGGCTCTTTCCTCGGGATCCGGGTGGGCGGGCGCCTCGCGGCCATGGCCGGCGAGCGCATGCGCCTCCCGGGTTACACGGAGGTCAGCGCGGTCTGCACGCACCCGGACTTCCGCGGCCGCGGCTTCGCGCGCCGCCTCTCCGCCGCGGTCGCTCACCGCATCCAGGCTCGCGGCGATCAGGCATTCCTCCACGCATGGAAAACGAACTACACCGCCATATCCCTCTACGAGCGCCTGGGCTTCAGGCTGCGCACCGAGGTCAATATCGCGGAGCTCAGGCGCTGACGACGTTCCGCTGAGCAGGAACCTCCCTGCGGGCCACCGCGTTGATGGAGACCACGCTCCCCGCGGCGAGTGCTCTCCGTGAATCCATCGCGAATCAAAGAAGGCTCGCCTCACCCCTTGGGCGCCACCTGGGATGGACGCGGCACCAACTTCGCCGTGTTCTCCGCGCACGCCAGCAGGATCGAGGTCTGCCTGTTCGATGCCGATGGCCGCCGCGAGCAGGCGCGGATCGAGCTGCCCGAGTACACCGACCAGATCTTCCACGGCTACGTGCCGGAGATCGGTCCGGGCACCTTCTACGGCTATCGCGCTCACGGTCCATACGAGCCCGAGGCCGGGCACCGGTTCAACCCGCACAAGCTCCTGCTGGATCCCTACGCGCGGGCACATGCCGGCCGGCTCGAGTGGAACCCGGCCGTCTTCGGCTACCGGATGGAGTCGGAGGATGACCTGAGCTTCGATGAGCGCGACAGCGCCACCTTCGTGCCGAAGAGCGTCGTCGTCGATCCCGATTTCGACTGGAAGGGCGAGCCCGCCCGCAAGCACGTCCCCTGGGATGACACGATCATCTACGAGATGCACGTGAAGGGGTTCACCCAGCGTCATCCCGCGGTGCCGGAGGGATTGCGCGGCACCTATGCGGGGCTGGGCACCCGCGAGGTGATCGAGTACATCCGCGCCCTCGGCGTCACCTCCGTCGAGCTGCTGCCCGTGCACACCTTCGTCAACGACAGCCTGCTGGTGGAGCGGGGCCTGAAGAACTATTGGGGCTACAACACCATCGGCTTCTTCGCGCCCGACCCGCGCTATGCCGCCGACGTACCGGGCAGCCTGCGGGAGTTCAAGGAGATGGTGGCGCGCTTTCACGACGCCGGACTCGAAGTGATCATGGACGTGGTCTACAACCACACGGCCGAAGGCAACGAGCGCGGCCCGACGCTCTCGTTCAAGGGACTCGACAATGCGAGCTATTACAGGCTGATTCCGCACCAGCACCGTTACTACATCAACGACGCCGGAACCGGCAACACCGTCAACCTGAGCAACCCGCGCGTAATCCAGCTGGTCGCCGATTCTCTGCGCTATTGGGCGCAGGAGATGCACATCGACGGTTTCCGCTTCGATCTGGGCACGATCCTCGCGCGCGAGCCCAACGGCTTCGACAACCAGAGCGGGTTCCTGAAGGCCTGCAGCCAGGATCCGGTGCTGCGGACGGTGAAGCTGATCGCCGAGCCGTGGGATTGCGGCCCGGGCGGCTACCAGGTGGGCGCTTTCCCGCCGGGCTGGGCCGAATGGAACGATCAGTTCCGCGACGCCGTCCGCGACTTCTGGCGCGGCGAGGCCCCGGCGAGCGCCCTGGCGCCGCGGCTCTGCGCCTCGGGCGATCTCTTCAATCATCAGGGCCGCAGGCCCTGGGCCAGCGTCAACTTCGTCACGGCGCACGATGGCTTCACGCTCAATGATCTCGTCTCCTACAACGAGAAGCACAACGAGGCGAACCAGGAGGATAACCGCGACGGGAGCTCGAACAACCGCTCGTGGAACTGCGGAGCGGAGGGGCCGACCGAAGACGCCACCGTCAATGCGCTTCGCGAGCGGCAGATGCGCAATCTCCTCGGCACCCTGCTTCTCTCGCAAGGCACACCGATGCTCCTCGCCGGGGATGAATTCGCACGCACCCAGAACGGCAACAACAATTCGTACTGCCAGGACAATGAGATCAACTGGCTCGACTGGAACATCGGGGAACGCGGACAAGCCCTCATCCGCTTCGTGCAGCGCCTGACGCAGCTGCGCCACACCTACCCGATCCTGCGGCGCAATCGCTTTCTGACGGGAGAATACAACGCGCAGCTGGACGTCAAGGATGTCACCTGGATCAACGCGAACGGCGCGCAGATGCTCGAGGAGAACTGGCAGGACGGCGGCACGCGTTGCTTCGGCATGCTCATGGACGGCCGTGCGCAGTCGACCGGCATTCGCCAGCGGGGCCGCGACGCCACGCTCCTCTGGGTCCTCAACGCCCATCACGACCTCGTGCAATTCACGCTGCCGGAGTGCGCCGGCGGCCGGCGCTGGTCCCTGCTCATCGACAGCAACAGACCGGCCACACCGAGCGCCACCTTCGAGACCGGCGCGGTGTATGAGGTCACCGCGCGCTCGCTGCTGCTCTTCGAGCACCAGCGCGAGGGTTAGGCGCCGGCGCGGCGGTGGAAATCCCCGGCCGCTCCGGTATGCTGCCCGCTTTTCCGGCCGGTTTCGCGACCGGCGCGGGCGATGGGCAGTCGGCGGAGCGAGCGGATCATGGCGAGTCACAGCTATCGGTTGATCAACGTCTTCACGCGCGGGGCGGAGGTGCTCTCGGGCAACCCTCTTTGCGTGTTCGAGAACGGCGCGGCGCTCGATGATCAGACGATGCAGGCGCTCGCGAGACAGTTCAATCTGTCGGAAACGACCTTCATTCTGCCTTCGAGCATCGCCAATGCGCGCGTTCGGATCTTCACGCCTGCGTACGAGATGCCGTTTGCCGGCCATCCGACCCTGGGCACCGCGCACATCTGCCGGGCGCTCGGACTCGGCGGCAACGAGCTGACGCTGGAGATGAAGGCGGGAGTCATTCGCGTCACCGCCGAGGGCGCCGACCGCTGGACGCTTCAGGCCAATCCGCCGCGCTGGCGCGAGATCGAGGAGCCGGTAGGCGACATCGCCGCCATGCTCGAACTCGACCCCCGCGACATCGGAGAGCGTCCGCTGTGGGTGAGCACCGGCCGCGAGCAGCTCGTCATCCCGCTGACGTGCGCCGAGGCGGTGCGGCG
The DNA here is from genome assembly GCA_035713045.1 of Steroidobacteraceae bacterium. Classification (GTDB taxonomy): domain Bacteria; phylum Pseudomonadota; class Gammaproteobacteria; order Steroidobacterales; family Steroidobacteraceae; genus 13-2-20CM-66-19. The sequence goes on from DASTAC010000125.1 coordinate 5,054, forward strand.
CGCGCGGCCGCGGCCGGACGCGCTCGCCCGATTCAAGAGTGAGGATGGAGGCAGCATGGCCTACATCTTCGCTTCCCGGGGCACCGCGCACTCGACGGGCGCCGCCTCCGCCGGCGTCACGGTTCAGCGCGAGTTCCTTGTCGCCCGGTTCTTCTTCCCGCAGGGACCGGCAATGCTGGAGGATCCGGCGACCGGCTCCGCCACCGCCAACCTCGGCGGCTGGTGCATCGCGCTCGGACGCGAGCTGCCGTGCCGATTCGAGATCTCGCAGGGCGAGCAGGTGGCGCGGCCATCGATGCTCTATCTCGATGTGGACGCAGACCGCCGGGTGCACGTCAGTGGCGATGTGGTGGAGCTCGGACGGGGATCCATCACGATCTGATGCCTGCAGCGCCCGGTGTGCCGCTCCGCCGTGCGATGGATCCTGCGGTTACCGCCGAGCGGCCGCAGGGAATGCCCAGGCTCCGGCTGTGCTCTGCGAACGGCGACCGCCCGGCACTGGCGGCTCCCCCCATTGCCGCCCGAGGGGGAGCCGCGGCTATGCGGCGCTGCCGGGGGCTAGAGAGGCGGCCCCCTGCGACCGCGGTATCCGTTGAGCAGAAAAGCCACGATGAGAACGAGAATGATGAGCCCGATCGGGCCGATGCCCCAGCCGGCACCGAAACCCCACCAGAGCCCCCCGCCGCCGCCGAACAGCAGCAGTAACAGGATCAGGATGAGAACCAGATCCATCGTTGCTCCTCCCCGAAGGTTGAAACACTCCAGGGTTATGCGAGCAAAGGCCGTGCCTGGCGCGGCAGAGACCCGAGCTGGCGCGACCTCCTCGCGGCCATTCGTCCATAGCGGCCGCCGGGTTGGGTGGGAATCCTTTGCTGCCAATGCCAACAGGAAGGTTTTCCGCATACACGATCGGAATGCAGGAATTGCGGTTCTGGTCGAATATCGCGATCGCCCCGTGGAGCTTGGCATCGGTTCCCAGCGTGACGAGTTGGTGCGGCATGATCCGTTGAGCGCGCCTATCCAGGCTCGCAAGGTCTCGAATCCGAGGCCGTCCCGAAGATGTGGACCCAGTGCTGTCAACAGATCGCGGTCGGGACCGATGCCGACCAGCCGTCCTCCCTCCACCCCGAGGACGTGATGAAATCCCGTGCTCGTCGAAAATCTCCTTGATCCGGGACAGGGGATCGTCCATCGACACCATCACGACCACCATGATCATGATGCGCTTGACGCTCATGTCCCATGCTCGGGATGATGGCGGGTTCGGATCGCACAGCTGGCGCGTCACCGCTGCCGGTCGACGTTCCTGGAGCACGCGCTCCGGCCGGCACGCGGAGCGATGTCGCGGTCGGATTATCCTTCCAGCCGTTCCCCACAGGAGAAGCCCCCATGCAGAAGCGAAGACTTGGAAGAAGCTCTCTCGAAGTATCGGCCATCGGCCTCGGCTGCATGGGCCTCAGCCACAGCTACGGCCAGCCGGTCGAGAAGCAGAAGGGGATCGCACTTATCCGGGCCGCGGTCGAGCGCGGCGTCACCTTCTTCGATACGGCCGAGGCCTACGGACCGCACACCAACGAGGAGCTCGTGGGCGAGGCCCTCGCGCCGGTGCGCGACCGGGTCGTGATCGCGACGAAGTTCGGCTTCGAGATAAGCCCTGCCGGGGGCACACGGCAGAGCTTGAACAGCCGGCCCGAGCACATCAAACGGGCCGCCGAAGGCTGCCTTGAACGCCTGCGAACCGACCGGATCGACCTTTTCTATCAACACCGCGTCGACCCCGGTGTGCCGATGGAGGATGTCGCCGGCGCGGTGAAAGATCTGATCCGGGAAGGCAAGGTGAGGCACTTCGGCCTATCGGAGGCCGGCGTGCAGAGCATCCGCCGCGCACATGCCGTTCAGCCGGTGACCGCGCTGCAGAGCGAGTATTCCCTCTGGTGGCGAGAGCCCGAGAGCGACGTGCTGCCGGTCCTCGAGGAGCTCGGTATCGGCTTCGTGCCCTTCAGTCCGCTCGGCCGGGGGTTCCTCACGGGCGCCATCGACGAGAATACGAAGTTCGACAGTACGGACTTCCGCAACGGTGTGCCCCGGTTCGCACCCGAAGCGAGGAAGGCGAACCAGGCTCTGGTGCAGACGGTCGGCCGGATCGCGGCCCGCAAAGGCATTACGAGCGCGCAGCTCGCTCTCGCCTGGATCCTCGCCCGCAAGCCCTGGATCGTGCCGATTCCAGGCACCACCCGTCTCGAGCGGCTCGAGGAGAATATCCACGCGGCCGATGTGGAGTTGAGTGCCGCCGATCTGCGGGAGATCGACGAGGCTCTCGCGGGAATAGCGATCCAGGGCGCGCGCTACTCGGAGCAGATGCAGAAGCTGGTCGACCGCTAGGGCGCGCGCCCGCGGGTCGTCGTAAAGAGCGCGCCGGCATCGCGCATGCGCTCGTCAGCCCTGGCGCAACCTTCTCGCGTCACGCCGCGTGTCGCGTCACGAATCACCGTCACGGCGAATCCGGCCGCACGGGCATCGAGCACCGTGGCCAGCACGCAGACGTCCTGAGCGAGTCCGCCGATCCAGAGCCGGCGGATCTGGAGCGCTCGCAGGCGATCTGCAAGCCCGGTCTGATCGAAGGCCGAGTTCTGATCGTGATCGAAGCGCACGCCTTTGGTGATGATGATCGTGTCCTGCGGCAGGCGCAGGTCGGCCCTGAACTGCGCGCCCGGCGAGTCCTGCAGGCAGTGCACAGGCCAGGGGCCGCCGCTCTCGCGGAAGCTGACGTGCCCCCGCGGATGCCAGTCGCGCGAGGCGTAGACGGGAATGCCGGCGGATACCGCGGCGGCGATCCACGTGTTGAGCACCGGGACGACCGCATCGCCCTGCTCGATCGGCAGCGCGCCGCCGGGACAGAAGTCATTCTGCACATCGACGATGAGGAGCGCATCGCCGCGAGCGAGCACCTCCTTCGGATCTGTCGCCATCACGCTCTCCGTCATGACGAAGCGGACTCCGGCACGAGACGCTCGAGGGTGTCGCAAAATACCCGCTCGGCGTGCGCATCGAACAAGACGAAGCGGATGATACCCACCACCTTCACTTTGTCCTCGAGGATACTCTCGACCACGGTGCTTACGGCGACCTCGGCTGCCGCCTCCAGCGGATAGCCGAATGCGCCCGTCGAGATCGCGGGAAACGCGATCGAGCTGACATTATCCTGCCTCGCGAGCCGCAGCGCGTTGCGATAGCACGCGGCGAGCAGCTCGTCCGCCGGCTCATCCCGCCCGTACACCGGACCCAGACAGTGTATGACGAAGCGGTTCGGAAGATCATGGGCGCCGGTGATGACGGCTTGCCCGGGCCTGATCGGCGCAAAGGCCCGGCATTCGTTCTCGAGCCCGGGGCCCGCGGCCCTGTGAATCGCCCCGGCGACGCCGCCGCCGGTGCGCAGCTGGGCATTCGCGGCGTTGACCACCGCGTCCACATCGGGCTGATGCGTGATGTCTCCCCTCGTGCACTCGATCATCACGCCGCGAAGGTTTCGTTGCACCACCCGCCTCTCCCGTCCGGATCCCCGGTCGAGGATCATTCTAGATCGCGCAGAAACCTTTGGATGCGTCCGGCACCGGCCGGAGCGTAGGCTGGAGCGGTGGCATGGCCATGGCGATGGCGATGGCCGGCCTAGCCATTCCGGGAGATGACAGTCGCGGTGATCCGAGGCTCAAAATAGGCGCCCGATCGAAGCCTCGGCCGCGGGATCGGGCTTTGCCCGCGGGCACCGAGGCGGAGTAATTTCCACCCCACCGCAGGAGATCACCACGATGGAGAAGCGCAGACTCGGAAAGAGCAGCCTCGAAGTCTCGGCCCTCGGCCTGGGCTGCATGGGCCTCAGTTACGCCTACGGCCCTCCGGTCGCGGGGCAGCAGGCGATCGCACTGATCCGCGCAGCCGTCGATCGCGGCGTCACTTTCTTCGATACGGCCGAAATGTACGGTCCGTTCGTCAACGAGGAGATCGTCGGTGAGGCTCTGGCGCCTGTGCGCGACCGCGTCGTGATTGCGACGAAGTTCGGCTTCGAGATCAGCACCGTGGGTGGGAAGCAGCGCGGCGTGAACAGCCGTCCCGAGCACATCAGGGAGGTTGCCGACGCCTCGCTACGACGGTTGAGGACCGATCGGATCGATCTCTTCTACCAGCACCGGGTCGATCCCAACGTACCGATGGAGGACGTGGCCGGCGCGGTGAAGGATCTCATCCACGAGGGCAAGGTGAGGCACTTCGGCCTCTCGGAAGCCGGCGTGCACAGCATCCGCCGCGCGCATGCCGTTCAGCCGGTCGCAGCGCTGCAAAGTGAATACTCCCTCTGGTGGCGCGAGCCCGAGCAGGAGATCCTGCCGACCCTCGAGGAGCTCGGCATCGGCTTCGTGCCCTTCAGTCCGCTCGGCAAGGGCTTCCTCACCGGCGCCATCGATGAGAACACGAGATTCGACGGCTCGGATTTCCGCAACATCGTACCGCGGTTCAATCCGGAAGCACGCAAGGCGAATCTCGCCTTGGTGGAGCGCATCGGACGGATCGCCAGACGCAAGTGCGTGACGCGCGCCCAGATCGCCCTCGCCTGGGTGCTCGCGCAGAAGCCCTGGATCGTTCCGATCCCGGGGACCACCAAGCTTCACCGCCTCGAGGAGAACATCGCCGCCGCGGACGTCGAATTGACCACCGAGGATTTGCGGGAAATCGACCGCGCGCTCGCGGAAGTGACAGTCCAGGGCGCGCGCTACCCGGAGCAGCTTCAGAAGCTGGTCGGACGATGATCGAGGGTAGCTGCCACTGCGGCGCGGTTCGCTGGAGCTTCGACGGCGTGCCGAAGACTGCGACCGCCTGCAACTGCACGCTCTGCCGCCGTTACGGCACTCTCTGGGCCTACGATTTCGAGGACGGAAGGATTGCCGTCAGCGGCACGACGAAGGCCTACATCCAGGGCGATAAGACCTTGGGCACACACTTTTGCCCCGAGTGCGGCTGCATCGCCTACTGGCGCTCGCTCACGCTCGAGGAAGACGGGCGGCGCCGCATGGCCGTCAACCTGCGGCTCGCAGAGCCGGATGCGGTCGGCGCCATAGCGATCGAGCACCTCGACGGCCTCGAGAGCTGGGAGCATCTGCCGCCCGACGGGCGCCGCGTCGCCGATCTCTGGTTCTGAGCTGGCGCCGCGCGCCCGAGCCCGATCCAGCGGCCCGCAGATTGCTCTGACCGGGGCAGGCCGTCAGAGGTCACGCATGCTTTTCGAGCGCATCAAAACTCCAGGTCTGGCTCAGTAGTCCTACCTGCTGCAATGCGGTCCAGGCAACGCCATCGTCGTGGATCCCCGGCGCGATGTGGATGTGTACCTGCAGCTCGCGCGCGAGCACGAGCTCCTCATAAGCCACATCCTGCAGACCCATCGGCAGGAGGACTCGAGTACGGCAGCGCCGAGCTCGCCCATCGGACCGGAGCCCGCATCGTGACCGGCAAGCACGAGCTTTTCGGGCGGTCCGACCTGCGTCTGGCGGATGGGGATAGTCTCGAGATCGGTCCGGTGAGAATAGAGCTCCTGGAGACACCGGGTCATACGCCCGAGAGCGTCTGCTATGCCGTCCATCCACCGACAGCCGGCCGAGCTGCTGGGGCGTCTTCACGGGCGACACGCTCTTCGTCGGCGCCACGGGCAGGACCGACCTCTCGGATCCTGCGCGCACCGAGGAGAATGCCGGCGGGCTTTATGACTCCGTGCACGAGCGCCTTGCAGGCCTCGATGACGGCACGCTCGTTCTCGCCGCCCACGGCTCGGGATCCGCCTGCGGCAGCAACATCGCCGATCGCGACGACTCGACGATGGGGATCGAGCGGGTCACCAATCCCGTCTACACCCGGACCCGTGCCGAGTTCATCCGGCTGAAGTGCCAGGCGCCGACGTTCGGGTGCTCGACGTGCGGGACGATTCGGAATGGGATGAGGGCCATATTTCGGGGGCCCTCCATGCGTACGTCGGCGATCTCGAGGAGCACCTTCCCGCCGTGGATCGGCAACAGAAGCTGATCGTCTGCTGCAGTGTCGGCCATCGCGCCGCGATTGCAGTCAGCATTCTGCGGGCGGCCGGGTTCAGCAACGTGTACAACATGCTGGGCGGCATGAAAGCATGGCAGAGCCTGCAATTGCCAATCGAATCGCATCACGGCGAGCAAAGGCCCGTGGCGGCGTAGATCAGCGGCTGCCTGGCGCCTCGGGTGAAGCGCCCGCAGGCCGGGCACTGGCCGCCGTGCTCGCAGTATTGGTGCTCGGATGCAGGACGCCATCGAGCATGGCCCGTGCGCCATTCCACGTGATCTGCGTGCCGATGGCGAGCAGGATGAACGCCGTAAGCCGGATCATGATGTTGGTGCCGGTCTTTCCGAGCCGGCGCACGAGGCGGTCCGCGTAACGGTAGCAGAGGTAAATCACGAGCGCCGTGATCATCACCCCGATCACGTGCGCGATGGTCGTGGCCAATACGGCCCGCAGGCCTCGCGGCGGATTGGCTCCCAGGGTGATGGCAACGGATATCGAGCCCGGACCGACGGTGAGCGGCATCGTCAGCGGATAGAAGGCGCGCTGCGTGATGCTGTCGTGTGTCGGGCGATTCACCGAGTCCGAGACCTCCGGCGTGGTGGGGCCGTTGAGGAGGGACCAGGCGAGAGCGCACACGACGATGCCGCCCGCCACCTGCACGGCCGGAATGGATACCCCGAAGAAATCGAGGACGTACGCCCCAACCAGGATCGAGGCGATGAGCAGCACGAAGCTGTTGAGCGCCACGAGCTTCGCCATGCGGGCGCGCTCGGGCGGCGTCAGCTCCGAGGTCATCGCGAGATAGATAGGAGCGCCGGCAAACGGGTCGATGATCGGCAGGAGCGCCGCCACCGCGATGAACACGATTCCCGCAAAGTAGTGAATGCGCTCGAGCAGCATGGTTGGGCGGACCGTGAAGGCAACCGCGACAGTCTCGCTTGGAACGGCAGGGAGCTCAAGACCGAGGCCAGGTCGTAAGGCCGGCCGGGAACCGGCTGCCAGGCTCGAGCACGCAGACTCACTTGGGCCGATGCCAGGCACAGGCCCGTGTGTTGCGTCGCCAGACGCATCCCCGTCGGCTCGCCCACGGCCGCCGCCGCGGGTCGATCCAGGATCTCCCGGGCGGCCGGCATCATCGAAGACACGCCGCGGCAGCCGATCTCCTCGTCATACGACAGCATCAGATGGACCGGTCGCTGCAGCCGGAAGCGACTCCAGTCCGGAATGCGTGTCAGAACCGCAGCGATGAAGCCCTTTATATCGGCGCAGCCCCGTCCCTGCACGCGCGATCGCCGAAAGGCCAGCCGGAATGGTCGCTGCCCCAGGGCTGACCGCTTGAGTCAGCTACGAAATCTCGCCCCGGCCTCCAGAATTACCGAGGTATCCTACCGGCGTTTCTGGCACCGAAATCAAGGGGACCCTGCTCCACACTGAGAGCGTCCCGCGGACTTGACGCGCATTCACCGCGGTCGGAACGCCTACCGCGCATCGAATCGTCGCCACCGTGAGGGTCTGCAGTCCGCGTTGCACCGTTTGCGGACTGATATCCACGTGGCACTCGGAACCGTCGTGGCACACCGCGAACGGCTCGACCCCGTGCCCATGGGGCGTGTGCGACGCTCGCACCCCCACCGACCCGGTCCACATCCAGACTTCCCAGACTCGCGCAGGGCCGCGAGTCGCTGCCCAAGAAAGAGGCCCCCGACCGGCAGTATCCCGATTGGGGGCGCAAAGCTGGACTCCATCACCGATCAGAAGTTGACTGTGGTCGTCTGGCCGGCCGTCACGGTCGCGGTGGTGCCGTTGGCCGGCAGGAAGGCCACCGTGGTCGTGCCTGTGCCCGATGTGCTCGTGCAGGCGACGGCGACTGTATAACTTCCCGTCGGCAGGAAGGCCTGGCTGTAGCTGTATCCCGACGACGACTCCGTGATCTCGGGCTCGACCAGCGGTGTCAGCGCGCTGGAGAGCGTCGCCTGGGTCCCGGAGAAGATGTAGACATTGGCATTCGGCAACGGACCCGTCCCCGAAGTGGCACCCGCCAGACACGCGGAATTGCTCTGCAGGGTCGCGAGCGCCACAGATCCGCTGACGGTACCCACCTGCTCATCGTTGACCAAGCGAAGCGCGGGCGTGAGGAGATATTCCTGCAGGCCGCCGCTCGTCGTCTGGCCCGGCGCGGCAGTGATCGACTGCTGCAGCATGAAGTCAATGGTGAAATCAGCCTGCTGGCCGACGGCCATGGTGAATCCCTGCACCAGCTTCAGGCCCGTCTGGGCGCCGCTCGGGACGACGAGCGGATACTGCGCACCGTTTATCGTGATGTAGGAGTTGGCCACCGTGCCGTCCGCGGCCACATTGAGCAGCAGCCGGATCCAGTCGTAGTTGCCCGCCGGCACGGATACACCGGCAAGGAGCGAGGCTTGGTTGCCATTCTGCTGCTGCAGCAGATCAATCGTTTTGGGAGTACCGAAATTGAAGGTGACGGCAGCGCCGCCGCCGCTTGGCTGCAACTCCACGCCGGTGAAGGAAATCACCACCGAGCTCGCCGAATTGACCGGGCCGTCGGTGATACCGAGGTTCATGGAGCTCGAGCCCGCGCCTCCACCGCCACCACAGGCCGCCAGTGGCAGGGCGAGGCACACCAGTGCCGCCATTCGCAGACAGCGCCATTGGAAGGGGGAATGCATCAAATGCTTCATGATCATATGTCTCCAGCGAGTGAGAGCCTTTTGCCCGGTGCTGCAATCTTTGCCAAGGCGTTAACGTCGGTTGCTCGCAGCAGATGACAGGATTCTTCGGCAAATCCCTACCGGCAGCACCTCGATCCGACAAGCGGCAATTCGCAGCCCGTAAGTGGTACGAGAATTGACGTAATCTGCCCTCCCACTGCAAGCTCACGATCGCCGCAAGACGGCTTTGGGTACGAAGCTTATATTTTCCCGCTGCGGCTTCTAAAAGCCACGCGCCGAACTGTGACCCCAGGCCCGTCTCGGGCTGCTTGCGAAAGTTAAATCGGTGCGCCGAGGCCTTTGGTCATCCCGACTCCAGGTCAGCATCAGGGGCCCGGGGGGGGCAATCGTCCGCCGCCAGCCTCGCGGGCCGGCCCATCCTCGACCGGCTACCCGGCGCGCAGAGTGCGTGAAGCCGAGCCAATGCCCCCTTGTACAGCAGATACGCTGGCGTTCATCCCGGCTGGCGGCACCACCGCCACCGTGACGGTCAATCAGACTACGACGGCGAACTTCTGAGTCGACCATCAGGCCTCCGATCGGGAATCTTCAATCGGCGAGCCTTTTCGAGCGGTGCTCGCGACCCCGTCCCGAGTCGCGCATTTTCTGTAACCTTCCGGAGATCTGTGTGTCCCCGAACGCGTCGGTGACGGCGTCTTCGTGAGACCGTAGCAGGTGAGCTCCGTGAATGAGCCGGCCAAGAGCTCGGTAGACCGTTCTGCGGCAATTCTCACCTGCTCCGCTGCGCCGTAACCTGCACCACCTCGACCTCATCGAATCCCTTGTAGCGGTAGATGAGCACTGAAGTGACCCAGGCCACGATAAAGATCCCGATGATCAGAAAACCGAGCCAGTTGAAGTTGCCGTTGAGCGCGGCAACCGACATCCAGAACCCGCCTCGAAGGTGCAGACGGCTCTCGAGGAGTCCCAGCGCCTCGATGCCGCCTATCCCGACCGCCACGGCCACGGACACCAGCGTGATAGCCATGTTGTAGAAGAGCTTGCGCATCGGCTTCACGAACGCCCACTCGTAGGCGCCGAGCATTAGAATCCCGTCAGTGGTGTCGACCAGCGCCATGCCCGCAGCGAACAGCGCCGGAAAAGCGAGGATCATCCACACCGAAGAGCCCTGCGCGCCCTGAGTTCCGGAGATCCCGAGCAGTGCCACTTCGGTGGCCGTATCGAAGCCGAGCCCGAAGACGAAGCCGAGCAGCCAGATGTGCATGCCCGTCCGCACCAGGCGGAACAGCGGGCGGAACAGTCGCGCGGCGAAGCCGCGACTGTTGAGCAGCAGGTTAAAATCCTCTTCGACGTAGGCGCCTCCCGCGCGCACGTGCTGAAATGTGCGCCAAACGGAGCGGAACACGAGCAGGTTCATCAGCGCGATGAGCAGCAGGAACCCCGCCGACACGGAAGTGCTGATGAGGCTGCCGAGACTGCGCGCCTCCGCCCCCGAATAGGGCACTATCCGAGCTGCAGCAAGCGCGACTGCGATGCACGCGATGATCACTACCGTCGAGTGCCCCATGGCAAAATAGAATCCGACTGT
>DASTAC010000126.1:0-12615 GCA_035713045.1 Steroidobacteraceae bacterium
AGGCTGGGAGTCGGCTCCTGGTAGGAGCGGTCGCACTCCGCGCAGTGCAGCGCGCTCGAGTAGCGCCACGTCGCGAGAGGCCTCGGCGGATCGGCGTCGTCGACGACCTGCACGTTGACCCGTCCGCGGCCAACACGCAACGCGGTCTCGAGCGACTCCAGGATGCGGCCGCGCTCCGCCTGGCCGGCGCGGAAACGATCCTGCACGACCTCGAGGACCGTCGCGGGCCCGGCCGCGGAGCGCGCCGACCGGGCTCGCTTGCCTCGCCCGCCCGCGCTGGCGCGCTTCGGGGCGACGGGTGGCCGATCAGCCGCCGGCCGCTCGAAAAACCTCGTATAGCCCTGCTTCTCGAGCAGCGAGCGGACCTCCGCCTCCTGGAAGCTGTCGGGCACGGGCACCGGAAAGGTGAGAAGCAGGCGGGGGTCGCCCGCGGCATCCTGCCGGCCGGAGCCCCAGACCGCGGCACGCTCGCGCAGGTCATCGTAGATGCTCTCGGCGGTATCGCGCCGCACCGGATGGCCGCAACACTCGCAGTAAAGCGTCGCCGTGCGCGCGAACAGGAGCTTCAGATGATCGTTGAGCTCCGTCATCGTGCCCACGGTCGAGCGTGACGTGCGCACGGGGTTGGTTTGATCGATCGCGATCGCCGGCGGGATGCCCGCTATCGAATCCACCTGCGGCTTGTCCATGCGATCGAGGAACTGGCGCGCGTACGGGCTGAAGGTCTCGACGTAGCGGCGCTGGCCTTCGGCGTACAACGTGTCGAAGACGAGCGAGGATTTGCCGGAGCCCGACACACCCGTCACCACGACGAGCTCGCTGAGCGGAACGTCGAGGTCGAGGTTCTTCAGATTGTTCTGGCGCGCGCCGCGCACGACAATGGCATCACGAGGAGCGTCGGTCATTCCGTCACCGGTGTCGGCATGGAGTCTCGAAAAGGGGGGCCGAGAAGAGAATGGGGGCGAGCGGACCCGCTCGCAAGGATGCGCCGATTTTAACGGAAATCCGGGTTCTCTGGAGCGGCCGGAGCGCGCGCTCGTCGCCATACAGTAGCGGCTGAAGACGGCCACTGGATAGCTGCGGGCGGTCGCGCCGGCTGGCGTACAATTGCGGGCTTTCGGCACTCCGGCCCCGAGGAAAATCCATGTCGCCGCAGTCCTACAGCCATATTCTTCAATTGATAGGCCACACGCCGCTCGTCGCGGTCAGCCACATCGATACGGGTCCCTGCCGGCTGTTTCTCAAGCTCGAGAACCAGAATCCCGGCGGCTCGATCAAGGATCGCGTGGGCCTCTACCTCATCGAGGCGGCCGAGCGCGACGGACGCCTGCCTCCCGGAGGCACACTGATCGAGGCGACGGCGGGCAACACAGGGCTCGGCCTCGCGCTGGTCGCGGCGCAGAAGGGCTATCGGCTGCTCCTCGTCATTCCCGACAAGATGAGCCAGGAGAAGATCTTCCATCTCAAGGCCATGGGCGCGGAGGTGGTGCTCACCCGCTCGGACGTCAGCAAGGGCCATCCTGAATACTACCGGGACGTGGCGGAGCGCCTGGCGCGCGAGACGCCCAACTCCTTCTTCGTCGACCAGTTCGCCAATCCCGCCAATCCCCGTGCCCACGAGGAGACCACCGCCCCCGAAATCTGGGAGCAGACGGAGCACGATCTCGACGCGGTCGTCTGCGGCGTCGGCACGGGCGGGACGCTCACCGGCATCTCCCGATACTTCGCGCGTGTTGCGCCGCAAGTGGAAGTCGTGTTGGCCGATCCGGCAGGCTCGGTGCTGGCCGACTACGTCAAGACGGGCAAGATGCCGCAGGACCACGGCAGCTGGCTCGTCGAAGGCATCGGCGGCGACTACGTGCCGCCGGTGGCCGACTTCGCCCATGTCAGATCGGCCTACACCATCCCGGACGCCGAATCCTTCAAGACGTGCCGGGAGCTGCTCGCCAAAGAGGGGATTCTCGCGGGCACCTCCACGGGCACGCTGGTGGCCGCGGCTCTGCGCTACTGCCGCGAGCAGAAGGAGCCCAAGCGCGTTGTCACGCTCGTCTGCGACAGCGGCAACAAGTACCTCTCCAAGGTCTACAACGATTATTGGATGCTGGATCAGGGATTCCTCGAGCGCGAGCGCTTCGGCGATCTTCGCGATCTGATCGCCCGCCGCCACCGGGAGCGTGCGGCGGTGACGGTGGACGCCTCGGAGCCGGTGATGGCCGCATATCGCCGCATGAAGCTCTATGACGTCTCGCAGGTGCCGGTGATGCGCAACGGCCGCATCGTCGGCATCGTCGACGAGGAGGACATCCTGCTCGAGGTGTTCGCGAACCCCAAGCATTTCAGCGAGCCGGTGACCGCCGCCATGGAGAGCCACCTGGTCACCGTGCCGGCGGATGCATCGCTGCAGCAGCTCATGGAGATCTTCAATCGCGGCATGGTGGCGATCGTCATGCACGACGGGGAGTTCCAGGGGCTGGTCACCCGCATCGACCTGCTCAACTGGCTGCGCCGAAGAACCTGAGGCTCCCATGCGCGAGAAGAAAGATCCACTGCATTTTGCCACCCGCGCCGTTCACGGCGGCCAGCATCCCGATCCGCTGACGGGCGCGGTCATGCCGCCGATCTACGCCACTTCGACCTACGTGCAGTCGAGCCCCGGCGTGCACCAGGGTTATGACTATTCCCGCACCCGCAACCCCACGCGTGATGCGCTGCAGGCGGCGCTCGGCAATCTCGAGGGCGGCGGCGCCGCCTTTGCGTTCGCGACCGGGATGGCGGCCACCTCTACCGTGCTGGAGCTGCTCGACGCCGGCTCGCACATCGTCGCGATGCACGATCTCTACGGCGGCACCTACCGGCTGCTGGAGAACGTGCGCAAGCGCTCGGCCGGACACGAGGTCTCGTTCGTCGATCTGACGCGACCCGAGGCACTGCAGGACGCCATCCGGCCGAATACGCGCCTGGTGTGGGTGGAGACGCCGACCAATCCGCTGCTGCAGCTGGTTGACCTGTCTGCCGTGGCGGCTATCGCCAGGGACCGCGGGCTGATCAGCGTCTGCGACAACACTTTCGCCACGCCGTTCGTGCAGCGGCCGCTCGAGCACGGATTCGATATCGTCGTGCACTCGACCACGAAGTATCTCAACGGGCACTCGGACTGCCTCGGGGGCGCGGCCATCACCCGCGCGGACGGTCCGCTGGCGGAGCGGCTGGCATACCTGCAGAACGCGATCGGCAGCGTTCCGGGCCCCTTCGACTCGTTCCTGACGCTCCGGGGCATCAAGACGCTCGCGCTCCGGATGGAGCGGCACTGCGCCAATGCGATCGCCGTGGCGCAATTCCTGGAAAGCCACCCCAGGGTCCTCCGCGTGCGCTATCCGGGACTGCCGAGCCACCCCCAACATGCGCTCGCCCGGCGTCAGATGACAGGCGGATTCGGCGGGATCGTGACGGCAGAGCTGAAAGGAACCCTCGACGACGCCCGGCGCATGCTCGAGCGCTGTCATCTTTTCTCCCTGGCGGAGAGTCTGGGCGGCGTCGAAAGCCTCATCGAGCACCCGGCTCTCATGACGCATGCTTCTCTGCCCGCCGCGAAGCGCGCCGCCCTCGGCATCGGGGACGGCCTCATCCGCCTGTCCGTGGGTATCGAGGACGCCTGCGACCTGGTCGAGGACCTGAAGACCGCGTTGGGCTGAGCCGCCGGCCGGCATCGACCTCAGGATGAGGCGTCCAGGTGCCGGATCACCTCGGTGGCGGCACGGGCCCCGCTGCGCAGGGCCCCCGTGACGGTCGCGGGCTCGCCCGTGGTGTCGGTTGCCTCGCCCGCGAAGAAGAGCGTGCCGCCGAGCGGAGCTGCCAGCGCCTCGCGCGCATGACCGGCGCCGACCCCAAGGTAGCTGTACGCGCCGCGCGCGAACGGGTCCCGGGCCCAATTGTGCAGATGAGCCGATTGCAGCTCAGCCTCTACGTCGCAGCCCGGGAATACCGTCCCGACCCCGTCCAATGCCGCACGCACGATTTCCTCATCGGAGGAGTCGCAGAGCCGCGAGGCGGCGGGCCCTCCTGCCCAGGCGCTGAGCAGAGGTGCGCGCACCGGGAGCGGCGTCCAGAGTGTTGGAAAGGCCTTCCCCGGCGAGTGGAAGAACGCGGCGTCGGCATGGCGGGCGCCGTCGTGCTCGGTCCAGAACGCGCGCCGAAAGCGCAGCATCACCTTCAACACCGGGCCGGAGAGGATGCGGTCCATGGCCGGCTGTTTCGCATCGAGTCCAGGCGTGAACCGAATCGCGCCGGGGAGTGCCGCGGGCGTCTGAAGCACCGCGAGCGGAACGGTGACGATGGCCGAGCGGGCGGTGGCGCGCCAGGGTGCTCCCAGCCGCTCGCCCTGGATCTCGACGGAGCCCCGACTCCACTCCACGGCCTTCACAACCGTCTGCAGCTGCACCCGGACGCGCGCAGGATCGAGCGCGCCGGCAAGGGCCTGCAGCACCGTGTGATAGCCTCCCGACGGCCGCGACTGGGAGGAGTCCAGCATGCCGCCGGAGCGCCACTCCTCTGCCACCGAGTGCAGGCTGACGAGCCGCGGGTCGGCGGCATCGAAGCCCGAGACGAAGGCGCGGGCCATCGCCCGCGCTTCCTGCGGCAGCGCCCGGCCGGGGCGGCTCTCCAGGAATGCCTCGAGGGAGATGTCGGGCTGGCGCAGAACCTCGGCTGCCTCGAATGCACCGCGGACCTGGCCGAGCAGACTCTCGGTGCGGCGCTGCAGCCGCCCGTCGATCAGCGACCAGTGCTCGCCGGAAGTGTCGACCGCCGACCCGCCCGCCCGGCGCAGCAGCTCGTAGGTTTCCGGTGAGTCGCCGTGAATGAATTCCGCGCCGAGCTCGACCGGTGCGGCGAGGCCCGGCTCGAGCCGGGTCCATATCCGGCCGCCGATCCGGTCCCGGGCCTCCACGACTCGCACGGAGCAGCCGGACCTGCTCAACGCGGCCGCCGCCGCGAGACCCGCGGCTCCGGCTCCGATCACGATGACATCATGGCCCTCCGCCCCGGCCCGAGAATCCTTCATGGCTTTGCAGGTCCTGCCGCGCGGATGATGATGCGCGCGGCACGCCGGTAGCTCCAATACGCTTCCGCCCAGTCAATGAGCACGACCAGCCGGTTGCGGAAGCCGATCAGGAAATAGACGTGGGCCGTGAGCCAGACCCACCAGGCGAGCAGCCCGGAGAGGCGAACGCGCCCGAAGTCGGCGACGGCCGCCATCCGGCCTATGGTGGCGAGAGAGCCCAAGTGCCGGTACCGGAATGGTCCGATGGGCCGGCCCTCCAGCTTGGCCGTGATGGCCGCCGCCGCGAACCGGCCCATCTGCTTGGCCGCGGGCGCGATCGCAGGGATCGCGCCGAGCTCATCCGGAACGGCCGCCAGGTCGCCCGCCACGAACACCTCCGGATGCTGGGGCACGCTGAGCTGTGCCGTGACGCGCACCCGGCCGGCGCGGTCGACGGGAACACCCAACGCCGCCCCGAGCGGCGAGGCCGCGACTCCGGCGGCCCAGAGGACGGTGCGGGCCGCAATTCGCTCATCGCCGATCATGACGCCGCGCTCATCGATGCTGGTGACAGGTTGCCCCGCGCGCACGCGCACGCCAAGCCGCTCCAGTTGCCGCTGCGCCTTGGCGGACAGCGACTCGGGAAAGCTCGGCAGAACGCGAGAGCCGGCCTCCACCAGCAAGACTCTCGCCGAGGCAGGATCGATATGGCGAAACTCGCGCTTCAGGGTGTGGCGGGCGATCTCGGCCAGCGTGCCCGCCAGCTCCACTCCCGTGGCGCCCGCCCCGATGATGAGAAAGGTCAGCCACTCGATCTGCTCCGCCCGGTCCTCCGTTGCCTCGGCGCGCTCGAAGGCAGTGAGGACGTGCGCCCGGATGCGCAGGGCGTCATCCAGCGTCTTCAGGCCGGGTGCGTATGTCGCCCATTCGTCATGGCCGAAATAAGCATGAGTGCTGCCCGTTGCGACGATCAGGAAATCGTAGGGATGCCACACGCCCGCGACCTCGACGCTCCGGCGCCCTACATCGATGGAGCGCACATCCCCAAGCAGTACCGTGACGTTGCGTTGGGTTCGCAGGATATGGCGCAACGGAGCCGCGATCGACGGGGCGGCCAGGCCGGCGGTCGCGACCTGATAGAGAAGCGGTTGAAACGTGTGGTGATTGACGCGATCGATGAGCAGCACGTCCACGGGGGCGGCCCGCAGGCTGCGGACCGCCGTAAGCCCCGCAAAGCCGCCGCCGACGACGATGACTCCAGGCCGGTGTTGCATCGCGAGCTCCCATCAGGCGCAGCAAGCCGCGCTGCGGATGAAATCATACGATAATGGGCCATGCGAAAGACCTCCGGCCGCGGCGAGCATGCTCTGGCACCCTGATGTGATCGGGGTGTCGCTGCTGATCGCGCTGTACGTGATCTGTGCGGCGGCGGGTGCCCTGCATGCGCTCCTCACCAAGCCCGATCCCCGCAGCGCGTTCGGCTGGATCGCCACCTGCTGGCTGCTCCCGCTCGCCGGCCTCGCGCTTTACGTGCTCTTCGGCGTCAATCGAGTGCGCACTCGCGCCAGGCAACTGCGGGGACGCCTGCCGTCCCTCGGCGGCCCGGAGAGCGGCCGGCCCGCCGAGGACATGGCGGCGCAGTTGGCGCGCATAGGCGATGCGGTGACGCGGCGGCCGACGCTGTCCGGCAACCACGTGGCGCCGCTGGAGAACGGGGAGAATGCGTTTCCCGTCATGCTGGCCGCGATCGGGGAGGCGCGCCGCTCCGTCTGGCTCTCGACCTACATCTTCGAGACGGATCCGGTGGGGCGCGACTTCATCGCGGCGCTTGCCGCTGCCGCCGCGCGCGGCGCGCGGGTCCGGGTGCTCGTGGACGGCGTCGGGGAGTGGTACAGCCGCCCGAGGGCGGTTCCTCTGCTGCGTCGCAGCGGAGTGCCCGCCGCCCGCTTTCTGCCGCCTCGACTCGCGCCGCCGGTGCTGTCCCTCAACCTGAGGAATCATCGCAAGATCCTCATCGTGGACGGCGAGACCGGCTTCGCCGGCGGCATGAACATCGGCGGCAGGGAGGTCGGCAAGGCGCAGCAGCGACGCATGGCTGACCTTCACTTCCGGCTCCGGGGACCGGCCGTGAGTCAGCTCGCGGAGTGCTTCGCCGCCGATTGGCTGTTCGCCACCGGTGAGTCGCTGGAGCTGCCGTCCCTGGGCGCCCATGCCGGCGGCAGCCTCTGCCGGGTCATCACCGAGGGCCCGGATGAGGACAATGACAAGCTGCTGTTCGTGATCCTGGGAGCCATCTCGGTCGCGCGCCGGCAGGTGCTCATCATGACTCCGTACTTCATCCCGCCGCCGGAGCTCACCGCGGCGCTGCAGACGGCAGCGCTGCGGGGCGTCGACGTCTGTCTGGTACTGCCGGCGCGCAGCAATCTGCGTTATGTGGACTGGGCCACGCGGCGCTGGCTCCCGGCGCTTCTCGAGCGGGGCGTGCGGGTGTTCCTGCAGCGCCCGCCGTTCTCCCACACCAAGCTCATGGTCATCGACGGCTGCTATGCCCAGATCGGCTCTGCCAACCTCGACCCGAGAAGCCTGCGATTGAACTTCGAGGTGACCGTCGAGGTTTACGACGCGGCGGTGTGCGCGGACCTCGCCGCGTACATCCTCTCCGCCCGCGAGCATGCGTTCGAGGTCTCCGCTCGGGACGCTGCCCATCAGAGCATGGGCAGCCGTGTGCGCGACAGCCTCTTCTGGCTGTTCTCGCCCTACCTCTGACCAGTCGGGCGCCGCGGTGCGACCCATGCATCGCACGGATGGTCATGGATGGCCAGCCCGGGCTTGCGCGCAGCAGGGAGTGCGTCGCGCAATGGCCCGCCGTCGCGGGGCGAGGCGGTGCCTTTGCTCGGCCCATCCTGGGCCTCGGCCCCTTCGGAGGCCGACGCCGCGCGTCGTCATGGATCGCTCCGGGCGGTTCGTTCAGCGAAGCAATGCCAGGATCCGGCGCTTCAAACAAGAAGCGAGGCGATGAGGCGCAGCAGCTCATCCGCCCGAATGGGCTTGCTGGCGACCCGCAGACGTCTGCCGGCCTCCAGGCCGCGAAGCTTCGACGAGGTGTCGCCGCTCACCAGCACCGCGGCGACGCTCTCGCCGGCGAGTTGGCGCACCGCCTCGATGACCTCGATTCCGGTCTCGCCTTTCTGCAGGTGATAGTCGGCGATGACGAGGTCGATCCGCACTCCGCGGCGCGCTTCGTGGATCGCCTCGGCGAGCGAGGCGGCGCGTGCGACCTCGAAGCCCTCGACCTCGAGCAGCATCGCCGTGGCGTTCCGCACTCCCGCATCGTCGTCGACGAGCAGAATGCGCGCCGCGGCCGGCATCGCCGGCGGCGAGATCGAATCCGGCATGCGTGCGACGGGCGCGACGCCCGCCGCCGCCGGCAGCTCGAGCGCGAACGTCGAGCCGCGGCCGACCTCGGAGCGCACCTCGAGCCGCAAGCCGAGGAGCTTCACGAGCCGCTGCACGATGGCGAGGCCGAGCCCGTAACCCTCGCGGGAGGTATTGCTCGCGACCCCGACCTGATAAAACTCGTCGTAGATGTAGGGCAACTGGTCGGCCGGAATGCCGATGCCGGTATCGGTCACCTCCAGACGCACGCCCATGTCGCCCGCGGTGGCGCGCAGCCTGACCCAGCCCTGGCGGGTGTACTTGATGGCGTTGGAGAGGAGGTTGCGCAGGATCTGCCCGATCAGCGACGGGTCGGAGTAGGCGCACGGGCTGTCGGAATCGATCCGCAGCTCCAGGCCCTTGCTCGCGGCGAGACTGGCGAACTCGTTGCGGATCTCCTCGAAGAGCGCCGCAACGGCGAAGTCGGCCGGGTCGGGCCGGATGGCGCCCGACTCGAGCTTGCTGATGTCGAGCAGCGCATTGGTGAGGCGCGACATTGCCTCTATGGCCTGGCCCTGCTGGAGCACCGCTTCCGCGGCGATGGGGTGGCGGACGGTCCGCCGCAGCGTGCCGTTGAGGAGCGAAAGCGTCTGCAGCGGCTGGCGCAGGTCGTGGCTCGCCGTCGCCAGAAAGCGGCTCTTGGCGAGATTGGCTCGATCGGCGGCCTCACGCGCATGCCGCAGCTGCGCCTGAATGCGCTTGCGCTCGGCGGCATCGCGAATGGCGGCCGCGATCAGCAGCCGCCCGTCATCGTGGATCGGGCTCAGGCTGATCTCGACGGGAAGCTCCCTGCCGTCCTTGTGCAGCGCGAAGAGCTCGAGGTCGACCCCCATCGGACGGGGGCGCGCATTGCGGTTGTAGTTGGCGCGATGCACCAGATGCGCTCTCCTGAAGCGCTCGGGCAGCAGGAGCTCCATCGGGCGGCCCACGACCTCCTCGGGCAGGTAGCCGGCGAGGGCCGTGATCTGGCGGCTGGCGAAGAGCACCACGCCCTCGCCGTCGACGATCACGACGGTGTCGGGCGCGGACTCGAGGACTTTTCCGAGCAGTTCGGGCGAGAGCATGCGGGGCGGCTGATGCGGATCATGCGCATCATACCCCGGTCTCGGGCAGCAGCCGGATGAAGAAGCACGCGCCCCGCGGATGGTTGGGGCGATGGCCGAGGGAGCCCTCGTGGGCGCGCACGACCGTATTGCTGATGGCCAGTCCGAGCCCCGTGCCCTCGGGCTTGGTGGAGAAGAACGGATCGAACAGGCGCTCGAGCGCCTGAGGAGAGAGACCCGGGCCGTTGTCGCTGATGGTGATCTCGACCTCGCCGCTGGCGGCGAGGCCGGTCGTGAGGCGCAGCTCGCGCGCTTCGGGAGCCGCATCCGACTGCGCCTCCAGGCCGTTGCGCACGAGATTGACGATCACATGCTGAATCTGCACGGTGTCGACGGAAACCGGCGGCAGCCCCGGTGCGAGCTCGAAGCTCAGGACGCCCCTGTGGGCACGCGCATCCGCCGCCAGAAGATCGCCGATCTCCTCGATCACCGAGTTGATGTCGGCATGCTGCCGGCGCATGGGCTGAGAGCGGGCGAGGTTGCGAAGCCGGCGCAGGATGTCGCCGGCCCGGACCGCCTGAGCGGCTATCTCCCTGAGGGCGGTATGGATGTCCTCGAGGTTGGAGTCCGGGCGGGCGAGCAGCCGGTCGCAGGCCTGCGCGTAGTTGGCGATCGCGGTGAGCGGTTGGTTGAGCTCGTGGGCCACGCCGGCCGCCATCTCCCCGATGGTGGCGAGCCGGGAGACCTGCAGCATGCGGCCGTGCAGGGTGCCTGCGGAGCCGGCCGGAACTTCTGGAACTGTGCCCGGCGGTGAGCCGGGCCCGGGGCGCGGAGGGGACGGCGGGATTCGAGCGGTAGGCATGGGCTGCACGTAGAAATTCGGATCTTCAAGGAGTATCGACGATACCCCCAGGACCGTCTCTAGGTATGTTCCGCATTGCGGCGCAACGCCCCGGCTGCATCCCGTCCGCCTCAGCTTCCGGCGGCGCGGGCCAGCGCCTCGACCGCGGCCGACCGGGTCACCGGATAATCCGAGCAGACGCCGGCGGGCGGCCGATGCTCCAGCTGCAGTACATATTGCGGCAACGCACGGAGCTGGCGCCGGCAGTCGCTGCGGATCGCCTCCAGAGGCCTCGAGGCGGCAACGGCGCGGCCGGCCCGCATCACCTCGGCGAGGAGCGGCGCTCCGTCGGCCGGCTCGCCCTCCAGCACGATCCGATCGCACGAGGCGAGGCCGCGCTCGTCGTATTCGCGCAGCACCTGCTTGGCGCCCGGCCACGTGACCTTGCCGGGCGAGCGCTTGCGCCGCGGGCGCCCCGCGTACATCTGCAGCTTGTAGGCCATGTCGAGGGCGGGCGCGTCGGCGGAAACGTCCAGGGAGGTTCCAACGCCGAACGCGTCCACCGGCGCCCCGCAGGAGATGAGAGCCGCGATCCGATGCTCATCGAGATTGCCGCTCAAAGCGATGCGGATGTCGCGGCAGCCGTGCTCGTCGAGAATGCGCCGCACCTCTGCCGCCTGGGCGCCCAGGTCGCCGCTGTCGATGCGCACCGACTCGATGCCATGAGGGGAGCCCTGCGCACGCAGCTCGCTCTGCAGGCGTGCCACCTTCTCGGCGGCGCGGGCCGTGTCGTACGTGTCGATGAGCAGCGTCGTGCGCCCGGGCATTCCGCTGGTGAAGCTGCGGAACGCCTGCTCCTCGTCATCGTGGGCTTCGATGTAGGAGTGTGCAACGGTGCCGGAGATCGGGATGCCCCATTGCCGGCCCGCCTCCACCGTGGCCGTGCCATCGAATCCGGCGAGATACGCGGCGCGCGCAGCCAGGAGCGCCGCATCCCCCTCATGCGCGCGGCGCATGCCGAAATCGAGCAGCCGGCGGCCGTCCGCCGCGATCACACAGCGGGCCGCCTTGCTGGCGATCAGTGTCTGGAAGTGGATGATGTTGATCAGTCGGCTTTCCAGCAGCTGGGCCTCGATGATCGGGGCGGTCACCCGCAGGATCGGCTCCTCGGCGAAAAAGGGAGTGCCCTCCGGCATGGCGTGCACCGTGCCGGTGAAGCGCAATTGGCTCAGATAATCGAGAAACGGCTGCGCGAAGGAGCCCTGTGCGGCGAGAAATTCCAACTCCGCCGCGGTGAAGCGGAAGGCTCCGATGAACTCGAGCGCGCGCTCGAGTCCGGCGGCGAGTAGAAAGCGGCGTGCCGGCGGCAGGCGGCGCACGAACAGCTCGAACACGGCGGTCTCGGTCATGCCTTCCCGGAAGTAGGCGTGCGCCATGGCGAGCTGATACTGATCGGTGAGCAGAGCGCCGGCGCTGCCCGGCATGCGAGTCGTGTGTGGCATGGATCCGATGGATGATAAGCGAATGCGAGGCCTGCCGGGCCCGCAGGCGCCCCGCCGCGGCCTACTCGACCGCCTTCTCGGGCTCCTGATCCATGACCATGCGCACGAGCTGGGCGAGCGAGCTGGCACCGCTCTTCTCCATCACGCGCGCCCGGTGGATCTCGACGGTGCGCTGGCTGACGCCGAGCTCGTGAGCCATGATCTTGTTGGGCTTGCCCTGGGTCATGAGCGAGAGCACCTCGCGCTCGCGCGGGGTGAGGGATTCCAGCCGCTCGCGAATGCGCTCGCGCTCCCTGAGCGCGGCGCGCGTCGTGCCGTCCTTCGCCAGGGCGCGCTGAACACGGTCGATCAGCTCCTGGTCGCGGAAGGGCTTCGCCAGGAAATCGAAGGCGCCCTGTTGCATCGCTTCCACCGCCATCGGGATGTCGCCGTGGCCGGTGATGAAGATGACCGGGATCGTTGCCCCCCGGAGATTGAGCTCGCGCTGCAGCTCGAGGCCGCTCATCCCGGGCATGCGCACGTCGAGCACCAGGCATCCGGGCTGGCTCGACCGGTAGGTCTCGAGGAATTCCGCGGCCGAGCCGAGCGGCTGGGAGGCGAGACCGACGGATTTCAGCAACAGACGCAGGGAGTTTCGGACCGCGGTGTCGTCATCGACCACGAACACGGTGGGGGTGAGCTCTTGCATGGACGGACTACCTGCGTCTGGTCTGCTGCCTGACATTCTCGCCGCTTCGACGAATGGGCGGAAGGGGC
>DASTAC010000127.1:0-46198 GCA_035713045.1 Steroidobacteraceae bacterium
TCTGGCGCCCGTGATCGCCTTCTCCGGCGAGCCCTACGTCGATACGGACTCCGGCAGCTCTCTCTCCGAGAGCGGCAAGGCGTACTACGGCAATGTGCGCCAGGCTCAGCTGCTCGCGAAACAGAACGTCGGCCGGCTGCATCAGTTGCTCGCCTCGGTGACACGCTCGCTCGAGAGACAGACTTCGGGCGCCGCCGCGCGCCTGAAGGGATTGCTCTCGGGAGGCGTGCTCGCAGCGCTGGCGCTCGCCTTCGCGGCCGCGTATCTGCAGCTCACCCGCGCCAAGCATGAGCGCGCCGCGCGCGAGGCGCAGGAGCAGACTCGCGACATTCTGAAGACCGTGCGGGAAGGCTTCTTCCTGCTCGATGCCGACTACAAGATCGGATCGGTCTGGTCGGAGGCGCTCACGCGCATCTTCGGGCGCGGCGACTTCGCCGGCCTCTCCTTCGAGAAGCTGCTCGAGGATCGCGTGCCGCCCAGCACTCTGGCCACGGCGGTGAAGTACATCAAGCTCCTCTGGGGCGACCGCGCCCACGAGAACCTGATGAAGAGCATCAACCCGCTCGGCCAGCTCGAGATCAGCATGGACAACGGCCGCGGCGGCAAGGAGACGCGTTACCTGCAATTCGATTTCCACCGCGTGGTCGGCGCCAAGGGCGGTGTCAAACACGTGCTGTGCTCGGTGGGCGACATCACTTCCAACGTGCTGCTGGCGAAGGAGCTGCAGGAGGCGCAGGAGAACGCTAACGCCCAGGTCGACATGATGGTCGGCATGCTGCACGTCGATCCGCTGCAGCTCGGCTCCTTCCTCGACACGACCGAGACCGGACTGCGGATGATCAACGCCATTCTGAAGGAGCCGGCGCGCAGCGATGCCGAGTTCCGCAAGAAGCTGGGCGGTCTCTTCCGCGAGCTGCACTCGATCAAGGGCGAGGCCTCGGCTCTGAACCTGATGAGCATCGCCCACCGGGTGCATCACCTCGAGGACATGGTGAGCGAGCTGAAGAAGAAGGCGGAGCTCTCCGGCAACGACTTCCTGCCGATGGTGCTGAAGCTCGATGAGCTGCTGGCCCATCTGCGCGGCGTGCGCGAGATGGCCACGCGGCTGACGGCGTTGAAGCCCGGCGAGGGCTCGCCGCGAAGCGGCGAGCGCCCGGACACGATGTCCGGGCCGGGGGCCCCGCCGCCAGGGAAGGCCAGTGGCACTGGCTTGCGCCGCTCCGGCGAGGACATCTCCCCCACCCTGCAGGCGCTGGCCGAGAAGCTGGCGAACGATCACCGCAAGTCCTTCAGGCTGAGCCTCTCCGGGCTCGCCGAGATACCGGCCGCCTATGTCGCGACGATCAAGGACTGCCTCATTCAGATGCTGCGCAATTCCGCGGTCCACGGCATAGAGGCGAGCGAGGCCCGACGCGCCCAGGCGAAGGCGGATGTCGGCGCGGTGCGCGTCGATTTTCGCCGCTCTAGCCAAGGCTACGAGCTGGTGTTCGAAGATGACGGCGCCGGGATTTCGCCGCAGCTGTTGAAAGAAGCGGCCGTGCGCAAGAACCTCATCACCGCCGCGGAGGCCGCTACGATGGACACACGCACGGCGATGGCCCTGATCTTCCGTCCGGGTTTCTCAACGCAGGACGGGGTCACCATGGATGCCGGAAGAGGCGTGGGCATGGACGTGGTCGCACGCACGGTATACGGCCTCGGCGGCAAGATCGGAGTGAGCACGAACCCCGGCCGCTTCACGCGCTTCAAGATCGTTCTGCCACCCGCGGGCGAGGCACGAAGCGGCGAGCGCACGGACAGGATGTCCGGGCCGGAAGGCCTGCCGCCAGGGATGGCCAGTGGCATGGCCTGAAGCCAAGGGAGAGCGCGATGATTGGGAGCCAGAAGAACGGGTCGGGCGGCAAGCGGTCGCTGCGGCTCTTGATCGTGGACGACTCGAACATCATGCGGCGGCGGATCGAGCGCTCGCAGCAGTTCGAGGAGCTCGAGGTGGTGGGCACGGCCGCCAACGGCGTCGAGGCGCTGGAGATGTTCCACAAGACGAATCCGGACATGGTCACGATGGACCTGACGATGCCGCAGATGGACGGCATCGAGTGCATCTCGAAGCTGGTGCAACTGAAGCCGGCGGTGCGTATTCTCGTGATCTCGGCCCTGGCGGACAAGGCGACCGCCGTCGAGGCCATGGAATGCGGCGCGAACGGCTTCCTCAACAAGCCGTTCACGGACCGGCAGTTGAACGAGGCGATCGCGGAACTGATGTCCTGAGGACGAGGCGGAGAGCGGACCGATGTTGCGGGAAGAGGAGCTGAAGACTTTCGTCGAGGGCACGACGAACTACTTCGAGGTGGCGGCCCAGCAGCCGGCCACCATCGGCTCGCCGTACCTCATGGAAGGCGCCCCCGCGGTGCACGACTACACCGGAGTCATCAGCATCTCGGGCAAGCGCGAGGGGGTCGTGTACTTCACCGCGCCGCGCGCGATGCTGACCGTGCTCCTCATGAAGATGCAGGAGAACGACTTCAGCCACGAGACCATGCGCGATCTGGTGGGTGAAGTGGCCAACACCATCTCCGGCAACGCGCGGCGGGACTTCGGCCGCGATTTCGTGATCTCGGTGCCGAGCGTGCTCGCCGGGGAGAAGCCCGAGCTGCCGCAGAAGCCCGGTCAGCGCTCCTTCATCATCCCGATCAACTGGCGCAGCCACTCGGCGAAGCTGATCGTCTCGCTGACCTGAGCCGCGCCGGGGCGCACGCCGCTTCCGTCTGCGGAAATCCGGCGCAATGAGCACCCGGCGCCCGGTCGCACCGGGCGATCCGGTAGGCCTATACTCCCCGCATGAGCGAGCGGTCCAAACCCTGGATCTCCCCTGACCAGCAGCCCATCGGTCGCGTCATCGGCAAGCGCGTTGCCCCGCCGCCGGGCAGCATCCCGAGCGCGGCCGCCCGGTCGGCAATGGATGCCAATGCCCGATATCGCACCCGAGCTCCAAAGGGGCTCTTCTTCTACGAGAGCCACGAGCAGATGAACCGTGACCGGGAGCGGTGGACCATCGAAGCCGTCGTGGCCAGAGAGAGCGCGCGTGCCTGAATACACCCGCCCCGCGACCTGGGAAGACCTCAAGCGGCTGGCCGGGCTGTTGAACGACGCTCACGCCGAGTATGCGCTGGTCGGCGGATACGCGATCGCATCCCACGGGTTCAGCCGCCAATCGGAGGATATCGACCTCCTGGTGAACCCTGCCCCGGAGAACTCGCGCCGCTGGATCGTCGCCTTGAGCCAACTGCCCGATCAGGCGACGCGGGCCCTGGAGCAGGAGCCCGATGTCTTCGCCGACGACAAGCGGTACGCGCTGCGGGTGAACGATGAGTTTACGGTCGACATCATGCCGTCGGTGGCTGGCCACCCGTGGGACGAAATGCAGCGATACATCGAAACCATCGACCTGGATGGCGTGCCGCTGCGCGTGCTCAACCTGGAAGGCCTGCTGCTCACGAAACAGGGCGATCGCCCGAAGGACCAGATGGACGCGTCCATCCTGCGCCAGGCGCTGGCCATCCTGAAGTCCAGACGGACCTGAAGAGAACGCACGCGGACCGGCTCGTCAGGGACGGCCACCTCGTATCCCACAAGGCGTAGCTCTGTGGGATACGAGCCGGCGCGCCGCGGCTACTCCTCGTCCGCCCGCAGCCGGTAGCCGAGGCCGGCCTCGGTGACCAGGTAGCGGGGCTTGTGCGGATCGGACTCGAGCTTGCCGCGCAGATTCTTGATGCAGACCCTGAGGCTTCGGGAGTCGCCCTGACGCTCCGGGCCCCAGACCTCGCGGATGAGCTGGTTCTGCATCACGATCGAGCCCAGGTGCCGGGCGAGGCACTCGACCACACGGTACTCGAGCGGTGTCAGGTGCAGCTCCCCCGCGGACCCGTGGGCTTCGCGCTTGCCGAGGTCGAGCCGGACGTCTCCCAACTTCAGCGTGTCGGCCTGCTCCGCGCCGCGCACATTGCGGCGCAGCGCCGCACGCACCCGGGCGAGCAGCTCCGGGGCGCTGAAAGGCTTGGTAACGTAATCGTCGGCGCCGGCGTCCAGCGCGGCGATCTTCTGATCCTCCATCGTGCGTGCCGAGAGGACGACGATCGGGACGGGAGACCAGGCGCGCACTCTGCGGATCACGGTGAGACCATCGGCATCGGGGAGTCCGAGATCGATCAGCAACAGGTCCGGCTTGTGGCTGCGTGTCTCGATCTCGGCGCGAAGCGCCGTGTCGGCCTGGATGACCCGATATCGCTCCGCTTCCAAGAGCACCTTGAGCACGTTGCGGATGCCGGGCTCGTCCTCGATCACGAGGATCTGGTGCATCGCCTCCGTCACTCGCCCGGCTCCCGCGCGGGAAGCGTGAATTCGAACCGTGCCCCTCCGCCCTCCCGGCGGCTCGCCCCGATCTCCCCGCCGTGCGCGCGCACGATGGCGCGGCAGATGGCGAGACCCAGGCCCGCGCCCACCACGGCGCCCTCCTCGGTGCCGCGCTGGAACTTCTCGAACAGTTTCGCCGGATCGCCCGTCGGAAAGCCCGGGCCTTCGTCCTCCACCACGACGCGCACGAAGTCCCCGTCGCTGGTGGCCGAGACCCAGGAGCGGGTGTGCGGCGGGGTGTACTTGCCGATGTTGTCGAGCAGATTGCCGAAGACCTGCACCACGAGGCCCGCATCCACGTAGACCGGCGGCAGATCGGGCGAGAGTCGTATCTCCACGGGATGATCCCGCAAGCGCTCCTCGGCCCGCTCGAGCGCGGCGCCCACGAGGTCATCGAGCGGCTGCCAGTCCCGGCGCAGCCGGACCTGCCCGGACTGGAAGCGCATCAGGTCGAGCACGTTGGACACCAGGTCCGACATCTCGCGCGCCTTGACCTCGATGGAGCGGGCGAGCTCGGCCTTGCTCGCCTCGGTGAGAGTCGTGCCCCGCTCGGCGAGGGTGCTGGCGGCGCCCGCCATCACGGCGAGCGGCGTGCGCAGATCGTGCGAGATCGAGGCGAGCAGTGTGTTGCGCAGACTCTCCCGCTCCACCGCGAGACTCGAGGCCTCGGCCACTTCGGCGAGACGAGCGCGCTCGAGGGCGAGCCCGATCTGGCCGGCGAAGGTGTCGAGCAGATGGCTCTGCTCCGGCAACAGCACGCGACGCGCATTGTCGGGCCGGACAGCGAGCACTCCCGCCGTACGGCGCTCATCCCCGAGCGGGACATAGAGCGCGGGAGCTGCCGGCAGGGTATCGGCGCCGAGCCCGGCACGCCGCCCATGGTCGGCCACCCACTGGGCGACGGCGAGATCCGCATGCCGGAAGGCATTCTCCGGCGCCTCACCACGCGGATACCGCAGCTTCCCGCTGGCATCGGGGAGGAGCACCACGGCCTTGCACTGGAACACCTCCGCCACGTGACGCACGGCCACTTCGGCCATGGTCTCGATGCCGCGAGTCACCGCAAGCTCGCGGCTCATCGCGTAAAGCGTCGCGGTCCGGCGTTCGCGCGCGCCTGCCACTCGGGTCTGCTGTCGTACGTTCGCCGTCAGGGTGGCAATCACCAACGCGATGGTCAGCATGGCGCCGAACGTGACAAAGTACTGGGCGTCTGAGACCGCAAACGTATAGCGCGGGGGCACACAGAAGAAATCGAAGGAAGCCACACTGAGGACTGCGGTCAGGGCCGAAGGTCCTCGCCCCAGCCGCAGCCCCGCCACGGTGACCCCGAGCAGGTAGACCATGGCGAGGTTGGAAAGCTCGAAATGCGGATACATGACCAGCGAGAGGAGCGTCGAGGCCGCGCAGATGCCCACGGCCCATCCATATCTGTCCCAGCGGATCGCACCCTGGTAATGCGCCGCCTCCTGCGCGGCTCCCGCCGGGCCCGGCCGGTCGCGCACACCGCCATCGGCGGGGGCGATCATCACCACGTCGAAGCCCCGCGCCTGGTGAAGAAGCTGGGTTGCCGTGGAGGGGCGAAACCAGGCGCGCCAGCCCCGCCGCTTGGGTGCGCCGACGATCACGCGGGTGGCACGGCGCGTCTGCGCGTATTCCAGCAGCGCAGCGGCGGGCGAGGGTCCATCCAGCGTGACCGTCTCGGCGCCCAGGGACTCCGCGAGACGCAACACGGCGATCCGCCGGTTGCGGTCGACCTCGGAGAGCCGGAGGAGTCTGAGCGTCTCGACGTAGACGACCGTCCACTGGGCATCGAGTGCGTCGGCCATCCGCTTCCCGGCGCGCACGAGCTGCTCGGCCTGCTGGTCAGGACCTACGGCGACGAGGATCCGGTCGCCGGCGATCCGTGCCCGTGCCCGCTCGGGCGCCAGCGCGCGCGATGCGGCCTCTACCCGATCCGCGACGCGGCGCAGCGCAATCTCCCGCAGCGCCATCAGGTTCTGCTTGCGAAAGAAGCGCTCGACGGCCGTCGCGACCTCGTCGGCAACGTACACCTTGCCGGCGCGGAGCCGGGCGATGAGATCGTCGGGCGGGAGATCTATCAGCTCGATGTCATCGGCCTCATCGAATACCTTGTCGGGCAGGGTCTCGCGCTGCCGCACCCCGGTCGTCTGATAGACGAGGTCGTTCAGGCTCTCGAGATGCTGAACGTTGACGGTTGTCCAGACGTTGACGCCGGCCTCGAGCAGTTCCTCGATGTCCTGCCAGCGCTTGGGATGACGCGGCGCCGGCTCCCCCCCGGTGATGTTGGAATGAGCGAGCTCGTCCACCAGCAGGATGGCCGGATGCCTGGCGAGTGCGGCATCCAGGTCGAGCTCCTGCCGGACGATGCCGCGGTAGGCAACCGGCAGCGGCGGCAGGCGCTCGAAGCCCTCGGCGAGCCGCTCCGTCTCCACCCTGCCGTGCGGCTCCAGATAGCCGATCACGACCTCGGTGCCGGAGGCCTTGGCGGCGCGGGCCGCCTCCAGCATGGAGTAAGTCTTGCCGACCCCGGCGGAAGCGCCAAAGAAAATCCGCAGCCGGCCGCGGGCGGCGCGGGCCTCCTCGGCCTTGACGTGGGCGAGCAGCTGGTCCGGATCGGGCCGGGCCTCGACCGGGGAGTTCATGTCGTGATTATTTCATGTTATCGAGCGCGAGGTTGAGCGCCAGCACATTGACGTGCGGCTCGCCGATGAAGCCGAGCCATGGCCTCCTCGCATGCGCGGCGATGAGTGCCCGCATCCGCTCGAGGCTCAGGTGTCGCACGCGGGCGATGCGGCCGGCCTGGTAGTACGCCGCCGCGAGGCTGATGTCGGGGTCGAGGCCGCTGGCGGAAGCCGTCACGAGATCCACGGGTATGGGCGCGTGGTTGGCGGGGTCCGCCGCCCTCAAGGCGGCGATGCGCGCCTTGACCGCATCGGTCAGCGCCGGGTTGAGAGGCCCGAGGTTCGAGCCGCCGGAGGCGAGTCCGTTGTAGGGCTGGGGGCTCGTGGCGGAGGGGCGGCTCCAGAAGTATCGCGGATCGCTGAAGGGCTGACCGATGAGGCGCGATCCGACCGGCTTTCCGTCCCTGACGATGAGGCTGCCGCCAGCCCGGCGGGGGAAGAGCAGCTTCGCCACGCCGGTGACGGCCAGGGGGTAGGCAATGCCGAGAGCCAGCGTCATCAGGAGGAGCAGGGTGATGGCGGGACGCAGCAGGGCGCTCGAGGATTCTTTCATGACGTCGTCTCAGACCAGATGCACGGCCGTGAGCAGCATGTCGATCAGCTTGATGCCGACGAATGGCACGATGATGCCGCCCAGGCCGTAGATGAGAAGGTTGCGGCGCAGCAGGACGGGGGCGCCGAGCGCTCGATAGCGGACGCCTTTCAGCGCCAGCGGAATCAGCACCACGATGATGAGCGCGTTGAAGATCACCGCGGAGAGGATGGCGGAGTACGGGCTGGTCAGGCCCATGAGGTTCAGGGCGTTCAACTGTGGGTAGGTGGTGGCGAACGCCGCCGGGATGATGGCGAAGTACTTGGCGATGTCATTGGCGATGCTGAACGTGGTGAGCGAGCCGCGGGTCATCAGCATCTGCTTGCCCGTCTCCACCACCTCGATCAGCTTGGTGGGGTTGGAGTCGAGATCGACCATGTTGCCGGCCTCCTTGGCCGCCTGGGTGCCGGTGTTCATGGCCACGGCCACATCCGCCTGCGCGAGCGCCGGCGCGTCGTTGGTGCCATCGCCGGTCATGGCCACGAGCCTGCCCTCCGCCTGATGGCTGCGGATCAGCTTCAACTTCGCCTCCGGCGTCGCCTCGGCGAGGAAGTCGTCGACCCCCGCCTCGGCGGCGATCGCCGCCGCCGTGAGCGGGTTGTCGCCGGTGATCATGATGGTCTTGATGCCCATGCGGCGCAGCTCCCCGAACCGCTCCTTGATACCGCCCTTGACGATGTCCTTGAGCTCGATGACGCCGAGCACCCGGGGACCGTCGCTGACGAGCAGCGGCGTGCTGCCCCGCCGCGCCACTTCCTGCACCGTGGTGAGCATCGCCTTGGGGAAGAGCTGGCCCAAGGACTCGACCTGTTTCTGGATCGCATCGGCGGCGCCCTTGCGGACTTGACGCTCGCCGATATCGACACCGCTCATGCGCGTGTGGGCGGAGAACGGCACGAACGTGCCGTGCAGCGCGGTGAGGTCGCGCTCGCGCAGCTTGAAGCGCTGCTTGGCGAGCACGACGATGCTGCGGCCCTCGGGCGTCTCGTCGGCCAGCGAGGCAAGTTGCGCCGCATCGGCCAGCTCTTCCTCCGTGACGCCCGCAGCCGGGATGAACGCGGATGCCTGGCGATTGCCGAGCGTGATCGTGCCCGTCTTGTCGAGCAGAAGCACATCGACATCGCCGGCGGCCTCCACGGCGCGTCCCGACATGGCGATCACATTCGCCTGCATCATGCGGCTCATGCCCGCGACACCGATGGCCGAGAGCAAGCCGCCGATGGTCGTTGGAATGAGGCACACGAGGAGTGCGATGAGCGCCGTGATGGTGACCGGAGTGCCGAGCCTGGTCACCGTGACGCTGTAGAGTGAATACGGCAGCAGCGTCGCCGTGGCGAAGAGGAACACGAGCGTCAGCGCCACGAGCAGGATGGTCAGGGCAATCTCGTTGGGGGTCTTCTGGCGCTTGGCGCTCTCGACCATGGCGATCATCCGGTCGATGAAGGTCTCGCCGGGATTGGCCGTGATCCGCATGACGATCCAGTCGGAGAGCACGCGCGTGCCGCCAGTGACGGAGGAGAAATCGCCGCCCGACTCGCGGATGACCGGCGCGGACTCGCCGGTGATCGCGCTCTCATCGACCGAGGCGGCGCCCTCGATGACCTCGCCGTCTCCGGGGATGTAGTCGCCGGCCTCGACGAGGACTACTTCGCCCTTGCGCAGCTGGTCGGCCCGGATGCGCGTGAGGCGCGTGCGGTCCGCCGGGTCGGGGAGGCGCTTGGCCTGCACCGCCTGCTTCAGGCCCTTCAGGCTCGCAGCCTGGGCCTTGCTGCGCCCTTCCGCGAGCGCTTCGGCGAAGTTGGCGAAGAGCACCGTGAACCACAGCCAGACCGCGACGGCGAGGATGAACCAGGGCGGCGCCTCGCCGTGACCGGCGAGCGCCTGGAACCAGAGGGCCGTCGTGAGGATGCTGCCGACGTAGACGACGAACATCACGGGGTTGCGCCACTGCACGCGCGGGTCCAGCTTGCGCAGCGATTCCACGATGGCGGGACCGGCCAGCGTGCGGTCGAACATCGAGAGCTTGCCCCGGCGCCGCGGTGGCCCGACCACGCGCTCCGGTGCGCCGGCCGACACGTCCGGGCTCGAATTCCGTGGATGGACTGACATCTCAGCGTCCCCAGAGGATCAGGTGCTCGACTATCGGACCCAGAGCGAGCGCCGGCACGAAGGTGAGCGCGCCGACGAGCAGGACGGTGCCGATGAGCAGGATGATGAACGTGGGCCCGTGCGTCGGCATGGTGCCGGCGGTGACCGGAATACGCTTCTTGGCCGCGAGCGAGCCGGCTATCGCGAGCACCGCGACGATCGGCCAGAACCGGCCGAGCCACATGCACAGTCCGAGGGCCGTGTTGTAGAAGAAGGTGTTGGCAGAGATCCCCGCGAACGCGCTGCCGTTGTTGTTGCTGGCGGAGGTGAAGGCGTAGAGGATCTCGGAGAAGCCGTGCGCGCCGGGGTTGGCGACACCCGCCTGGCCCGCCACCGTACTCACGGCGATGGCCGTGCCGAGCAGCGCGATGAACGGCATGACCAGGATCGCGACGGAGCTCATCTTGATCTCGAACGCCTCGATTTTCTTGCCGAGGTACTCGGGGGTCCGGCCGATCATCAGGCCCGCGATGAAGACCCCGATTACGGCGAAGATGAGCATCGAGTAGAGCCCCGAGCCCACGCCGCCGAAGACCACCTCGCCCAGCATCATGTCGAAGAGCGGCACGAGACCCCCGAGCGGCATGTAGGAGTCGTGCATCGAGTTCACCGCGCCGCAGGAGGTGACGGTGGTGACGGTGGCGAAGAGCGTGGAGTCGGCAATCCCGAAGCGTGCCTCCTTCCCCTCCATGTTGCCGCCGGGCTGCAGGATGCTCGCGCTCTGGTCGACGCCCAGGGCCGCAAGCCGCGGGTTGCCGAGCTGCTCGCTCCGATTGCAGAGCGCAAAGAGTCCGACGAAGAGGATCACCATGGCGCCGAGCACCGCCCAGCCCTGGCGGGTGTCGCCGACCATCCGGCCGAAGGTATAGGTGAGGGATGCCGGAATGACGACGATCGCCAGCATCTCGAGGAAGTTGGAGAGCCAGGTCGGGTTCTCGTACGGATGCGCGGAGTTGGCGTTGAGGAAGCCGCCGCCATTGGTGCCGAGCTCCTTGATGGCCTCCTGCGAGGCGATCGGGCCCATCGGCAGGGTCTGGGTCCGCGTGGTGATGCTCTCCGTCACCGGATTGCCGGCGGCATCCTTGACCGGGCGGCCCACCGCGTCGGTCTGCCGCTGCTGATAGGTCACGGGCTCGAGCATGGTCACGCTCTTGTAGGCGCTGAAGTTCTGGATCACGCCCTGGCTGACCAGAACCAGGGCGAGCACGAAGGCGATCGGCAGCAGCACGTAGAGCGTGGAGCGGGTGATGTCGGCCCAGAAATTCCCGATGGACGTCGCCGAGTGGCGCGCGAGCCCCCGGATGAGCGCGACCGCCACCACGATGCCGGTCGCGGCGGAGAGGAAGTTCTGCACCGCCAGTCCGGCCATCTGCGTGAGATAGCTCATCGTGGACTCGGGCACGTATCCCTGCCAGTTGGTATTGGTGATGAAGCTGACCGCGGTGTTGAAGGAGGAGTCGGGCGCGACGCCGGGGAAATGCTCCGGGTTGAGCGGCAACCAGAACTGCAGGCGCTGCATCCCGTAGACGAGAAGACAGCCCAGGGCGTTGAACACGAGGAGCGCGATGGCGTAGTGCTTCCAGCCCATCTCCTGCGCCGGGTCGATGCCGCAGAGGCGGTAGATCAGCGCCTCGATGCGCGCGCCGGCGCGCAGCGGCCAGATCGGCCGCCCTTCCATGACGTTGGCGATGTAGAGCCCGACCGGCTTCACGCAGAGCAGGACCGCCGCGAGAAACAGGGTGAGCAGTCCCCATGACTGGGCGGTCACGTCAGAATTTCTCCGGCTTGAAGAGCGCGTAGAGCAGGTAGAGGCAGAGGCCGAGCGCGAGCAGCCCGCTTACGACGTACACGGGGCTCACGGCTCGCCCCCGAGACGCGAGAGCGCCCAGATCAGCCAGTGCGAGAGCGCATAGAGTGCCGCGATGATGAGAACGAAGATGACGTCCACGCCAGCCTCCTCAGTGCCGACCGCAGGCGGCGAGCCGCGCCGCCCGGCGGAAATCGCGCACAAAGTAGCTTGCGGGCCGTGAGCGCACGGTGAGGAAACGCGCTGGCGCTCGAGGTATGCCGGCAGGGAATCGCCGCCGGACCGCCGCAGGATTCAGCGGTCATTCAGAAGCACTCTGGTCTGATGGAGGCGTGGAGAAGCTCGACGCAGAGATGGAAATTGAGCCCGCGCCGGACAGAGGGACGCGCGGCGGCCGCGATGGCGAGGACCGATGAGCGGCGATTCCGGGCGAGGAGCGGCGATCGCGGTCTTCGAGGCCGCGCGTTCCACGGCAGCTCAGGAATTGCGACGTTTGCGTCTGCGCTACCTGGCGGCCAGCCGTCTGCGAACTGCTTCAAATTTCTCGCGCCGGATGCCGAAAGTCGCGGCCCGGAGACTCCCTGGCCTCATCCGCGCGATGTTATGTTCAACGCACATCGCACGGGGGATCGTCCATGCACCTTGAAATCCTGATGTCGGCGCCGCGCGCGCTCGCCACGCTCGCGCGGGACAACAGCAATCTTTCCGCCCTGGCTTTGGTCCTGGGCGTGGTCGGCGGCTGCATGCTCTCCGGCTGGCGCGAGCAGCTGCGCGAGCGCAAAGCGCAGTTCGCCCGCAGGCCCAACCCGATGGAGTGAGGCTAAGATGATCTACTGGAACGTAGCTTGCTCACCGGACTGTCGTACGCCCGTCATCAACGGGTGGCATTCTTCGAGCGCCATGCAAGTCAGTCCTCTATACGTCCTCACCCAGCGCCGCGACCTGGACGCGCGCTACCAGACCACCACTCGGCAGTGGCTGGTCGCCCGGACCACCTATCGGCGGCTGCACGATGCGCCGGTGAAGAACATCACCGCGCTGCGCGATGCGGCGCGCCGGCTGGACCAGCTCGAGCGCGGACGCGCGGCTCTTCTGCGGGACCTCAAAGCCCTCGCGGATTGATCTGCAGCGCTGGATCGGGCATTGCGCTGCGCAATCCCTGCTCCGCGCAAGCCCGGAGTGTCCATCCATGGACACTCGTGCGGCGGCGGGACAGTCCCTGCGCCCGGGGGTGTGGCGTGACTTTACGGGCGATGGCGGGCGACAATGCAGCGCCCAAGCCGAATCACCGTCCGCCCGATGGGTCCTTCGCCACCACGCTACCGTCCATTCCCCGCCCTGAGACCCGGTGATCCGGTCTCGGTCGTTGCGCCCGCGAGCGGTTTCGACCTCGCCGCGTTCGAGGCCGGCATCGAGGTCATCGCACGGCGCTACGAGGTTCACTACGACCCCGGCATCCTGGCGCGACAACGGTATCTGGCCGGCAGCGACGCCCGGCGGCTCGGTGAGCTCTGGCGCGCGCTCGCGGACACGGGAGTCCGCGCCGTCTTCTGCGCTCGCGGTGGGTACGGCGTGATGCGGCTGCTCGCCGGACTCGAGGACATGCCGCTCCGGGTGAAGCCGGTGA
This sequence comes from Steroidobacteraceae bacterium, assembly GCA_035713045.1. Taxonomy (GTDB): domain Bacteria; phylum Pseudomonadota; class Gammaproteobacteria; order Steroidobacterales; family Steroidobacteraceae; genus 13-2-20CM-66-19. The sequence continues at coordinate 13,287 of DASTAC010000127.1, forward strand.
TCGGATTCTCCGACATCACCGCGCTGCATCAGCTGTTGCAGCGGCAGGGTCTCGTCAGCGTCCACGGCCCGGTGCTCACTCAGCTTTCACGGCTCGAACCGGACACCCCCGCACGCCTCTTCGAGCTGCTCGAGTCCGAAGGACCGGCTGCGGCTCTCACCGGCACGGACACGTACGTCGACGGCACGGCCGAGGGTCCGCTCCTCGGCGGCAATCTCGCGGTGCTGACCCGGCTGGTGGGCACCCCTTTCCTCGCACCGCTCGAGGGCGCGGTTCTTTTGCTCGAGGATGTCGGTGAGCGTCCGTACCAACTGGACCGCATGTGGACCCATCTGAAGCTCGCAGGCGTGTTTCGTCGGGTGCGCGGGATCGTCCTCGGGGCATTCACCCAATGTGAGGAGAAGGACGCGGAGTACTCGAGCGCCGACGTGCTGCGGGAGCTGGCCGCGGCGACGGGACTGCCATGCGCGGCGGGGTTCCCGATCGGTCATGGCGCGCAGAACCAGCCGGTGCCGCTCGGCGTGCGGGTGCGATTGGACGCGGGCGAGCGCCACCTCACTTTTCTCGAGAGCGCGACAGGCTGACTCAGCCGCTCGATCCGGCGGGCGGAGGCTCGGGAGATGGGGGCATCGAGCGCACCACGGCGCCGAGATGTCTGGACAATGACGAAGGAGCTCGCAGGGTTGCCGAGCGGCGCCACAGGTTGATCGTCGTGACGATCACCCCGATGAGGCGCGGCACGACGATATAAAGCAGCGCGGTCCAATCGATGAGATAGATCCACGGCCCCGCCGGGCCGCCGCCGCTCGTGGGGCTCGTCCAGGCCAGTGCCTGCAGGTCGTGGGTCGAGGGAACGGGCACGCCGGAGACCGCGGACGCGGCGCCGTACAAGGTCACCAGCGCGGTATGGGCGCTCGCGGGACCGAAAACGGTGGCGCCCCAGCCCGCCGCCTGACGCATGACCCAGCCCCGTACGGCATAACCGGCCATGAGACCGACTGCGGCCAGTATGGCAGCGGTGTGCAGGAGGCGCCGGGCGCGCTCGCGGAACACAGGCCGGCCCACCTCCCACCAGTCCGCCGCGAAGCGGCGCAGGCCCGGTGCGAGCGGCGCGTTGAACCCGATCGAGTGGGTGATCAAGGCGTCGATCCGCGCGCGTACGCGGTTGGCATAGCGCCGGGCGAGCCAGCGCCGGAGAAAGCCGTCGCGCTGCGCGACCGCTGATTCCTGTCCGTCCGGTTCAGCGGTCCCCGTCCCCGGACGGCCTCGCCGCAGGGCTCCAATGGTCCTGACGGTCAGCGTGATATAGACGACGAGATTCCAGAGGACGAGGCCCATGAGCGGGTATGCGAAGATGTCTATCCGGGTCCCGTCGGCAAATGCCACCCCGAAACCGAGCGCCAGTGCGGCCAGCAGCAGCACCCGGTCGAGGCCGGTCGGGCCGGAGGCAGCGCCGAGGACATGATCGACGCCGGGCGAGCGGACGCGCAGTCGCCCCAGCAGGTCGTCCGCGCGCCGGACGAGAAAGCGCTCCGAATCACCATCGAGCGGCGCCGCCGCCGCGGCCGCTGCGGGAAGCGGACGGCCGTCGGCCGCTTCACGGCTGGCGTGAACGCGATCCTCGAGCGACAGCGCGTCGCCTGCCAGATCGGTTTGCTCGATGGCGTGAACCAGCAGAACGGTTTGCAGCGCCCGCTGTCGCATGCGCCCATTTTGCTGCACGATATCGGGTGTACGCAAAACATTAGAGTCGGAGCCATGCCCCCCAGCGCGGAAATCGAGCGGATCTTGAGGCTGTCGCCGGTCATGCCGGTGGTCATCATCGAGGAGGCGGATCTGGCCCCGGAGCTGGCGCGGGCCTTCGTGCGCGGCGGTATCCGCGTGGTCGAGGTCACGCTGCGAACCCCAGCGGCGCTCGCAGCCATCGAGGCCATTGCGCGCAACGTGCCTGAGATTGCGGTCGGTGCCGGCACCGTTCTAAGCGCGCAGGACCTGGGCGCGGCGGCAAACGCGGGAGCCAAGTTCGCCATCTCACCCGGCGCCACCCCGGCCCTGCTCTCTGCGGCCGCATCCGCTCCGATTCCCTATCTGCCGGCGGTCGCGACGGCGTCGGAGCTCATGCAGGGCCTGGCGGCGGGACATCACTGCTTCAAGTTCTTTCCGGCGGGCCCCGCGGGCGGTACCGCCATGTTGAAGGCGTTCGCCGGCCCCTTTCCCCAGGCGCGATTCTGCCCCACGGGCGGCATCACCCAGGAGTCGGTCAAGTCCTACCTCGACCTGCCGAACGTCCTTTGTGCCGGCGGCTCCTGGCTTTCGCCCGCGGATGCTCTTGCCGCGCGCGACTGGAAGCGGATCGAGGCTCTGGCGGCCCGGGCAGCGGCATCCAGAACTTAGGCGCTCGCCGGGCGGTCCAACTCTGCGGCGCCCCTGCCCTCACCCCGAGCACTCGATGCCGTCATTCCGAGCCACCGCGGTTTCCGTCTGCTTCACCGCTCTCGCGGCGACAGCGTTGCTCGGAGGCTGCGCCTCGAGCCGACTGTCCTCGCAGGCGCCCGCCGGCGTGCATCTCGCCGGCGACTGGAAGCTCGACGCCGCCCGCAGCGACGACCTGGGCAGAGCCATTGCGCAGCTTCGAGCACACGACAGAAAGCTGGCTCACGAGAGACGCCGGGAGGCGGCCCGCGCGGCCGAAGCCCGAGAGGGTCCGGAGGGCGGCCGCCGCGAGGGTGCCGGGCCAGACCAAGGCTCCGGCGAGGCATTCAACATCGGGCCGGGCCCACAGGTTTCGGCCAGCGATGAGCTGATCGCCAACGTCCCCCAAGGCAGCTATCTCAGGATCGCCGTCGGCCCGGACAGCTTCACGGTCACCTCGGGTGACTCCTCGACCCGGTACACGCCGGGCCTCCCGACTGACATTTCCGCGCAGCAAGGCGATGCGCAGCAGATCGCGGGGTGGAGGGGAACCGACTTCGTGATCGACACCCGGCCGCAGTGGGGTCCGCAGATCATCCAGAGCTACGGATTGACGAAGGACGGCAGACTGAGGATGACGGTGCGGCTCACGGGCGGCGGCACGAAATTCACGTTTACGAGCATTTACGACCGCACGACGCGCGTGTCACCTCTCACGCCGCCTACGAATGACTGATGCCGCGCACAATGCGTGTAAGCGCATGAGCCCGTCCGGCCCCCGGAGAATTCTCGCCGTCACCGCGGCACTCATGCTCCTCGTGCCGGCGATGTCAGGAGCCGCCGCTCTCCAGTCGGACACTGCAACGCTGGTCGCTGCGCCGCTGCAGGTGGTGGTCTCCGGCCGCTACCGAGGCCCGAAGCTCTGGCGCGTGAGCAAGGGCGGACACGTGCTCTGGGTGCTGGGGACGGTGGCGCCGCTGCCGAAGCACATGATCTGGCAGACCGACGACATCCAGCACCTGCTCCGGCATACGCAGGAAGTCATTCCGGCATGGCCTTCGGTGGGCATCGGCTTTCATCCCTTCCTCGCGATCCACCTCTACGCCCTCTGGCGTGAGGCGCAGACCAGCCCGGGTCACGCGCCGCTCAAGGCGGTGCTGCCGCCGCGCCTCTATGCCCGCTTCAGCGCACTCAGACGCCGCTTCGCGCCTCACGACCGGCGCATCGAGGAGCTGCGCCCGATTCTCGCGGCGAGGCGGCTCTACGGCGAGGCATTGGCGGCGTCGGGGCTCACTCTGCAGGATGACATCCAGCGGACGGTGCTGAAGCTGGCACGGCGCGAAGGGGTGCCGGTGCACCAGGACAAGCTCCACGTGAGCGATCCGGTCGCGGTGATGCGGGATCTGAGCAAGACACCCCCCGCCGCGGAGGTCGCGTGCCTGCAATCGGTGGTCACGCGGCTCGAGACCGATCTCGGTCCGATGCAGGCTCGGGCGCGCGCCTGGGCCCTCGGGGACGTCGGGCTGCTGCGGCGCCTGCCGAAGACCGACATTCGCGACCCGTGCCTCGAGGCGGTATCAGGATCGGCTCGCGTGCGCGCACTCGTGTCGCAGGCGCAGGAGGACTGGATGGCTGCCGCGGTGCAGGCGCTCGGCCACAATCGCACCACACTCGCCCTCGAGTCCATGGACCGGTTGCTCGGTCCGCAAGGGACGCTCGAGACGCTGCAGCGAATGGGTTATCGGGTCGAAGGCCCGTGAGGTCGGTTGCCGCGGCTGCCCAACGGATCAGCTCCTGAGCGCGAGCGCCCAGGCGGCCGCCATGATCGCGATGGCTGCGAGGCCCGCGGGCCACTGACGCAAGCGATGCAGCCGTCGGCTGACGGCGGGCACCGCCGCGGCCGCGCCGAGCAGCAGCCCAATCCCGAAGCCGAGTAAGTGCGCCATGATGTCGGTGTTCTTGCCCGCGCTACCCAGCCAGCCGAGCAGGATGACACCAGCGATCAGCGGACCCCAACGTTGGACCCAGCGCTGCGGCAGCAGCAGACGCTCACGCCACGTGTATGCGGCCATCAGTCCCAATGCCGTGAACACGGCGGTGGAGGCGCCGACCGACCGATGCCACGGCGGAGCGAACAGCCCTTCCAGCAGATTGGCGATCCCGCCGCCTGCCACGATCAGAAGCCATGCGACACCGACACCGAGCCGGCGGCCGGCGAGGTAACCGAACCAGATGCCGGCCCCCAGGTTGGCGAAAAGATGAGGGCCGCTCACATGCAGCGTGAGCGCCGTCCATGCCCGCCACCATTGTCCGCTCTGCACACGAGCGGCATGCAGCTCACCGATCTGGAACGCATCGAGGCGAACGAGGCCGTTGGAGACGGCGTAAGCGACACCGATCAGCCAGGCGGCATATCCGACGCATCCCACCCAGGCGCGGGAATGCAGCGGGGCGGCGGGCGGCACGGGCGGGGGCGGACCGTTCTCGGCCTCATATTGCCTCAGATGCCTCGATGCACGTTCGGCATCAGGCCCGTCCACCTCGAGGACATACTGGTCCTCGCGCAGCGCGATCACGCTCGCAATGCCCACGGCCCGCAGCATGAAAGCGCGATCCTCGCAGTCCTGACGCGCGGGCGAGCGATAGATCTCGAAGCCGCCGCCGGTCAACGGACCGTACTGCGCAGGTAAGTTGCCACGAGCAGGTCCCTCACGCCCTCGGCCAGGAGCTCATAAACAGCCGTATACGAGCGCAGCAGCCCGGTCGCCGTGGGTACGTAGCGCATGCTGCCGATCTCACGCGGGGCCCACACCTCCGCCGGCGCCGGGACGACTCCCAGTCCCGCCGCTTCGAACTCCTGCGCTGCGCGCCACAGATGCGTGTCGCTGGTGACCAGCACGACGCGCTTGATACCCGCAGCCTGGAGCATGCGCGCAGCATCGCGCGCGTTGTCATACGTGTCCTTGGCAGCCTCATCCACCCATTTTGTCTCCACGCGGAAATCGCGGGCGAGCGAGACCTGCATCGTAACCGCTTCCATGCCGTTGCCGGTCACGAGAATGGGTAAGCCGGTGCGCCGGGCAACGTACGCGCCGTAGGCGAGCCGATCGTACATCGCATACTCCGGCGCCGGTCCTCCGTATTCGGGTGCGTATTTCCGGTATCCGCCGCCACCCAGGATGACGATGGCCCCGGCATTCACGGGCCGCGAGAGATCCAGTGCTGGGTAATGGTCCGCCGCACGCTGCAGAGCGTCCGCGATCACCGGGGTCGACAGGAGCCAAATCGCGGCCAGAGAGAAGGCGGCGAGCCCCGCACCGAGCCTCCGGTGTCGCCGCGCGAGCAACAATCCGATGACGCCGAGGATGAGGAGACAGGCAGGCGGGAGTATGAGCGTGCGGAGGAGAATTCTCAGTTCGAAGATCATGCGCGGCGATCGGGCTGGCGCTGAGCCGCGGCTCGCCCGCGGCCTTGAACGCAGCCTCGATCATAACACGCCAATGGCCGGGCACGCCGTCGCAACGCAGCCGAAAGTGTTCCGGCAAGCAGCCGCCTTCGACATCAATCCGCCCTCCGTCAGTGTCCGCCATCCGGCGTCGGATTACCCTCAGGAGGGAGGATCCTGCAAAAGTCCTCGTCCAGTCCGCGAGACAGCCAGGTTTCGCGAGACAAACGGTAATTGCAGTGCGTTCGAAGTGCGTGTCCTACCGGGAGGGCCGGATGTTCGAACGTGGCGGCGTCCATCCGCATGCCCAGGCGTGTCATCACGGCGCGCGATCGCGTGTTCGCGGGCACGGTAAACGCCACTATTTCGGTCAAGCCCAGTAACTCGAAGCCCACCTGCAAGGCCCCTTGTGCCGCTTCAGTGGCGAATCCTCGACGCCAATGCGCGCTTCCCAGCCGCCATAATATTTCGACGCAGGGTGATATGGGGAGATCATTCCGCGGGACGTTGAGCCCCACAAAACCTATGAACTGTCCGGTTGCCTTGATCTGCGTCGCCCATGCGCCCCATCCGCGCTCAGCAATGAGCCTTTCGGCGCGGTCGGCGACTGCGTCGCTCTCCGTGCGCGTCAATAGAGCAGGGAAATGTGCCATGACAATTGGATCAGCGTTGAGCTCCGCGAATGGCGTGCGATCTGATGCACGCCATTGCCTCAGCAGCAGCCTTTCCGTCTCGAACTCAATCGGCACCTGCTGCGTCGTCTCCATCCCCTGACGGTACCGAAATACGGCATGACTGGGAACCTTTCAGGGATGGTCCACCGGAGGCCCGGTGCCGACCCATTGCGGTCGTCCGGCAGTTCCTTTAGCCGCCCGGCAGCACCGGCAGAGCGCACATTCGCAGCTTTCAGGCAGGCGTATTCAGACGTGCTGTGCCCGCTTCTGGCCGCATCCCGCCACCCCGGGCCAGCCGGCGCGTCGCGAGGAATGAATTACGCGCTAGCGCTCTGGAAAGGCGATAGATTGCCACGAAGTGTGGAAGGAACGAGGCTTTCAATGAAACGCATCGTCACCGGGATTATTGGTACGCTGTTGCTGACACTCGCGGCCGCCGACGTCCAAGCGCAGGCTCGCAAGCCGATGCCTCCGCCAAAACTCAAGAAGCTGAATGTCTGGATTGGAAACTGGACGCTGTCTGGAACTGCAAGAGATCAACCTGAAGGCCCTGATTACGACGTGCATTGGCAGCTGCACGAGCACTGGATTCTAGATGGGTTTTTCATGCAGGTTGATCAAACCTGGGAAGGAGGCGGCCAGGTCCTGCACGCTTTGGAGCTGCTCTCGTACGATCAAGGCAGAAAGATCTATGCCGATTCTGGATTCGGGAGCGACGGCTCGACGTGGTCCTTGACCGCTATTTTTCGGGGCACAACGATGACCGAAACGGGCGAGACGCTCGCGCCTGACGGAACAACGACGAGATGCCGGATGACCTGGGTGTTCAGCGATGATGGACGGTCAGTTTCCGGCACGGAAGAATGCGACAAGAGCGGAACCCGATGGAAGGCCGTCAAAGTGAGGGGCACTAAATCTCCGCTGCCGCGGTAGGCTCGGAATTGCATGTGCCCGGCGAGCGGCCGGTTTAGGGAAGGCCTTCGGTGGTGGCGAACGGCAGGAACCGGCCGAATGACGCCGCCGCGGCGGACCCGCGACGGCGTCCGCTACCCGATCGTCCCGAGGAGTCAGTGCGGCCGGGGAGACGCTCCCGGCGCAGCTCGCGCCGCGACGTTCCCGGCCCGGCGTCCGCCGGCAAATTCCGCGATCATCTTTTGATTGAAGGCCGGAATGTCGGCAGGCTTGCGGCTGGTGACGAGACCGTGATCGACGCAGACTTCCTGGTCCACCCACATGGCGCCCGCGTTGACGAGGTCCGTCTTGAGCGAAGGCCAGGAGGTGAGCGTGCGGCCGCGCACGACGCCTGCCTCGATCAGCGTCCAGGGTCCGTGACAGATGGCCGCCACGGGCTTGCCGGCCTCGAAGAACGCGCGCACGAACTGCACCGCCTGCGGCATCGTGCGCAGCTGATCCGGGTTGGCCACGCCGCCGGGGAGCATCAGCGCATCGAAATCCGCGGCATCGGCCTGCTCCAGCGGCACGTCGACCTTGACACGCTCACCCTTGTCGAAGTGCTTCCAACCCTGCACCTCGCCTTTGGCGGGCGAGACCACCAGGGCTTCGGCTCCAGCGTCCTGCAGCGCCTTGCGCGGCTGCGTGAGCTCGGCCTGCTCGAAACCCTCGGCCGCCAGAATGGCCACTTTCATACCGCTCAACGTTGCCATGACCGTGTCCTCCTCGTGCACGTGCGCCCAAGCGGGCCGTCGCAAGGCAGCAGGCGGCGTGCCGAGGCCGACCAATCGATTGCCGCACGGCACGATCGCAAATCGCCGCCGGACCGTGGTATACGGCACGGCATGGCCGACGATGTGGAGATGGGGTGATGCCGGGACCCGAGGAACGTCCCCAGGATGTGGACGCGCTCTATGGCCTCGAGGCGGTCATCGAGCCTGGAGACGGCCCGAGCCCGTGCTGCGCGAGCCTGCAGTCACGGAGCGTGCAATGTCCTTATTGCGGGGAGACCTTCGACACCGTGGTCGATCCGAGCGCCGGGCCGGCGAGTTACATCGAGGACTGCCAGGTCTGCTGCCGGCCGATCGAGCTCACGCTCGACGTCGAGGATGATGGGACCGTGGTGTCCGTCGCGACGGGCCGGAGCGATTGAGGCACGCCAGGTTGGCCATTGCCGCCGACAGGGAGAATAATGAGTGTGCGCATTCCGACTGAGGTCACGCTCATGTATACGGAGCTCAAGCTGCGGCGATCGCTGACTCTTCTCCTGACGGCCGGATGCCTGGCTCTGACCTCCCGCACGCCCGTGGGGCCAGGAGGGCTGTAGTCCTCCAGAGCGGCCGCGTCGTCGGTCTGCCGATCGAAGCCCTCCGGAAAGCGCGAGGCCAGCTCATCGAAGTAGCGGTCGAGACAGGCCCGCGCGGCCGGACCGTGTACGCTGACCGCCGTCACATGCACCTCAGAGGCTGGCGCCACTGCCGAAGGCTACCGTCTGCCCCCGATCACCCGGGCCGGCAGAAAGAGAAGCGCCCGCAACAGCGCGAAGACCCCATCCACCGCGATCCCGAGCAATCGGAACGGCAGCAGCAGCAGCCAGATGACGGGCCACAACACGAGCGCCAGCAGCGCCACGGGCCAGCACAGCACCAGCAGGATCAGCCAGAGCAACGCTGCCAGCACGACAAGCCCCTAGTGCGAGCCGAGCCGCGCGGCGACCCACCGGTCGATGGCGCGGTAATACAGCTCGCGGTGCACCGGATCCTGTGGCGAGTGGTGGGCGCCCGGAATCCCGATGAACTTCACCGGAATGCCGCGGCTGCTCAACGCGTGATAGAGCCCGAACGACTCCGTGATCGGCACCGTCGTGTCGTCGGTGCCGGACAGGATCAGGGTGGGGGTCGTGATCTGCCCGGCGTACGTGATCGGCGAGCCGGTCCGATACAGGCGGGCGCTCTGCCTGTCCCAGGGACTGCCGCCGAGGGAGTCGCGCGTCCAGGCGAGGTTGCCGGCGGCGGAGAGCTCGTATTCCTCGGTCCAGTCGATCGCCCCGTCGGCCACCACCGCGCAGCGCCAGAAATGCTGGTGCGAGATCAGCCAGGCCGTCATGTAGCCGCCGTAGGAATGACCTACCGCGGCGATGCGTGAGGTGTCGACGATTCCCTTGTGCTCCAGCATCCGGATGCCGGAGATCACATCGCTGTCGGGTCCAACTCCGGGATCACGGAAGATCGCGTGCTCGTGGGCGTTGCCCAGGTTGTCGCTGCCGCGATAGTTGGGCTCGAACACCAGATATCCCAGCGCCGCGAACAGGTCGCGCAGCGGGCCGATCTCGAGCGTGTCGAAGCCCAGGGTCGAGGCGGCCTCGGGGCCGCCGTGGCTGTAGACCACCAGCGGGTAGCGCTTGCCGGGCCGGTAGCCGTTCGGATAGGTCAGGATGCCGTCGTCGGGCTGGCCGTCCGGCGCCTTCCACTCGACTTCGACGCTTTTCGGATATGCAAAGGCGGCGAATGCGCTGTTGAAGTGTGTCAGCCGCTGCGGCGGACCGGTCGGCGTACGCATCAGGTAAAGCTCAGGAGCCTGAGTGGCACTATCAGCAACGACGGCCAGAGCGCCATCGGAGGATGCCGCCACGGCCAGCGGCTCGAGCGCTCCGAGATCCAGGGCGTGACCTTTCCCATGCAGAGGCTGAAGGTACAGCTTGGCGCCGATGTGATCGTCCGCCATCACCACCACGCCGCGATCGCCGGGCAGCCATGCAAAGTCGGCAGCGAGGTTACGATCCAGATCGGCACTGACGTCCCGAGTGGCACCGCCCCGGGGAGAGGTGATGAACAGGTCCATGTCGCTGATCGCACCGGGTCCGTGCAGATACAGGTAGGCGATCCGGTCGCCCTGGGGCGCGAAGCGCGGCACGTACTCGTAGGAAAGATCCGTGGTCAGCGTCCGCTCCTCCCCGCTTGCCACGTTTACCGCGACCACGGTGGTCCGGTCGGAGTCCGCGTCATCGTCATTCGCCTGGCGCGTATACACGATCCAGTGTCCGTCCGCAGACCACGAGGGCGCCGAGATTCCGCCTCCGAAGGGCGGAGCGTTCTCCAGCACGCTGGTGGCGCCGTACGTGAGCTGACGCGCTTTGCCGGTCTTCACCGAGAGCAGCCAGATGTGCGAGGGCACCGGGGGCCGGTTGATGAGATAGTCGTCATCGTGAATGGTGAAAAGATCGTGATGGGTCCGCCGATCCTTGGGGCTGATCGGCGAGGCATCGGGAGTGACGTAAGCGATCGTGCCTCCATCCGGACTCCATGCGAACTGTTGCACTCCGTTGGGTGCGTCGGTGAGCTCGGAGGGCGTTCCGCCCGCGGCCGGCACGGTGTAGACCTGGGCCTTCTGCTTGCCCACCGTGGCGAGGAATGCGAGCGTCTGTCCATCCGGCGACCACCGCGGCATGCCGAGGCCCCGCATGCCCTCGACGAGGGCGCGGGGCCTTCCACCTGCAGTGGGTATCACCCTCAGGGTCGCATCGTAGCGGTCGTGAACGAAATCCGACCGGACGGTGAGGAAAGCGATCTGCTTGCCGTCGGGTGAGAACCGCGGCGAGCCGATGCGCACGAGCATGCGCAGGTCAGGAAGTGTGAGGGGCTGTGGAGCCGCCGTGGCACCGAAAGGAGCCAGCGCGAGCAGCGCGGCTGACAGGCAGAACAAAGCCAGGCGACCCTTCATGACAGCTCCCGTGGAAAGGCTGGAGAGGCGGCTGCCGCATTATAAGTAGAATCCGGCGGCGCGCGGCGAGGTCTGCATCCATCTTCTCTCAGATCCTGATGCGCTGCCAGGCGCGCGAGCGCCAGCGCAGAAACAGGGTCGAGCCCAGCATGACGACATAGATGAGCACGGCCGCCCAACCGCCGACGGCCCCGTAACCCAACTGCGGCAGGAAGTGGAACCAACCCTGCCCGGGCGCGAAGATCAGGATGTGCGCGAGCGGCAGGAACACCAGCCAGCAGACCGGGAACACGAGCGCGACGGGCACTCTGACATCGCCGGCACCCCGCAGGCACATGCTGCTGCCGAGATTCAGGCCATCGAAGAATTGATACGCCGCAGCGAGCCAGAGCAGCTGGATCCCGAGGCCCGCGGCGGCCACGGCATTGCGATCGCGCGCGCCGGCGAAGAAGGGCAGCAGCCAGGGGCCGGCCGCCGCGAGCGCGAATCCGATGCCGCCCATGACCACCGCCGCGAGCAGAACGACCCGGGTGCCGAGGCGCATCGCCCACTCCCGGTCCCCGGCGCCGATCGACTGCCCCACGAGCGTGGTGGCGGCGGTCGCAATGCCGATACCGGGCATGTAGGCGATCGAGGTCAGGACGGAGACCATCTGCGTGGCCGCCCCGGCGATGGTGCCGTAACGAACCTCCATCATCTGGAAAACCGAAAACCCGAGCACGTCGGCGGCCGGCATCATGCCCATCGGCAGTCCGAGGCGGATCTGCTCGCGAATGAGCCTGCGGCGCGGGCGCCAGCCCAGGTGTGACTTGTGGGATTGTCGAAACGGCACCCTCAGAAAGAGGGCGAAGGCAATGGCGAATCCGACGGCCTGGGCCACATTGCTCGCCCAGGCGGAGCCGGCAACGCCCCACCCCAGCCTGAATATGAAGATGTCGTTGAAGATCGCGTTGGCGATCGCCATCGCCACCGTCACCAGAAAGCTGACACGTGGCCGGCCGATGCCGTTGAAGAAGCCGATCATCGCCCAGGCCGCGACGCCGAATGAGGCGCCGCCGATGCGGGGGAACCAGAACTCCTGCGCCAGATCCTCGACCCGCGGGGCGAAGCCGAACGGAGCCAGGATTTCCTTCCCGACAGCGCCCAGAGCGATGAAGAGAGGCGCTACGCAAACCGTCAGCCAGAGCGCCGTCCAGGCAGCCTGTGCCGCGCGCCGGTAGCGCCGCGCGCCGTGCGCATGCGCGGCGAGCGTCTGCACCGCCATGCCGGCACCGCCCAGCACGAAAACGACAGCGAGGATCATCCATTGGACCGCACCCACCGCCGCCAGGGCGGAGGTGGAGATGTGCCCCACGAACCACATGTCGGTGAGATTGAGGATGATCTGCACCGCGCTGTTGGCCATCAGCGGCAGCGCGAGCGCCAGCACCGCGCGAAAGTCGACATGCGTGCGTCCCTGGGAATCGATGTGCTGCGCCGGCAGGCCCGCGGCGGCCGCACGCAGTGAGTGGGAATCTATGTCCTCGCCTCCCGGATCGCTGCAATCGCCACTGGCGGCCGCCGCAGACGATTGACCTGTTGCCGCCTATTGTGCACCGTAGCGCTCATGGCAGCTCGCAAGAAGAATTCCGGCACGCGCGCTCGGGCGGCGTCCGCCGGCGGCAAGGCTTCGGGCCGCCCGCGCAAGCGCGGGAAGCTGGCTCCGGGCGCGCAGACCCGCGGTCTCGAGGCATCGCAGGTCGCAGTGTCGATCGAGAGTCCCGAGGTGGCGGAGCTGGTGGCGCGGGTACGCGATGCGGGCGGTGCGCCGATCGGGGCGTATCACGAGCCCATGGGCGGGCGGCCGCTGCTTCTGGCCTCGTTGCCGCTCGCCGCGGTGCAGCCGACCCCGTTCCAGCGCGATCTCTCGCCCACACACGCCAGGCGGCTGGCGGAGAAGATCGGCGAGACGGCCGCCTTTCTCGATCCCCTGATCGTCGTGCGCGGGGAGGACGGGACCTTCTGGACGCCGAACGGCCGACACCGCCTGGCGGCGGCGAAGGTCCTGGGACTGAAGCAAATCACCGCGCTCATCTCACCGGATGAGACTCTGGCGTATCGGATCCTGGCGCTGAACACCGAGAAGGCGCACAACCTGCGCGACCGCAGCCTCGAAGTCATCCGCATGGCGCGCAGTCTCGCGCAGCGGCAGAAGGCGGGCAGTGAGTCCTCGCGGGCGGCGGAGTTCGAGTCCCCGGAGCTGCTGACCCTGGGCGTGGTCTATGAGCGCGCGTCTCGGTTCGCGGGGGGCGCCTACAGCGCGTTCCTGAAAAAGGTCGACCGGTTCAGCGAGCGGCCGCTCCCGGCCAGCCTGCGGGAGCGCGAGGACTACGCCGCGCGGCTCCTGGAGATCGATGCGCAGGTGAAGAAGATCATCGCCGGACTGCAGCAGCGCGGCTTCAAATCGCCGTACCTGCGCAACTACGTCGTCGCCCGTATCAATCCCGTGCGTTTTCACAAGCCGAAGAAGGGCGAGACGAAGCCGCCGATGCCGCTCGCGCAGGCGCTCACGCGCATGATGGCCGCCGCACGCACATTCAAGCTGGAGTCCGTCTCCAATGCCGACCTCGCCTGGGTCGCGGTAGGCGCCGCGGCGGAATGACGCCGGCGCGCCGGCGGCCGGTAGCCGATAGTCTCGCCAGGCCGGGACGGATCGCAGCCGCAGAGTCTCCTCGCGGTAATGGGCGGGCGTCCAGACGAGCGCCGAGGCAATGGCGGATGCGGGCGCGGGGCGCCACAGACTGGCGGCAACCCGGAGGGCGGAGATCGATGGCGGATCCGTCGGTTGACAGCGCTGACATTTCTTCTATCGTACACCCATGAGCAGAGAGACGAGCGCCCGGCGCGAGCCCGCGACCATCCAGATGGTGGCGGATCGCGCGCAGGTGTCACCCAAGACCGTCTCGCGGGTCATCAACAATGAGCCGGGCGTCAGGGGCGACACACGCGCCCGCATCCTCGATGCGATCCGGCAGCTCGAGTACCAGCCGAACCTCAACGCCCGGGGCCTCGCCGGCGCCCGCTCCTTTCTCATCGGCCTCTTCTACGACAAGCCGGGCGACTATCTGAACGAGTTCCAGACGGGCGCAGTGCAGCGTTGCCGCGAGTCGGACCTGCACCTCATGGTGCAGCCGCTCGACATCGCCAGCAAGGAGATGGCGCGCGACGTCGGCACGCTCGTACGGCAGTTGCGCCTCGAGGGAGCCATTCTGCTGCCGCCGCTCAGCGACCATCCCATCGTGCGCGCGGCGCTCGCGGAAGCAGGCGTGCCGGCCGTGCACATCGCCCCGGTGCGCGAGCCGGTGGACTCGCCCTCGGTGGACACCGACGATCGGACGGCAGCGCGACACATGACGGAGCGGCTTCTCGAGCACGGACACCGACGGATCGGCTTCATGCTGGGACCTCCCGGGCACCGCGCGACCGAGCAGCGCTATCTCGGGTTCGCCCATGCGATGCACGCGCGCGCCCTGAGCATCGATCCGGAGCTGGTGCAGACCGGCAACTTCGAATTTGCCGACGGCCTGGAGTGCGCACGGCGCATTCTGGGCGCGCGCTCCAGGCCGACGGCCATCTTCGCAAGCAACGATGACATGGCCGCCGCGGCCGCCTGTGTCGCCCGGCAGGTGGGCATCGAGCTGCCGGGCGAGCTGTCGATCGCCGGCTTCGACGATGCGCCGGTCGCGAGCATGATCTGGCCCCAGCTCGCGACCGTGCATCAGCCGGTGCGTGAGATCGCGCGCATCGCCGCAGACCTCATCATCCAGCACCGACCCCAGCGGCGCGGATGGCCGCAGCCGATCCCGCGCCCTCGCCTCGATCTCGAGCTGGTGATGCGAGGATCGGTCGGCCCTGCCCCTTGATCTTCAGCGCACCTCTTTCAGGTGCGCGGCGTCGGCGAGCCATCGGGCGGACTGCGCCGGAGTCAGCTTGTCCGTCGGACGGTCCACCCGATAATTGGCCTGACGCATCAGCTGGATGGGGATGGCGCCGATGAGCGGCTCGAGCGCGGCCCGCAGCACGGGGTCGTGGGCACGCCGGGGCGAGAGCAGCAGCACCGCGTCGTAACGCGGAATGGCGTGCAGCGGATCCTGCAGCACCGTCAGGTGATCCGCGGCGATGCGCCCGTCGCTCGAGAAGGCGGTGATGACATCGACCTCACCGCTCATCAAGGCGCGATACATGAATGTCGGCTGGTATTGGCGCCGCGCGCGAAAGTGCAGACCGTAACGCGCCTGGAGGGCGCGCCACTCCGGGCGCGCGAAGAACTCGAGATCGGCGCCCAGCGTGAGTTGCGGCGCGACCCGCGCCAGATCCGCGATCGTGTGAATGCCGAGCGCCGCCGCCCGGCTGCGGCGCATAGCCAGCACATACGCGTTCTCGAACCCGAGCGGACCGAGAAGCTCCACCCCGTAGCGGCGGCGCAGCTCATCGTGCAGATCGCGCAGCATCCGTGCCCGCGGCACGGAGTCCGTGCGGTGCAGGATGTCGTTCCACAGCGTACCCGAGTAGTCGACGTAGACGTCGAGCTCGTTGCCCGCGAGCGCGCGGAAAGCGATCGTGGAGCCGAGGTCGGTACGCTCCGTCGCGCCATGCCCGGTGGCGCGGATGCGGCTGGCGATGAGCGACGCCAGGATGTACTGCTCGGAGAAATTCTTGGCCCCGACGACATAACCGCTACGACCGGAACCCGCGAGCGGCACCGCACCCGCCGCGGCGATACCGGCGAGGAGCAGCCCGATCCCGAGCCATGCGAGGCGCGGGCGGCGCCGCGCAACGCCCAGCTCGACCAGCGCCAGCAGCTGGTCGGTGACGATGGCGAGCGCCACGGCGGCCCCGCAGCCGAAGAGCACCCATACCCAGTTCTCGACCTGCAGTCCGGAGAAGATGTAGTTGCCCAGCGTGGTCTGACCCACGGGCGTCGCCAGGGTGGCGGTGCCGATCACCCATACCGCCGCGGTGCGCACGCCCGCCATGATCATCGGCGCGGCGAGCGGCAGCTCGACCCGCCATAGCCGCTGGCGGCGCGTCATGCCCACGCCGCGCGCCGCCTGCAGGATCGCGGGATCGAGCCCGACGATGGCAGTCACGCCGTTGCGAAGAATGGGCAGCATCGAATAGAGCGTCAGCGCCAGCAGCGACGGCAGGAAGCCGAGCGCTGGGAAACCGAAGCCGAACAGATGCCGCGTCAGCGAGGAGATTCCGAGGAGGAGCGGATAGAAGAGCGCGAGAAGCGCCAGGCTGGGGACGGTCTGGATGACACTGGCCAGGCCCAACACCGGCCAGCGTACGGCGGCGCTGCGGCTCGCCGCCACGGTGAGCGGCAGGCTGATCGCGACACCCAGGGCGAGGGCGGCGGCGCTCAGCAGCACGTGTTGGCTGAGATAGCCCGGCAGCAGGCGCAGCGCCGAGGCCAGGCGATCATCCACGCGGATTGCGCTCCTGCAGCAGAGCCCTGACCCGCTCCGCCTGGCGGCGGGGCATCTCCATGAGGGCGCGCACGGCAGGGTCGGCATGGCCCGCGAGCAACTCGTGCGGCAGTCCGTCCGCGACGATGCTGCCCGCGCGCATCACGACGATCCGGTCGGCGAGCAGCACCGCCTCCAGCACATCGTGCGTCACCATGAGGGTCGTCAACTGCATCTGATCGTGCAGACGGCGATATTCGGTCCCGAGCGTGTCGCGAGTCACGGGATCCAGTGCGCCGAAGGGCTCATCCATGAGCATGATCCCGGGCCGCGCGGCGAGCGCGCGCGCGATCCCGACGCGCTGGCGCTGTCCGCCGGAGAGCTCCGCGGGCTTGCGCGTCAGGTAGGCGCGCGGCAGCGCCACGAGGTCGATCAGCTCCTCCACGCGCGCGTCGATTTCCGCCGCCGGCCAGCCCATGAGCCGGGGCGTGATGCCTATGTTCTCGGCGACGCTCATGTGCGGAAACAGGCCGACGCCCTGGAACACGTAGCCGATGTGCCGGCGCAGCGCGTAAGGCGCCAGCGAGCGCGCGGGCTGCCCCCCGACTGCGACGCTGCCCTCATCGGGCTCGAGCAGGCGATTGACGAGCTTCAGCAGCGTGGTCTTGCCTGAGCCGGACTCGCCCACGACGGCGAGAAAGCTTCGGGCGGGCACCTCGAGACTCACCTGGCGCACGGCGACGCCCGCGGCGCCCGCGAAGGACTTGGACACCCGTTCGAGCGCGATCATCTTTCCCTTCCGAATGAAACCCAGCGGGTCAGGACTTGCCGGACCGCGTATCGCCCCCGCGGCCCCTCGACCTAACGGCGGAAGGCGGACAGCTCCGTGGGCTCCGCGCTGCGGCGTGAGGAGACACGCGTGCGGGTCGCCAGCAGATCGTCGACGAAGCGCGTGTGCCAGCGATGGATGTCGTTCTGCCGCAGGATGGCGAGGGAGCTCGCATGGCGCGCCCGCCGCTCGGCGAGCGGCATGGTGAGCGCGCGCTGGATCGCGCGGGCAATGCCCTTGGTGTCGTACGGGTTGACGAGCAGCTCCTCGGTGAGCTCGCAGGCGGCGCCGGCGCGGTTCGACAGCACGAGCACCCCCGGATCGTCCGGATCCTGCGCCGCGATGAACTCCTTGGCGACGAGATTCATGCCGTCGCGAAGCGCCGTCACCAGACACACCTGCGCGGCGCGCAGGAATCCCATCAGCGTCGCATGGGGAAAGTTGCGATTGAGATAGCGGATCGGGGTCCAGTCCGCGTCGGCGAAGCGGCCGTTGGTGCGCCCCGAGCTCTGCTCCAGGGAATCGCGGATCTGGGCGTAAGCCTGCACCTTCTGCCGGCCGAGCGGCGCGATCTGCAGGAAGGTGACCTGCCCGATCTGCTCCGGATAGCCTTCGAGGAACTGCCGGTACGCGTGGAAGCGCTCGAGCAGCCCCTTGCTGTAATCCAGACGGTCGACACCGACGATCAGACGCCGGCCGACGAGGCTCTGCATCATCCGCTGCACCGGACCCGAGCCGGCCGCCTTGAGCGCACTCTTGGAAATCTCCTCCACGTCGACGCCGATGGGGTAGACGCCGGTCCGCGCCGAGCGGCCGCCCGTGCTGACGCTGCCGTCACCGGAAACCGCCTCCGCGCCCCAGAGGACCCGCACGGCATCCAGAAAGCTCCGGCGATCGGTCTCGGTCTGGAACCCTATGACATCGTAGGCCAACAGCGCGCGCAGGAGCTCCGCGAACGTCGGCAACGCGCGCAGCACCTCGAATTGCGGGAAGGGAACGTGGAGGAAGAAGCCGATCGGCTCGCGCACGCCCAGGGCCCGCAGCTTCTCACCGAGCGGAATGAGGTGATAGTCGTGCACCCAGATGATGTCGCCCGCCGCGAGCAGCGGAGAGAGCCTGGCGGCGAAGAGCGCGTTCGCCTGCTCATACGCGGCATATTCCTGATCCTCGTAGCGAAAGCCGGCGAGGAAGTAATGGAAGAGCGGCCAGAGGGTGCCGTTGGAGAAGCCGCTGTAGTAGCGCTCATAGAGCCCCTGCTGCAGCGGGATGGTGGCGTAGGTCAGGGAATCACGAATGGTGATCTCCGGCTCCCCGGGCTCCTGGCTGCAGGTCTCGCCATTCCAACCGAACCAGATGCCGCCACGGTGGCGCATCGCGGCGAGCACGCCGACGGCGAGGCCGCCCGGCGCGGCGCTCTTGGCGAGCGGCACCCGGTTGGAGACGTTGATGAGACGCGTCATCGCGCCTGGCTCCGCAAGCGCCGGCCCTGCGGCCCCTGCCGTGAAGACTCGCCGCGGCCCGAGTCCCCCGGCACCGCCACTGACAGCCGCCGCAGGGCGGCCGCCGGCTGCGCCCGCAGATCGGCCAGCCAGGCGCGCACGGCGGCGACGTCGGCCAGGCGGGCCCGCGCCGCGGACGGCCGCGGGTCACCCACGAGAATTGACAGGCCCTCCAAGCGATTGACGAGCTCGAACGCCGGCTCATCCGTCAGGTCATCACCGATGAAAACAGGCATTCTCCCGGCGAACGGCGCCTCCTCCAGGTATGCGGCGACCGCTTTCGCCTTGGTCGCGCCTGCGGGCCGCAGCTCCACGACCTTCTTGCCGCACTGCAGCTCGAACTCGTCGCGGACGCGCGCGGCCACCTCCTGCATCGCGGCGACCACCGTGTCCTCGAGCTGCGGAGCGCCGCGATAATGCAACGCCAGAGCGAACTGCTTGTCCTCGAGGAGCAGCCCTCCGTGCTGTCGCGCGAGCTGCTGCATCGCGCTGCGCGCGATCTCGAGCGCGGCAGTGGAGGGAGCGGCTCGCCGACGGTATTCGCCGGAGGTCCCGCGGTGCTCGAAGCCGTGAAGGCCCGCCGAGGGCAGCATCAAGGGGTCGAACAGCGCATCGAGATCACGAATGGCGCGGCCGCTGACGAGCGCCACAGCCCCGCCCGTGGCCAGCGAGAGGCCGCGCAGCAACTCCCGAAGCTCGGCGGGAACTGACACGGCCTGCGGCCTCGCAGCGATCTCGAGCAATGTTCCGTCGACATCGAGAAACAGGGCAATCGCTGACAGGGCCGGGTTGTCGATGTGCGAAGTTGCAGCCACCGGCGTACTCTATGAAATATTGCGGGAAATGTAAAAACTTCCGTCAGGGCCGCGTGTCATGAGGCCGCGCGGGATGCCGCGAGCCGGGATCGGGGCTCGACCGTGATCAGCATTCCGGCGCCGTCTCCGATCTGACGTAGCGTGCTCCGACGGGACAGTGGCGCCCGCTCGCCGTTGTCACGATCGGCGCGAGCGGAGCCGCTCGCGGCTGCTCCCGCGCGCGGGAAACACAACACATTCGCAGCAATGCAATCGCAGGGGCGCGCCGCCGCCGCGTCATTCGCCGACGAGCGTCTCGCTGGCGGCCTTCAGTGCGGCGGGGGGGCGCATGGCGCCGATCAGTGCCGAGAAGCTGCGGGCGAGCCTGGAGCGCTCGAGCGGCCCGAGCTTGCGCAGCGCATCGAGCAGGAGGCCCGTGTACGGCCGCGGCGCGCGCAGCAGCAGGCGCGCGCCCTCGGCGGTGGCGTACAGCCGCACGACGCGCTGATCACTCTCATCGCGCGCACGCCGGATGAGCCGGCGCTCGCTGAGCGCATTGACGAGATTGCTGGCCGTGGTCTGGTGCAGCGCCAGACGCTCCGCGACCGCATTGACGCTGATTCCCGCTTCGCACGAGATCTCCGAGAGCGCCCAGAGTTGGGATCCCGAGATGCCGGTGCGCGATCTGACCTCGGCGTCATAGTCGCGCGCCGAGGCGACCACCATGCGGAAGTGCTGCAGAATCCGCAGCTCGAGGGAGTCGCGGCGCGCGCGCCCGGGCGCCGGGGCGGCCGCTCTCGCGGCATTGCGGGACTCCGCGGACGCTCTCTTGCGGGTTGGACGGCCCGGTTCGGCGCGCATGGTGAACTCCTGACTGAGGCTCCCAGCGTAGCCGGATGAGATAGCTCGGGCAACGGGGAGGGGCGCCAGCGGCTGCCGCCGCGGATCGCAATGCAGCCTTCCCCCGGTGCGTTCATTCTGCGCCGCCAGCCTTCCCTGAGCGGGAGCTCGGGGTCTTGCTCCGTAACCATTGGAGGAACACGTGACCAAGCTCTCTCGCTGCCCATCCTCCACAACCCCCCGATGGCCTGGCTCATCGCCTTCGGGACCGCCGTGGTGATCTACCTCCTCCTGGCGGCGGTGAGAGGGCTCGTGCGACGCCACCACACGCGCATGGTGGCTACGGAACGCGTCGAGATCATGGAGATGCCGCTGGAGGTGCTGAGCCGCACGACGACACCGTTCCTCGTCGCGATCTCGCTCTTCATCGGAATGCAACTGCTTCGACCGCAGCCACTTCGCCAACCACGGCGCCTGCTCGCTCGACTTCGAGACGGTGTACTACGTCCTCAGCGCGGACTACAACCGCCACATGGACATCCAGCAGGAGATCCGCCTGCAGCTGCACCGTGAGTTCGACCGTCTCGGGGTCGAGTTCGCCTATCCCACGCAGCGGCTCATCCTCGAGCGCGCCGCGACTCCCCGCGGCGCCACGGGCCGGACGCTCATGGCTCGCGAAGCTGTACCCAGGTCGGCGCATGGTCGCTAGGCTTCGCTCCGCCCCGGACCCAGCCGTCGACGCCGGCATCCTGCAGCCGGGGAGCGAGGCCGGGGCTGAGCAGCAGGTGATCGATGCGCAGCCCGGCATTGCGCTTCCAGTGATCTCGGAAGTAATCCCAGAAGGTGTAGATGCGCTCTGCGCCATGCCGCGCCCGCAGGGCATCCGTCCAGCCTTGATCCAGCAGACGCTGATAGGCCGCTCGGCTTTCGGGCTGCAGGAGTGCATCCTTGCGCCAGTAGGTCGGATCGTAGATGTCGAAGTCGGTGGGCACGACGTTGTAGTCGCCGGCCAGGATGACGGGCTTGCCGAGGCCTAGGAGCGTCTCGGCATGGCGGATGAGACGCTCCATCCACGCGAGCTTGTAGTCGAACTTGGGTCCGGGCTGGGGATTGCCGTTCGGCAGGTACAGGCACCCGATCAGAAGGCCTCCGACCTCGGCCTCGATGTAGCGGCTGTGCGTGTCGTCGGGATCGCCAGGAAGTCCCCGCCGGGTCTCGACCGGCGCGGCGCCACGGGAGAGGATGGCTACGCCGTTGAACGAGCGCTGCCCGTGCCAGACCGCCTGGTATCCCGCCAGCTGGATGGCGGTCGCCGGAAAGGCGGCGTCCGGCGCCTTCAGCTCCTGCAGGCAGGCGATATCCGGCGACTCCCGCTCGAGCCATTCGAGGAGAGCTGGAAGCCGGCTGCCGATGCCATTGACGTTGAACGTTGCGATTTTCATAAATGTCCAGAAAAAGGCCCGCGCCGCCATTGACCCGGTGCCAAGGACGGATATTATCGGGCCTATACCGGCGGCTCAGACGGGCACGCGCGGCCAGGACTCTCCGCGAGCATCCCGGTCCGCGCCCCGATCCGCCTCATCCAGTCTTTGAGATAAGTTTGCGGGCGAGCGCGGTGTCCTTGTCGAGGACACTCAGCGTGTCGATCCGCGCGAGCGCGAGCGCGTACGGGCGAGCCGACTCAGGAGGCGAGCGCCCGGCCACGATGGCCGGGCTGGGTGCCTTTGCCGCCAGGACGGCCAGGGGCAAGGCCCTTCGACCCTGAGGCGGTTGTCGGCCACGATGGCCGGGCCGGGTGCCTTTGCCGCCAGGACGGCCAGGGGCGAGGCCCTTCGACCTTCAGGCCATTGGCACTGCCCGGCGCGCGTTCCTTTTTGCTGTATGAGGCTTGATTAACATGCGATATCAGCGCCGGAGTGCCGCGGCGCGCACCCCCCGGGTCCCTCCGGGAGCGGGGCGCCGTCTCCCACACCTTGCCCCCGGGAAACAGGGGCTCTACGACCCGTGGTTCGAGCACGAGGCCTGCGGCGTGGGCTTCGTCGTCGACATCAAGGGCCGCAAGTCCCATCGCATCCTCGAGCAGGCGATCGAGGTCCTGCGCAACCTCGACCATCGGGGCGCCTGCGGCTGCGAGGCCAATACGGGCGACGGCGCGGGCGTCCTCATCCAGATGCCGCATGCCTTCTTCCAGCACATCACCCGCAAGGACCGCCTCTTCTCGCTCCCCGGCCCGGGGGAGTACGCGAGCGGGCTCGTCTTCCTGCCGCGCAACCCCACGCGGCGGCGGCGGCTGGTCGAGCTGTTCGAGCACATCGTCCAGTCCGAGGGGCAGACGCTCATCGGCTGGCGCACGGTGCCGGTGAACAACAGCTCGCTCGGGGAGACCGCGCGCGCTGGCGAGCCCTTCATCCGCCAGGTGTTCATCGGGCGCGGCCCTGCCGTGCGCGATGAGGACGAGTTCGAGCGCAAGCTCTACATCATCAGGAAGCGCGCCTACAGCGAGCTGCGCTCCTCGACCATCGACGGCGCGGAGTACTGGTATCTCTGCAGCCTCTCGCACAAGACCTTCGTCTACAAGGGGATGCTCCTCACCGAGCAGCTGACGAAGTACTTCACCGATCTCGAGCACCCCGCCATGGAGACGGCGCTCGCGCTGGTGCATTCCCGCTTCAGCACCAACACCTTCCCGAGCTGGGATCGGGCGCACCCGTACCGCTACCTCGCCCACAACGGCGAGATCAATACCCTGCGCGGCAACTACAACTGGATGCAGGCGCGAGAGGCGCTATTCGCCTCGGAGCTGTTCGGAGAGGACACCCCGAAGATCCTGCCGGTCGTCAACCCGAACGGCAGCGACTCGGCGATGCTCGACAACACGCTCGAGCTTCTGGTGCTTGCGGGCCGCTCGCTGCCGCACGCCATGATGATGCTGATCCCGGAGCCGTGGTCGAACCACGACAGCATGGACCCGGACCTGAGGGCGTTCTACCAGTATCACTCCAGCCTGATGGAGCCCTGGGACGGGCCGGCCTCCATCGCCTTCACCGACGGCAGGATGGTCGGCGCGGTGCTCGACCGCAACGGCCTGCGGCCCTCGCGCTACTACGTCACCAAGGATGATCTGGTCATCATGGCCTCGGAGGCCGGAGTGCTCGATGTGCCGGCGCAGGACGTGGTCCGCAAGGGCCGGCTGCAGCCCGGGCGCATGTTCCTGGTGGACACCGTGCAGGGCCGCATCATCGACGATGAGGAGATCAAGCACGCGGTCGCGACCGAGCATCCCTATCGCGTGTGGCTCGACGAGCACCTGGTGCACCTCGAGGATCTGCCGCCCGTGGGCGAGCCGCAAAGCGGCGAGCGCCCGGACACGATGTCCGGGCTGGGAGCCCCGCCGCCAGGGATGGCCAGCGGCACGGCTTCGGATCCGCAGACCCTGCGCGCCCGCCAGATCGCCTTCGGCTTCACCTTCGAGGACGAGCGCACGCTGCTCGCGCCGATGGGCAGGAACGGCGTCGAGGCGGTGGGCTCCATGGGCAACGATACGCCGCTCGCGGCGCTCTCGGCCAAGCCGCGGCTCCTCTACGACTACTTCAAGCAGCTCTTCGCGCAGGTGACCAACCCGCCGATCGACTGCATCCGCGAGGAGCTCATCACCGCATCCGAGGTCTGGCTGGGCTCGGAGGGCAACCTCCTGCGGCCGCAGCCCGCGGACTGCCGGCGGCTCGAGCTCAACGGCCCCATCCTCACCAACGAGGAGTTCGCCAAGGTGCGGCGGCTGTCGCTCCCGGGCCTGAAGATCGGCACGCTCTCCATCCTCTTCCGCGCGACGCGTGGGGAGAAGGGGCTCACGAAGTCCGTGGAGGAGCTGTGCCTCGCGGCGCGGCGCCTGATCGAGGACGAGGAGGTCAACATCCTCATCCTGAGCGACCGCGGCATCAGCCGCGAGTTCGCGGCGGTGCCGGCTCTGCTCGCGGTGAGCGCGCTGCATCATTACCTCATCCGCGAGGGACTGCGCACGCGCGTGAGCCTCGCGCTCGAGACCGGCGAGGCGCGCGAGGTGCATCACTTCGCGCTGCTCATCGGCTTCGGCTGCTCGGTCATCAATCCCTATCTCGCGTTCGAGACGCTGGAAGGCATGATCCACGAAGGACTGGTGACGAACGTCGATTCCAGGCTCGCGTGCAAGAACTTCGTCAAGGCCGCGACCAAGGGCGTCATCAAGGTGATGTCCAAGATGGGCATCTCCGCCATCCAGAGCTATCACGGCGCCCAGGTGTTCGAGGCGGTGGGGTTGCGCCAGGACGTCATCGACCAGTACTTCACCCGGACGGCCTCGCGCATCGGCGGCATCGGCATGGAGACGATCGCGCAGGAGGTGCTGATGCGCCACCGCGAGGCGTTTCCGGCGCGCGCGATCAAAGGTCGCGCGCTCGACACGGGCGGCATCTACCAGTGGCGGGCCGACGGCGAGCACCATCTCTTCAACCCCGAGTCGATCCATCGACTGCAGAAGGCGGTGCGCACCGGCAGCTACGCCACCTACAAGTCCTATGCTCAGCTGATCGACGACCAGTCGAAGCGGCTCGCGACGCTGCGGGGCCTGCTGGAGTTCGCACCCTCGGAGCCGGTGCCCCTGGAGGAGGTGGAGCCGGTCGAGAGCATCCTCAAGCGCTTCAAGACCGGGGCCATGTCCTACGGCTCGATCAGCCAGGAGGCGCACGAGACGCTCGCGATCGCCATGAACCGCATCGGCGGCAAGAGCAACACGGGCGAGGGCGGCGAGGATCCGCGCCGGTACCAGCCGCTGCCGAACGGCGACTCGGCGAACAGCGCGATCAAGCAGGTCGCCTCGGGCCGGTTCGGCGTCACCAGCCAATACCTGGTGAGCGCGCGCGAGCTGCAGATCAAGATGGCGCAGGGCGCCAAGCCCGGCGAGGGCGGACAGCTGCCGGGCACCAAGGTGTATCCCTGGATCGCCAAGACCCGGCACACTACGGCGGGCGTCGGCCTCATCTCCCCTCCCCCGCACCATGACATCTACTCCATCGAGGACCTGGCTGAGCTGATCCACGACCTCAAGAACGCCAATCGCGCGGCGCGCATCAGCGTCAAGCTGGTATCGGAGGTCGGCGTCGGCACGATCGCGGCAGGCGTCGCCAAAGCGCACGCGGACGTCGTGCTGATCAGCGGATATGACGGAGGCACCGGCGCTTCGCCCCAGACTTCGATCCAGCACGCCGGCCTGCCGTGGGAGCTTGGGATCGCGGAAACGCATCAGACCCTCGTGCTCAACAACCTCCGCAGCCGCATCGCAGTGGAGGCGGACGGTCAGCTCAAGACCGGACGCGACGTCGCCATCGCCGCCCTCCTCGGCGCCGAGGAGTTCGGGTTCGCGACGGCCCCGCTGGTCGCGGTGGGCTGCATCATGATGCGGGTCTGCCATCTCAACACCTGCCCGGCGGGCATCGCCACACAGGATCCACGGCTGCGGGAGAAGTTCGCCGGCAAGCCCGAGCACGTCGTCAACTTCATGCGCTTCATCGCCGAGGACCTGCGCGAGATCATGGCGCAGCTCGGCTTCCGCTCCGTGGAGGAGATGGTCGGCCGCGTCGACCGCCTGGCGCCGAAGAAGGCCGTGGATCACTGGAAGGCCAAGGGCTTCGACTTCAGCAACATCCTGTATCAGCCGGACGTCGGCCCCGAGGTCGGCCGCTTCCGCCAGATCGAGCAGGATCACGGCCTGGATAAATCCCTGGACGTGACGGCCCTGCTCGAGATCTGCCGCCCGGCCATCGAGCGCGGCGAGCAGGTCCGCGCCGAGCTGCCGATCCGCAACGTCAACCGCGTCGTCGGCACCATCACCGGCAGCGAGATCACGCGCAAGTACGGAGCGGAGGGTCTCCCGGACGACACCATCCGGATCGGGTTCAAAGGATCGGCCGGTCAGAGCTTCGGAGCCTTCATGCCGCGCGGCATGACCTTCGTGCTGGAAGGTGATGCCAACGATCACCTGGGCAAGGGACTCTCAGGCGGCCGCATCGTGGTCTACCCGCCGGCCGGGTCTTTGTTCGCGCCTGAGGAGAACATCATTATCGGCAACGTCGGGCTCTACGGCGCGACGAGCGGCGAGGCTTACATCCGCGGCATGGCGGGCGAGCGCTTCGCGGTCCGCAACAGCGGCGCCGATGCGGTCGTGGAGGCGGTCGGCGATCACGGCTGCGAGTACATGACCGGAGGCCGCGTGGTGGTACTCGGCCCTGCCGGGCGCAACTTCGGCGCCGGGATGTCGGGCGGGTTCGCCTACGTGCTCGACGAGACGGGCGACTTCGCAAGCCGCGTCAACACCCAGATGGTCGGCATCGAGTCCCTGCAGGACCCGGAGGAGATCGCGCGCGTGCGCGGCATGATCGAGCGTCATCGAGACCTCACCGGGAGCGAGCGTGCACGCTACGTGCTCGCGAGCTGGGAGCGCCTGCTGCCCAGGTTCGTCGCCGTGGTTCCCAAGGACTTCAAGCGCGCCATCGCCTCGCTCAAGCGTGCGCATGCGCAGGGCCTGACCGGCGATGAGGCCATCATGGTGGCCTTCGAAGAGAACGCGCGCGACCTCGCGCGCGTCGGCGGAAATTAAGCGAGAGATTTGCCGGATGGGCAAGCCGACTGGATTCATCGAGTATCTGCGCGAGCTCCCCGTGGACCGCACGCCCGTCGAGCGCGTGCGCGACTGGAAGGAGTTCCACCATCACATGGACGAGAAGCGCCTGGCTCACCAGGCCGCCCGCTGCATGGATTGCGGCGTGCCGTTCTGCCACACGGGAAAGCTGATCTCCGGCATGGCCTCCGGCTGTCCGGTGCACAACCTCATCCCGGAGTGGAATGACCTGGTCTACCGCGGGCTCTGGCGCGAGGCGCTGGAGCGCCTGCACAAGACCAACAACTTCCCGGAGTTCACCGGCAAGGTGTGCCCGGCGCCCTGCGAGGGCTCCTGCGTCCTCGGCATCAACGCGCCTCCCGTGACCATCAAGAGTCTGGAGAACGCGATCGTCGACAAGGGCTGGGAGCAGGGCTGGATCGTGCCCGAGCCGCCCGCGGCGCGCACCGGCAAGCGGGTGGCCGTGATCGGCTCCGGCCCCGCGGGCCTCGCGGCCGCCGCGCAGTTGAATCGCGCGGGCCACCTGGTGACCGTGCTCGAGCGCGACGACCGGCCCGGAGGTCTGCTCATGTACGGCATCCCCAACATGAAGCTCGACAAGAAGGAAGTCGTGCTGCGGCGCATCGAGATGCTGCAGCAGGAAGGCGTCAAGTTCGTGTGCAATGCGAATGTCGGCGAGAACGTCGAGCCGATGCTGCTCCTGAAGGATTTCGACGCCATGGTGGTGTGCACCGGCGCAACGCGCCCGCGGGACCTGAGCGTCGAGAACCGCAAGCTGCGCGGCGTGCACTTCGCCATGGAATACCTTACGGCCAGCACCAAGGCGCTGCTCAATGGCGGCCCGGATCACACCCTCATCCACGCCAGGGACCGCGACGTCGTGGTCGTGGGCGGCGGCGATACCGGCACCGACTGCGTCGCGACCGCCATGCGCCAGGGCTGCAAGAGTCTGAGGCAGATCGAGATCATGCCCCGCCCCCCGATGGACCGCGCAGCCGACAACCCTTGGCCGGAGTGGCCGAAGGTCTACAAGCTCGACTACGGACAGGAGGAGGCCGCGGCGAGGTTCGGCTCGGACCCCCGGGTGTACGTCACGACGGTGAAGCGCCTGAACGGTGACGCCGAGGGCCACGTACGCTCGATCAGCACGGTCGAGGTCGGCTGGCAGAAGGATTCGGGCGGCAGGCTCGTGCCGGTGGACGTGCCGGACAGCGAGCGCGAGATCCCGGCGGATCTGGTGCTGCTGGCGATGGGATTCACCGGGCCGGAGCAGCCGCTGCTCGCGGAGCTCGGGGTACGCACCGACTCCCGCTCGAACATCGAGGCCGAGCACGGCGTGTTCGCGACCAGCGTGAAGGGCGTTTTCGCCGCCGGCGACTGCCGGCGGGGCCAGAGCCTGGTCGTGTGGGCCATCAACGAGGGCCGGGGCGCCGCCCGGGAATGCGACCGGTATCTGATGGGCACCACCGATTTGCCTTAGTTTATGGCGCTGGATGGGGGCATTGCGCTGCGCAATCCCTGCTGCGCGCAAGCCCGGGGCGGCCATCCTGGCCACCCGTGCGACGCATGCGTCGCCCCCTGCCTCGACCGGCTCCGCTACCTGCGGCGGCGGGGCACATCCCGGTGCCTGGCACCCGGGCCGTTTCGTGATGTGAGCTGAGCACCGTCGACTTAGAACTGCATGAGCGCCATACCGACACAGGAACTGCTGCCTCTCGAGCCTGCGCGTGAGCGTGAGCGTGAGCGCGAAGGCGAGCCGTCGGCGCGGCTGCGCGAGATTCCTTACAACTACACGTCCTTCTCCGATCGCGAGATCGTGATCCGGCTGCTCGGAGCGCGGCATTGGGCGCTGATCGAGGAGCTGCGGCACGAGCGGCGCACCGGCCGCTCGGCGCGCATGCTGTACGAGGTCCTGGGCGACATCTGGGTGGTCCGCCGCAATCCCTACCTGCAGGACGACCTGATCGAGAACAAGCGCCGGCGGCGCCTGCTCATCGAGGCATTGCACCACCGGCTGACCGAAGTCGACCGCCGCCGCAATGCGGGCGACCCTCAACGCTATGACCGCGTCGGTGAGCTGCTGACGGCAGCACGCGAAGCGGTACATACCTTCGAGGCGGACTTCGACGCCTGGGCGGCGCTGCGCCGCAAGGCGGCGCGCGCCTTGGGCCGCTGCACGCGCGGCGACAACATCCGCTTCGACGCATACGCGCGCGTCTCGCACGTGACCGACGCGACCGACTGGCGGGTCGAGTATCCCTTCGTCGTGCTGATGCCGGACACGGAAGCCGAGATCCCCGACCTGGTGCGAGGCTGTATCGAGCTCGGGCTCACCATCATTCCGCGCGGCGGCGGCACCGGCTACACGGGCGGCGCCATACCGCTGACCCCGCTTTCGGCGGTCATCAACACCGAGAAGCTCGAGCGCCTGAGCGGCATCGAGACCATCACGCTGCCCGGAGTCGCGGACGCTGTGCCGACGATCTTCTCAGAGGCAGGCGTCGTCACGCGACGCGTCTCCACCGCCGCGGAGAAGGGCGGTCTGGTCTTCGCCGTCGACCCCACTTCGGCCGATGCCTCCTGCATCGGCGGCAACATCGCGATGAACGCAGGCGGCAAGAAGGCCGTGTTGTGGGGCACCGCAGTGGACAATCTGGCGTGGTGGCGCATGGTGGACTGCGAGGGCCACTGGCTGGAGGTCACCCGCCTCTCGCACAACCGCGGCAAGATACACGACGTGGAGTCGGCCGACTTCGAGCTGATCTGGAAGGACGGCCGTCAGGCGCCCGACAGAGCCCCGGTCCTGCGCACGCAGACGCTCAGCATTCCGGGCCGGAAGTTCCGCAAGGCGGGACTCGGCAAGGACGTCACCGACAAGTTTCTCGGCGGGCTGCCGGGCGTGCAGAAGGAGGGCTGCGACGGCATCATCACCTCGGCGCGCTGGGTGCTGCACCGAAGTCCCGCGCATACGCGCACGGTGTGCCTGGAGTTCTTCGGCCAGGCGCGGGATGCGGTGCCCGCGATAGTCGAGATCAAGGACCACCTCGATGGGCTGGCGGCGAGCGGGACGGTGCGGCTGGCAGGCCTCGAGCACCTGGACGAGCGCTACCTGCGCGCGGTGGGGTACACCACCAAGTCCAAGCGCGGCTCGCTGCCCAAGATGGCGCTCTTCGGCGACATCGTGGGCGACGACGAGGCCGCCGTCGCCGCCGCCACCTCGGACGTGGTGCGCATCGCCAACGCCCGCAGCGGGGAAGGGTTCATCGCGGTCAGCGCGGAAGCGCGGCGCAAGTTCTGGCTGGACCGCGCCCGCACGGCCGCCATCGCCCGGCACACCAACGCCTTCAAGATCAACGAGGACGTGGTGCTGCCGCTCGCACGCATGGGCGAGTACACGGACGAGATCGAGCGGATCAACATCGAGCTGTCCGTCGCCAACAAGCTCGCGCTCATCGGCGCGCTGGAGCAGGCATTCGCCGCGCCGCTGGTGCTGGCGCGGGCCGAGGACAGCGAGACCGGCCACCTGCCCGACGAGGAAGTCATCGGCGACCGCAAGGCGCAGACACGCCAGCTGCTCGCGGGGGTCCGCGCGCGCTGGGAATGGCTCGCAGCGCACCTGGACACCGGACTCGAGGCAGCGCTGCCGCAGCTTCAGGCGCTGGGCCACGAGGCGCTGATCCCGCACCTGCGCGCACGCCTGGCCGCCGCGCCCGGATTGCGGGTATTCGACGTGGTGCAGGACCGGACGCTCCGCATGTCCTGGAAGCGCGAGCTGCGGGATCCGCTGCGGCAGATCTTCGGGGGCAGAGTATTCGCCCCGATACTGACCGCCTGCGAGGAAGCGCACCGGCGCGTTCTGCGAGGCCGTGTCTGGGTGGCACTGCACATGCACGCCGGCGACGGCAATGTGCATACCAATATCCCGGTCAACTCCGATGATTACGAGATGCTGCGGACGGCGACCGCGGCCGTCGCCCGCATCATGGGCATCGCGCGGCGGCTGGACGGCGTCATCTCGGGCGAGCACGGCATAGGCATCACCAAGCTCGAGTTCCTAGAGGCGGCCGAGGTCGCGCAATTCCGCACGTACAAGCAGACTGTCGATCCGGGGGGCCGGTTCAACCGCGGGAAACTCCTGCCCGGCGGGGATCTCGCCAATGCCTACACGCCGAGCTTCAACCTGCTCGGTCACGAGTCGCTCATCATGCAGCAGTCGGACATCGGCACGATATCCGACTCCATCAAGGACTGTTTGCGGTGCGGCAAATGCAAGCCGGTCTGCGCCACTCACGTGCCGCGCGCCAACCTGCTCTACAGCCCGCGCAACAAGATCCTGGCCACCTCGCTTCTCATCGAGGCGTTCCTCTACGAGGAACAGACGCGCCGCGGCGTCAGCATCCGCCACTGGGACGAGTTCGCCGACGTCGGCGATCACTGCACCGTCTGCCACAAGTGCGCGAATCCCTGTCCGGTGGATATCGACTTCGGCGACGTGTCGATGGCCATGCGCGACCTGCTGCGGCGCATGGGCAGGAAGCGCTTCAATCCGGGCACTGCGGCCTCCATGTTCTTCCTCAACGCCACCCGCCCGGAGACCATCCGCCTCACCCGCAAGCTGATGATCGAGTGGGGTTACAAGGCGCAGCGGGCGGCTCACCGCCTGTTGAAGGGCGTCGCCCGGGCGCAGACGCGCCGGCCGCCGGCCACCACCGGCAGGCCACCGGTGCGCGAGCAGGTGGTGCACTTCGTCAACAAGCGGATGCCTGGCGGCCTGCCCAAGAAGACGGCGCGGGCGCTGCTCGACATCGAGAACCCGGACTACGTGCCGATCATCCGCAACCCGGCCGTCACCAGCAGCGACACCGAGGCGGTGTTCTACTTCCCCGGCTGCGGCTCGGAGCGTCTCTTCTCCCAGGTCGGAATCGCCACCCAGGCGATGCTGTGGCACGTCGGCGTGCAGACCGTGCTGCCGCCGGGATATCTCTGCTGCGGGTATCCGCAGCGCGGCGCGGGTCAGTTCGACCGTGCCGACAAGATCACGACGGACAATCGCGTCCTCTTCCACCGCGTCGCGAACACTCTGAACTACCTCGACATCCGCACCGTGGTGGTGAGCTGCGGGACCTGCTACGACCAGCTGCAGGGGTACAAGTTCGAGGAGATCTTCCCCGGCTCGCGCATCATCGATATCCACGAGTACCTGATGGAGAAGGGCGTGCGCCTGGAGGGCATCACGGGCACGCGATACATGTACCACGACCCGTGTCATTCGCCGATGAAGAGCCACGATCCGCTGAAAGTGGTCAACGCGCTGATGAACGACTCCCGCAACGGGCGCATCGAGAAGAACGACCGCTGCTGCGGGGAGTCGGGCACGCTCGCCCTCACCCGTCCGGACGTGTCGACTCAGGTGCGCTTCCGCAAGGAGGAGGAGATCCGCGCCGGCGCCGACAGGCTGCGCGCGGGAGGTGCCGCGCAGGTCAAGATCCTGACCTCGTGCCCGTCCTGCCTCCAGGGCCTGAAACGCTACAACGACGATGCGGATCTCGATGCCGACTACATCGTCGTAGAGATCGCCCGCCATATCCTCGGCGAGAACTGGATGGCCGACTACGTGGCGCGCGCGAACGCGGGCGGAATCGAGCGGGTGCT
>DASTAC010000128.1:0-16411 GCA_035713045.1 Steroidobacteraceae bacterium
CCGGCAATTCCGACGCGGCGCCGCCGGACCTGCTGGATGCGGCGATCCTTTTCGCCCCCGTCGGCGCGCTGGTGCCGGCGGCGCTGGCCGCGGTCCGTCCCGGCGGCCGGGTTGTCTGCGCCGGCATCCACATGAGCGACAATCCCCGATTCCCCTATGAGCTCCTCTGGCACGAGCGGTCGGTCAGCTCCATCGCCAATCTCACCCGCGCCGACGGCGAGGAGTTCCTTCCGATCGCCCGAAAGGTCGGTCTGAAGCCGACCGTGGAGACCTTTCCGCTCGCCGAGGCGAATGCGGCGCTCGAGCGGCTGCGCACGGGAGCCCTGCAGGGCGCCGCGGTTCTGGTCCGAAGCGGCGGCGACACCTCCGTGAGCCGAGTTGCGGCTCCTCCGGGGGCTCCGTAACATCGCCGCCCCTATGCGCTCACATTACTGCGGACAGGTAAACGAGAAGCTGATCGGCCAGACGGTCGAGGTCGCCGGCTGGGTTCACCGGCGGCGGGACCATGGCGGGATCATCTTCGTGGACCTTCGCGACCGCGAGGGTTTGCTCCAGGTCGTGTTCGACCCCGATGCCGCGGAGCTCTTCCGCGAAGCGGAGCGGCTGCGCAACGAGTTCGTGATCCGGGTGAAGGGCCGCGTCCGCGAGCGCCCGGCGGGGACGGTGAACGCCAACCTCGCTTCCGGCCACGTGGAGCTGCTGGCGGTCGAGCTGGAGCTCCTCAACCGCTCCGAGCCGCTGCCCTTTCAGCTGGACGAGCAGGTGGGCGAGGAAGTCCGCCTCAAGTACCGCTATCTCGACCTTCGCCGCGACGTCATGAGTCAGCGTCTGCGGCTGCGTCATCGGCTCACTCGAGCCATGCGTAGCTTTCTGGACGAGCACGGCTTTATCGATCTCGAGACGCCGATGCTGACCAAAGCGACTCCGGAGGGAGCCCGCGACTACCTGGTCCCGAGCCGCACTCATGCGGGCAAGTTTTTCGCGCTGCCCCAGTCACCCCAGATCTTCAAGCAGCTGCTGATGGTCGCGGGCTTCGATCGCTACTACCAGATCGTGCGGTGCTTTCGCGACGAGGACCTGCGCGCGGACCGGCAGCCGGAGTTCACTCAGCTCGACATCGAGACCTCGTTCCTGACCCAGGACGAGATCATGGGCCTGATGGAGGGACTCGCCCGGTTCTTCTTCAAGGAGGTCGTGGGCGCCGCCCTCCCCGATCCTTTCCCGCGCATGACCTTCGCCGAGGCGATGCGCCGCTACGGCTCCGACAAGCCGGACTTGCGCATTCCGCTGGAGCTCGCGGACGTGGCCGACCTCGTCAGGGACTGCGACTTCAAGGTGTTCGCCGGGCCCGCCAAGGACCCGAAGGGCAGGGTGGCCGCGCTGCGCGTCCCCGGCGGCGGCGGCATGCCGCGCTCGGCCGTCGACGGCTACACTGAGTTCGTCGGACGCTACGGCGCCAAGGGCCTGGCCTACATCAAGGTCAACGAGCGCGCGCGCGGTCGCGATGGCCTGCAGTCCCCCATCATCAAGTTCCTGAGCGATGCCGCGATCGCCGGAATCCTCGAGCGCACCGGCGCGCAGGACAACGACCTCGTCTTCTTTGGCGCCGACAGCGCCAAGGTGGTGAGCGATGCCCTGGGCGCGCTGCGCCTGAAGATCGGCCACGACCTGAAGCTCATCGAGCAGGGCTGGCGGCCGCTGTGGGTGGTCGACTTCCCGATGTTCGAGTGGGACGCGGACGAGCGGCGCTGGGTGGCCATGCACCATCCCTTCACCTCGCCCAAGGTCGACGATCCGGCGGCGCTGCGTGCCGACCCGGAGAAGGCCCTCGCCAAGGCCTATGACATGGTGCTGAACGGCTCGGAGATCGGCGGCGGCTCGGTGCGTATCCACCGCCAGGAGATGCAGTCGACGGTGTTCGACCTCCTCGGGATCGGCCCCGAGGAAGCGAAAGCCAAGTTCGGCTTCCTCCTCGATGCGCTGAAGTTCGGCGCCCCGCCCCACGGGGGCATCGCCTTCGGGCTCGACCGCCTGGCGATGCTGATGGCGGGCGCCGACAGCATCCGCGAGGTCATCGCCTTCCCGAAGACGCAGACCGCGGCGGATCCGCTGACCGATGCCCCGACCGAGGTCGGCGAGGCGCAGCTGCGCGAGCTCCATATCCGGGTCCGGACACCTCCGCCGGCATAACGCTCGCGCCCGCGCCCGGCGGCACGTTTCCTGATAGCGTGGCTGGGGCGGCTTGCCTGGCGGCGGTGAACCCTGTGCGATGAGAGAGGGCGCGGCGCAACACGTGGTCTACGTGCACGGGCTATGGATGCCCGGTGGCGAATCCATGCTGCTCGCGCATCGGCTCTTGCGCGAGTTCGGCCTGCAGGTGCATGCCTTCGCCTATTCGGCCGTCGCCTCGGGGATGGAGGAGATCACGGTCAGCCTGCAAGGCTTCGTGCGCGCTCTCGAGGTCCCCGCGGTGCATTTCGTGGGGCACAGTCTCGGCGGACTCGTCATCTATCGCTTCTTCGAGCGCTATCCCGAGCAGCCGCCCGGCCGGGTGGTGTTCCTCGGGACTCCTTCGGTCGAGAGCCGCGCCGCAGTGCAGGCGGGCCGCTCGCGCTTCGTGAGCGCCCTCATGGGCCCGTCGGTCGCCGATGAGCTGCTGCGGCCGCGGGAGCGGCGCTGGACCTTCCGCCGGCCGCTCGGAATCATCGCCGGCACCCAGGCGCTGGGTCTCGGTCAGTTCCTCGCCGGCTTCGAGGAGGAGTGCGACGGCACGGTCGGCGTCAGCGAGACGCGCCTGCCGGGAGCAACGGACCACATAGTGCTGCCCGTCAGCCACCTCGGCATGCTGGTCTCGCCGCGGGTCGCGCAGGAGACAGGGCTGTTTCTCACGCACGGGCGGTTCTCGCTGCGGTGAGCGCATCTCCTCCACGTCACTCGGTGGCTGTTGAGCACGAGGCTTCAGCCATCCTTCAACGGGGCATTTCGGCGCTCCTCGAGCGACATTCCTGCGGTCGAGCGAGTCGCCGGGGCATCGTGAAAATCTCTTTTCGGCATGGGCGGTGGCGGGAATCGGCCCATTTTGAGGTTCCAGTAGGCCCACGAGCGGGGATCGATGATTCCTGGTGGTGCACGATCGAGTGCTTGCCGGAACTCCTCGTCAGAGACATACCGTCGGAGCACCCGCATGTCCTCATGACGGGCGTAGGTCATCGCATAGGCCATGAATCGGATCGGGTCCGCAAGTGCTTTTGCCGGCTCCTCGAACCATATGACTCGCCGTGATATCTCCGAGGTCTCCGGCGTGACGGGAATGGATCTCATGGCTCCAGACCTCGATCGTGCACGTCGCCCGATTCATGATCGCTCAATCTCGGCAGATGATCGAGATCGACATTCTCCACGGCGGCTGCCAATCGGGATTTCAGATCGCTCGGCAGCTCACGCAGATCTCCGTCATCGAAGTAAGATAGTGCCTTGAGGGTAATCTCCGGATTGAAAGTTGATCCATACAGCCTTTCCGCCGCCGCCAGTGCAGTTGACAGGTTGATGCCGCCGATCCGGATGAGCGCCTCCATGTCGATGTAGTCCTTGGCCTCGCCTCGCACCTGGACGACGGAGGCCTTGGTGCCGGCCAGGTCAAGAAGCGAGGCAATCTTGAGGCCATTGTCTTCCGCGATCACGGGCGGAGCCAAACGCGGCAAGTTTGGCACACCGAAGAAGGACACCTTTACGGGCGCCCCGCGATCGATGAGGACCGAGAGCGTGTTTTTTGCGCGCTGAGTTACCTGCGCTCCCGACAGGAATGGAATTTCAGCCTCGAGGGATGAGACGTCAATCGGGCGGCTGCCAAAGAAATCGAAATCCACTGATTTACGATGGCCCAGATGCAGGGCAAGCGCGGTTCCACCGTAGAGTGTGAACTCTCCGGGTAGCGCAGCGAGCTCCCCCCAAAGCCGGCGCTGCGCCTCAGGCAGGATGTCCAGACGTGGTGAAAACTTCGGCATCTGCAGGCTACGCCAAACCGCGGCCATCACCGGTCCAGCCGAGCATACAGCGATCCCGTGGTTGCGAGAAATCCCCGGCGATGGCCGGGTACTGCGAGGGACTACCGCTGCTTGAGTCTGTAGTGCCACTGTGGCGGCCGTTTTCATGAGTGGTCACGTCGGCGCCAGGCTCTTCGCCATGCAGTGCGCGGAAGCGGGGCATAGCGAGCGAAATTCGGCGCTGCCGAGCACGGCTGCGGGGACCTCACCGCGGAGCTTCGAGCCATAACCCAGGCGTGCGAAGAAATCACGGGCGGTCAACGTGAGGAGAATCAGCTCATCGATACCCGCTGCACGTGCGCGCTGCTCGAGCTCCGCGATGATCAATCTGCCGACACCGGAGCCTCGCCACTGCGGCTCGATCGCGACGGAGCGAAGCAGCGCCGCGGTGCCGAAGCGCTCCAGCGCTCCGATGCCGATCATCCGTCCGGCGCGCTCGGCAATCACGAATTGCGGGCGGCCCGCGCTCAGATCCCTCGTGGGCAGATCGCTGCGCTGCAGCAGATCACGAATGCCCTGCGCATCCGCCGCCGTCGCGGCCCGGAACGTCAGGTCGGAGAGATCACCCATGTCACGAGCCTCGATCGAGCAGCCGCTTCAGCCGATAAAGCGCCTCGAGGGCAGCCCTCGGGGTCATCTCGTCGGGATCGAGCGCGGTCAGCGCCTCGCGCAGCGGATCGGATCCCGGTTCCGGCGGCGCGGCGAAGAGCGGCAGCTCCCGTTGCGCTCTCTTGCCGGCTTGGCCGTTGCCGTCGGCTCCCTCGAGCCGATCCCGCTGCGACTCCAGCGCTTCGAGATGGCGCCGTGCCTGGCCGATGACCTCGCGCGGCACCCCCGCGAGCTGCGCGACCTGGAGACCGTAGCTGCGGCTCGCGGGTCCCTCCTTCACCGCATGCAGGAACACGATGCCGTCGCCGTGCTCGGTGGCGTCCAGATGCACATTGACGCACCCTTCCACCTCCGTTGCCAGGCTGGTCAGCTCGAAGTAATGCGTCGCGAAGAGCGTGAACGACTTGATTCGCGCCGCGATGTGATGTGCCATCGCCCAAGCGAGCGAGAGCCCGTCGAACGTACTGGTGCCGCGTCCGATCTCGTCCATCAGGATGAGGCTGCGGTCCGTGGCGTTGTGCAGGATGTTGGCGGCCTCCGTCATCTCCACCATGAAGGTGGACCGGCCTCCCGCGAGATCATCGGCCGCGCCGATGCGGGTGAAGATCCGATCGATGGGGCCGAGGGTGGCGCCGTCGGCCGGCACGTAGCTGCCGATATGCGCCAGCACCGCGATGAGCGCCGCCTGACGCATGTACGTCGACTTGCCGCCCATGTTGGGACCCGTGATGATGAGCATGCGCCGGGTGGAGTCGAGCTCGAGGTCATTCGGCACGAACGGCGTCGAGGCAAACCGCTCGACGACCGGGTGCCGGCCGCCTGCGACGCGCAGCACCGGGTCCGCGACGAGCTGCGGCGCGGTCCACTGCAGAGCGCATGCCCGATCGGCGAGCGAGGCCAGCGAGTCGAGCTGCGACAGCGCGGTGGCGGTGTCCTGCAGGGGTGCGAGGCTCTCGGTGAGCCGGGTCAGGATCGCCTCGTAGAGCTCCTTCTCCCGGGCGAGCGCGCGATCGCGCGCGCCGAGCACCCGATCCTCGAAGCTCTTCAGCTCCGCGGTGACGAAGCGCTCTGCGGACTTGACCGTTTGCCGGCGCACGTAGTCCTTCGGCGCCCGCTCGGCGTCCTTGCGCGAGATCTCGATGAAGAAGCCCTGCACCCGGTTGTAGCCGAGCTTCAGGCCCGCGATGCCGGAGCGCTCGCGCTCGCGCTGCTCGAGCTCCAGGAGGAACTCATCGGTGTGCGTGGCGATCTTGCGCAGCTCATCGAGCTGCGCATCGTAGCCCGCCGCGATCACATCGCCGTCCCGCACGAACGTCGAGGGCTCATCCGCAATCGCCTTGCCGAGCAGGTCGACGACTCCGCCATGCTCGCCGATCCGGCCGGCGAGCGCGCCGATGAGCGGCGAGTCGATCTCGCGCAGTCCCGACTTCAGGGCCGGGAGCGCCCCGAGGGAGACTCGCAGTTGAGTCAGATCCCGCGGCCGCGCCGACCGCAGCGCGACGCGGGCCAGGATCCGCTCGACGTCACCAATGCCGCGCAGCTGCTCGCGCACCTTTTCGAACCGGCGCCCATCGATCAGCGAGCCGAGCGCCTGATAACGCGCGCGGAGCGACTCGTGGCTCGTCAGCGGCCGATTGAGCCAGCGCCGAAGCTGGCGCGAGCCCATGGCGGTCACGCACTGGTCCAGCACCGCGAAGAGCGTCGCGTCCTCGCGGCCGGTGAGGCTCGCATCGAGCTCGAGGTTGCGGCGCGTTGCGGCGTCCATGATGAGAGCATCCGTGCGCTCCTCCACGTGCAGTCCGCGAATGTGCGGGAGCGCGGTCTTCTGCGTGTCGCGCACGTACTGCAGCAGGGCGCCGGCCGCGCAGATGGCGAGCGGCAACTCGTCGGCGCCGAAACCTTTGAGGTCGAGCGTACCGAGCTGATCGGTGAGGAGGCGCGAGGCGCTCGCCAGCTCGAAATTCCAGGGCGGCCGCGAGCGCAGCGTCGTCCCATTGCGCTTCAGGTCCTCCTGCGCCGTGCCCTCGGGGAGGAGGAGCTCAGCGGGCTTCAGGCGCTCGATCTGCGCCGCGAGCGCGCTGCGCCCGGTGGACTCCAGCACCGTGAAGCGTCCGGCCGCCAGGTCGAGCCAGGCGAGCCCGAACCGCTCGCCCTCGCGCACCGCCGCGGCGACCAGCGTCTCCTGGCGCTCCTCGAGCAGGGCGTCGTCGGTCACGGTGCCCGGCGTGATGATCCGCACCACCTCCCGCTCGACCGGTCCTTTGGACTTCGCCGGGTCCCCAATCTGCTCGCAGATTGCGACGCTCTCGCCTTTGCGCACGAGCCGCGCGAGGTAGCTCTCCACGCTGTGAAACGGCACCCCTGCCATCGGGATGGGCTGCCCGGCGGACTGGCCGCGGGCGGTCAGCGTGATGTCGAGGAGGGCCGCGGCGCGGCGCGCATCCTCGTAGAAGAGCTCGTAGAAGTCCCCCATCCGATAGAAGAGGAGCGCATCCGGATGGCGGCTCTTGATGCGCAGGTACTGCTGCATCACCGGCGTATGTTCCGGGTCAGTCCCCGGCGCGCGGCGCTCAGGTATATTTTTCATTTCAGAACAAATGCTTGTGCGCAAAAAAAGCGAATGCTTCTGATTCTGATCCGAGGCCATTGGAGGCGATGCGCCGGATTCTTGCCCAGAAGCCGCCGAAGAATACCGACGATGGGGCGCTGATCGCGGGACAAAAGAACACGGCCTCCCCGAGGAAGGAGCTCTCGCATCATCCGGATCCCGCGCGAGCGCCAGCCAAAGGCCGATTCGTTCCGCAGGGGCCGCATCATGCGGACCAAAGTGCACATCGGCAAGGTCGCGCGGTCCTGCCGTCATCCGATGGCGCGGGCACCGATCAACAGCCGCCAAGTGATCGGCCGCATGGGCGACATTATGCGCTCAGTGCTCGCGCCCGGCGCGCCGACTGCCGGCCCTCCTTGCGCCGCGACAGGCCGCCCTGGCCTCCCGAGGACGACAGCAGCAGGTTGCCGGAGCGGAAATTGCGCTACTCTAGAGGGAGGAGGTTGACGCTGCAGAGGGCGGGGGTTGAAGCTGCGGGCGGGCCGCCAGACACACCGAACGTGCCGCGGCCGCGCGTCGCGTCTGATAATCCGCCTGCTGGGTGCCGACGGCCTGGACACCGGCGCGACGCCTCACGGACATGAAAAACTCTCGGAATACTCTGACAGGCACCAGACCGAATCAGGGTCATGCGCTCCGGGGCGCCGTTGGCCACACGCCCGCTCCTCATGTAAGGCGAGTCGTGATGGTCGTGGCGCGCCGCCCCGTTGCGCAGGAATCGGGGGACAGTCCGCTCGCGCCGCAAGGCATGCCGTTTCCGCGGCCCATTGCACCCACGCGGGCTGATCCATGAACGACAGCATTCTCCGCCGACAGATCGACTTGTGGAGGATGATCGGTTCCGGGACGGAGCTTGCGAAAGTCCTCCCGGCAGTCGTGGGTTTCATGGAAGCCGAGCTGCCCGAACTCGTCGCGGCAGTGTTTCTCTGCGACGCGCGCAACAGTCAATTGCGACTCGTTTGCACCTCGGCGCTGCCGGACGAATGGGCGTCGCTGCTTGCAGCAGGACCGTACGAGGGATTGTCCGAGCCTGCGAAGAGTGCCGTTGCGAACAACGATGAAGTCTTCGTGCACGACCTCGCGGCAACGGCTCCTGCATCCGAGAAAACAAACATTCCGCGCCGGACAGGAATTCGCGCGTGGGCGATGCCGCTGCGAGCGTATTCCGGCGCCGTGCTCGGCGCTCTCGCGGTATATGGCCGAAAGCCGGCCGTGCGCGGCGCGGCCGCGCGCAGAATCCTCGACGCCGCGGCCCAAATGGTCGTTGCGGCTCTGGTGGCTCATCGACGCAAGGAATTCGAAATCGCTCATATCGAGCAACTGCGAAGCATCTATGACAACGTCAACGACGTCCTTTTCTCGATTGCGATCGCGCCGGACGGCGAATACTACTTCGAAAGCGCCAATTCGCGCTTTTTTGAAGCAACCGGGCTGACCTCGGATCAGGTCGTGGGGAAGCCCGTCTCGCAAGTCATACCGGAGCCCTCCTTCGCCCTGGTGATGAGTCGCTACGAGCTTGCAATTCGGGAGCGCCGAACCGTTCGTTGGGAAGAAACGACTCCGTATCCCACGGGATTGAAGACGGGGGAAGTCTGCGTGTCGCCGGTGCACGATTCGGACGGTCGGTGCATCAGGCTCATGGGGTCCGTGCATGACGTCACGATGCACAAGCGCATGCAGGAGCGGCTCCGGCGGATCGCCGATCTCTACGCCGCGACAAGCCAGTGCAACGAGGTCATCACGCAATGCACCGTTGAGGAGGAGCTGTTCGCGAGGGTTTGCGAGATCGCGGTGCGCCACGCCGGCATGAGCCTCGCGTGGATCGGGGTGCTGGACGAGGAGAAACAGATTCTCAAGCCGGTCGCCTCGCACGGGAAAGGGGCCGGCTATCTCGACGGCATAACCGTTTCCATCAACAAGAACGTGTCCGAGGGAAGGGGGCCGAGCGGAACCGCGTTCCGCGAGAACCGGGCGGTATGGTGCCAGGACTTCCTCGGCGATCCATCACTCTCGGCATGGCATGCGAAAGGCCGGGAAAGCGGCTGGCGCTCGAGCGCCGCCTTGCCGTTGAGCTGCAAAGGGAAATTGATCGGGGTGTTTGCCTTGTATTGCGAGGAGGTGGGTGCCTTCGACGAGGAAGTCCAGCGTCTTCTGACGGAAATGGCGGTCGACATCAGTTTCGGCATCGGTTGGATTCATGATCTTCGAGAGCGGGAGCAGGCGCGCGTGCAGCTCGAGAAACTGTCTCGCGTCGTCGCCCAGAGTCACAACATGGTGATGATCCTGAATACCGATGCCCGCATCGAATACGTCAACCCGGCATTCGAGAGGATCACCGGATATTCCAGCGGCGACCTGGTGGGACGACGCGAATCGATGCTGATGTCGCCCCAGACGCCGCCTTCCATATATTCGGAAATCCGGTCTCGGCTGATGCGCGGGGAGTCCTGGAAGGGAGAGCTCGTAAGCAGGAAGAAGGATGGAGCCGACTTCATCTGCGTCGTTCACGTCTCGCCCATGCGTTCGAGCGAAGGGAAGGTGACAAACTACTTGATCATCGGAGACGACATTACGGCGCATCGCCACGCG
The DNA here is from genome assembly GCA_035713045.1 of Steroidobacteraceae bacterium. Lineage (GTDB taxonomy): Bacteria > Pseudomonadota > Gammaproteobacteria > Steroidobacterales > Steroidobacteraceae > 13-2-20CM-66-19. The sequence continues at coordinate 9,850 of DASTAC010000128.1, forward strand.
GAATGGCGCATAGAGTATCTGGCGAACTTCGACGAATTGACGGGTCTTCCGAATAGAACACTCCTGGGCCAGCGATTCGACGATGCGATCAAAGGCCGGGACGGAAATGGCCGGCGCCTCGCGCTGCTGCTTTTCGATCTGGACCGCTTCAAGGACATCAACGACACGGTGGGACATGCCTATGGTGACAGTATCCTGAAGGAAGTGGCTGCCCGTCTTCAGGACGTGCTCGGTGAAAACGACGTCGCATGTCGGCTGGGAGGTGACGAATTCATCGTGATGCTCGCAGACGCCGATGAGCATCGAGCCGCCAATCTGTCGGAGATGTTGTTGCGCAGCCTGGAATCTCCGTGCCGAGTCGGCGAACACGAATTCATAGTGTCCGCGTCCATAGGCATCGCGATGTATCCCGAGGATGGCGTCGACCTGGCGACGCTTTCCATGAATGCGGACATGGCCATGTACCAGGCAAAAAGAGGCGGGCGCGCATGTTATCAAGCTTACACAAAGCACATGCAGCTACATACGACGCGACGTATGGACATCATCAGAGCGTTGCGGCGCGCCGTTTCCGAGGGCGGGTTGGAGCTTCATTACCAGCCGCAAATGCACGGTCCGTCGATAATCGGAGCGGAAGCGCTGTTGCGATGGAGCCATCCGGTCCTCGGCATCGTTCCGCCTGCCGAATTCATTCCGATCGCCGAGGAGGCGGGTCTGATCGCCGCCGTCGGGACCTGGGTGCTGCGCGAGGCGGTATCGCAGGCGAAAGCCTGGATGGCCTCGGGCATGGCGCCGTTCGTGATCGCCGTGAATGTCTCGCCGGTGCAGTTCCGCAACTCGGACTTCTACGACACGGTCGTGGAAAGTCTGGAGCGCTCCCGATTGCCCGCGGGAAGCCTGGAGCTTGAGTTGACGGAGGGGGCGGCGATGCAGGATCCGGAGGGCTCTGTCCGGCTTCTCGATGCCCTGCACAGATTGGGGGTGCGCATTGCGATCGACGATTTTGGGGTCGGATACTCCTCGCTCAATTACTTGCGCAGGCTGAGGATACATCGACTCAAGATTGACAGGAGTTTCGTGCGGGACATCGGGCGCGACGAACAGGCCCGCACGATCGTCGGAACGATCGTCGGAATGGCGAAGAGCCTGAGGCTGGAGGTCATGGCCGAGGGCGTCGAGACTCGCGAGCAGATGGACTGTCTGCAGATGGAAGGATGCGACCTGGCGCAGGGATACCTGTTCAGCAGGCCGTTGCCCGCAAGTGAATTCGCGGTGTTTTGGCGTTCGCAAAGAACTGGGTGAAGCGGCGAGGAGTTGCGGCAGTCGGCGACAAGCCCATGGCCGCAAAGCGGCGCGCCACCCCGAGGCTCTGCTTCCATGCGGCGGCGGGATCCTCGTGTCCGGCCGCCCGGGCGGGCCATATTCGACCTCCGCGGGCGGCGACAGCATGCTGCGGAAGGCCCCGGTGCCGATGATGAAGCGGGGCTCGCGGGTCGACGCGAGAACCCGGCGGCGGCGGGGGTTGATATTCATTTGCCGCTCTTTTTGGGTCGTTCGATCGATCGGTCTGCTGCGCTTGCCCCCAGGCTTCCGTAGCCGATTTCTGGCCGCCGACCTTGAAAACCTGCCCGGTATCGGCCGCAGGTGTGCCGCCCTGCAGTAAGCTACGGCCGTGTCAGCCGCGCTCGTCACCGATCAGGATCTGTATCGTCTGGCCGAGGAGGTCGGACGCGCTGCGCGCGCCGCCGGCTGGCGCATCGTGACGGCCGAGTCATGCACCGCCGGCTGGATAGCCAAGGCGCTGACCGACGTCCCGGGAAGCTCCGGGTGGGTTGATTCCGGATACATCACCTATTCCAACACCGCCAAGATGCGCGATGTGGGCGTGTCGGCGCGGACCCTGTCCGAGCACGGCGCGGTCAGCGAGGCCACGGTGCGCGAGATGGCCAATGGGGCGCTGCGGGCGGCAGGCGTCGAGATGGCGATCGCCGTGAGCGGCATCGCGGGGCCGGATGGCGGCACGCCCGAGAAGCCGGTGGGCACGGTCTGGTTCGCCATCGCCACTCCCGAGGCGCGGGCAGAGGCCACGGTGTGCGAGCTGCGGCGATTCGGCGGCGAGCGGGAACAGGTGCGCCGGCAGACCGTGGAGCACGCGCTGCGGCTCGCGCTCACGTTGCTGCGGGCGGACCGTGGAGGCTGAGAGCTCACCGGGCGCGGTATCGCCGCGCGAGCCCACCCGGCGGCTATTCCTCGCCCTATGGCCGGATGAGCCGATGCGCGAGGCCATGCTCGCGGCGATCCGTAAATCGGTGCGGGCGAGCGGCGGCCGGCCCGTACCGGCACCGAATCTGCACGTGACCATGACCTTTCTGGGCTCGGTTGCGGAGCGGCGGCTCGGGGAGCTCGCCGAGGCCGCACGAGCGGCGGCGCCGGGGCCGCAGGCGGCTCCTCTCGGCCTCTCCTTCGATCACCTGGAATACTGGCGGGCGGCGCAACTGCTCTGCGCCGCGCCAGCCGAGCCGTCCGAGCCGGCGGCCGCTCTCGCGGGCAGGCTTCAGGCGCGGCTCGCGGAGGGTGGATTTGCTCCTGATCTCAAGCCCTTCCGGCCGCATGTGACGGTGGTCCGGAAAGTCCTGCGCCCGGGACCCATCGGGAAGATGCATCCTGTGCTGTGGAGCTTTACGCACCTCGCACTCGTCGAGAGCCGGACCCTGCCCGAGGGGCCGCTATACAGTGTTGTCGAATCCTACGCACTGTGCAGCGCGCCGGAAATTCTTCAGGAGCGAGATTGAGCGGCGCGCGGCGTCGGGCGCGAAGGGGCGAGGCCGGGAAGAGCCGCGTAAGGGCGATAAATAACAGCGAAACATCCTGATTGACGGGCTTCTGCCGGCGCGGCTTTGTGGGATAATTACGCGGTAGAGAAATTCCCTCGCCTTGCAACCCCCCGGGTGGATCGAATGATGGAAGAGAACCGCAAAAAGGCGCTCGCCGCCGCATTGGGCCAGATCGAGAAGCAGTTCGGCAAAGGCTCGGTGATGCGCCTCGGCGATGCCGCCGCGAGCTACGACGTCGAGGTCGTTTCCACCGGCTCGCTCGGCCTCGACATCGCGCTCGGTGTCGGCGGTCTGCCGCGCGGGCGCGTCGTCGAGATCTTCGGGCCGGAGTCTTCCGGCAAGACCACCCTGACGCTGCAGGTCATCGCCGAGGTGCAGCGCGGCGGCGGCACGGCGGCCTTCGTCGATGCGGAGCATGCGCTCGATCCCTCCTATGCCGAGAAGCTCGGCGTCAACATCAGCGACCTGCTGGTGTCCCAGCCCGATACCGGGGAGCAGGCGCTGGAGATCACCGACATGCTGGTCCGCTCGAACGCGGTCGACATCGTCGTGGTCGACTCCGTCGCGGCGCTCACGCCGAAGGCGGAGATCGAGGGCGAGATGGGCGAGATGCAGGTCGGCCTGCACGCGCGCCTCATGTCCCAGGCGCTGCGCAAGCTCACCGGCAACATCAAGCGCTCCAACACCATCGTCATCTTCATCAACCAGATCCGCATGAAGATCGGCGTGATGTTCGGCAATCCGGAGACCACCACCGGCGGCAACGCGCTCAAGTTCTACTCCTCGGTCCGGCTCGACATCCGCCGCATCGGCGCCATCAAGAACGGCGACGAGGTCGTCGGCAACATGACGCGAGTCAAGGTGGTGAAGAACAAGGTGGCGCCGCCCTTCCGCGAGGCGGAATTCGAGATCATGTACGGACAGGGGATCTCCCGCGAGGGCGAGATCATCGAGCTCGGCTCGGCGCAGGGCATCATCGAGAAATCGGGTGCCTGGTATTCCTACAAGGGCAACCGCATCGGGCAGGGCAAGGACAACACGCGCAACTATCTGCAGAGCAACCGCGAGGTGGCCCGCGAGATCGAGGAGCAGGTCCGCGCCAAGCTCATGCCCGTCAAGCAGCAGCGCAACGGTGGGGAAGCCGCGAATTCGGCCTGAGGCGGGGGCCGACAGGCAAGCGATCCGCGACGCCGCGCTGACCTTGCTCGCGCGGCGCGACTGGCTGAGCGGTGAGCTCACCCGCAAGCTGCACTCGGCCGGCTGCGATCCCCGGGCCACGGCCGAGGTGATCGCCGAGCTGGCGCAGGAGCGCCTTCTCGACGATGCCCGCTATGCGGAGCGCTACGTCACCTCCCGGGCGGAGCGAGGCCAGGGGCCGCTGCGGATCGCTGCGGAGCTTGCCTCCCTGGGGGCGTCCCGGGAGCTGGTCGAGGCGGCCATCGCGGCCGGCCCGGACTGGCGGGTCGTCGCCGGCAGGGTCCGGCGCCGCAAATTCGGCGATGCCCCGCCGGATTCCTGGGCCGAGAAGGCCCGCCAAGCGCGTTTTTTGCAGTATCGGGGCTTTTCATCGGATCATATCCGGGCGGCCACTGGCGCCCATCTCGAACCGGACTGAAGAACTTGAAGCAGCCTCCATTTCTCGGGGCGGCGGATGCCCGCCGCGCCTTCCTCGAATTTTTCCGCGAGCGCGGCCATACGATCGTGCCGTCGAGCCCGCTCGTGCCCGGCAATGACCCGACGCTGCTCTTCACCAATGCGGGCATGGTGCAGTTCAAGGACGTCTTCCTGGGCAAGGAGCGGCGGGACTACGTGCGTGCGACCTCCAGCCAGCGCTGCGTCCGCGCCGGAGGCAAGCACAACGACCTCGAGAACGTGGGCTACACCGCCCGCCACCACACGTTCTTCGAGATGCTGGGCAACTTCTCTTTCGGCGACTACTTCAAGCGCGAAGCGATCCAGTTCGCCTGGGAGTTTCTCACCGGCACGCTGAAGCTCGATCCGCAGCGCCTCTGGGTCACCGTCTTCCGCGATGACGATGAGGCGGCGGACATCTGGCTGAAGGAGGTCGGCGTCTCCCCGGCGCGATTCTCGAGACTGGGCGAGAAATCGAACTTCTGGGCGATGGGCGACACCGGACCCTGCGGGCCCTGCAGCGAGATCTTCTACGACCACGGCCCGCAGATCCCCGGCGGCCCTCCGGGCTCTCCCGAGGAGGATGGCGACCGCTACGTCGAGATCTGGAATCTGGTCTTCATGCAATTCGACCGCGCCGCCGATGGCACGCTGACACCGCTGCCGAAGCCGTCCGTCGATACGGGCATGGGCCTGGAGCGCATTGCGGCCGTCCTGCAGGGCGTGCACTCGAACTACGACATCGACCTCTTCAAGAGCCTCATCCGAGCGGCGGCGGAGCTCGCGCACACGGCGGATCTGCAGTCGAGCTCGCTGCGCGTCATCGCCGATCACATCCGCGCATGCACCTTCCTGATCGTCGATGGCGTACTGCCTTCCAATGAGGGGCGCGGATACGTGCTGCGCCGCATCATCCGCCGCGCCGTCCGGCACGGCTACAAGCTCGGCGTCGAGGAGCCGTTCTTCTACAAGCTGGTGGCAGTCCTGGAGCGGGAGATGAGCTCCGCGTATCCGGAGCTTGCGCGCGGCCGGGAGCTCGCCGAGCGCGTCCTCAGGCAGGAAGAGGAGCGCTTCGCCGAGACACTGGCCAACGGCATGGAGTTGCTCGAGGGAGTCATTGCAAAGGTCTCCGGCGCTCGAAGCGCCGGCCATGAGCGCGTCATTCCCGGCGAGACCGTCTTCAAGCTGTATGACACTTACGGGTTTCCCGCCGATCTGACTGCGGACATCGCGCGCGAGCGCGGCCTCACCATCGACCAGGCGGGCTTCGACGCGGCGATGGAGGAACAGCGGCGCCGTTCACAGGAGGCGAGCAAGTTCGGCGTCGACCTGCGTGGCGGTGCCGTCGTGGACGCGCGCACGGCTTTCCACGGCTACGAATCTCTGGAGTCCGAGGGCCGCGTCGTCGCGCTGCTGAAGGACGGCAACCCGGCGGCCGAGCTGCGCGCCGGAGACACGGGCGAGGTGGTGCTCGATCGCACGCCGTTCTACGCCGAGTCGGGAGGCCAGGTAGGCGATAGCGGCGCGCTGACGGGCTCAGGGTCCCGCTTCATCGTGCACGATACGGTCAAGCGCGGTGCAGCGCACTCGCATGCGGGGAGCGTATCGGAGGGGACGATTCGCGTTGGCGACGTCCTGCGGGCGCACGTGAATGGCGAACGTCGTCGGGCGATTGCGCTGAATCATACTGCAACACACTTGCTCCATGCGGCGCTTCGCCAGACGCTGGGCACGCACGTGCAGCAGAAGGGCTCACTCGTCGCGCCCGACCGGTTGCGGTTCGACTTCTCGCACTTCCAAGCCCTCACCGCCGGGGAGCTGACCAGCATCGAGCGTCTGGTCAATGCACAGATCCGTCTCAACGCGCCGGCGGAGACGCGGCTCATGGGATACGAGAGCGCCGTGGCCGCGGGCGCGATGGCGCTATTCGGTGAGAAGTACGAGAAGGACGTGCGCGTCCTGCGGATCGGGGACTTCTCCATGGAGCTCTGCGGCGGGACTCACGTGCAGCGGGCAGGGGACATCGGACTGTTCAAGATCCTCAGCGAGAGCGGTGTGGCTTCCGGAGTGCGCCGAATCGAGGCGATCACGGGCGA
>DASTAC010000129.1:0-3835 GCA_035713045.1 Steroidobacteraceae bacterium
TGTGCGACCGAATTGAAGTCGTTACCCCGAAATCGAAGTCGTTACCTGGAAATTAAAGTCATTGCCTTGGAATCAAAGTTGTTTCCCTGGAGTTCGACATAAATCGCCCGAAAAGCAATGGTGCCCCGCAGCGGAATTTGCAACGAGGACCGCTTCCGGCCGCGGTGGGTCTCCGCGACTGCCGCGGTGAGGCGCGCCATGTCTTGCGGATCGAGATCCCGATGTCCGGAGACTGCGATGATGAACGGCGTGTCGCTCTCGCCGGTCTTGACGGTCGGGGCCTCTACGACCGGTTTTGGGTGGTTGAGCGTACCGGCTCGACCAGGATCTGCCAACCTTCCGGTGTCATGCCGCGATGCGCTCTGCGGTAACGCGGTGATCCGCGCTCGAGCGCTTATGCTCGGGTTGAGTGGTGTCCAGGCCACGGACCCCCGGGCAACGGCCGCAGCGCCCCGGCTGCTCGGCCGCGGCACCTGCCATGGGGCCAGATCATTGCCAAGCAGCGCCTGCCTCTATACTGTAGCATGGCAGCGGAAGGTCTCCAGCGCGTAGCGAGATCCTCAGTCGCCCAGAGATCGGTGGGGCGCCACGGGGACGTAAGCACGTGGCCGATCGAAGAATGACAAATTATTAAGAGCGGCGCTTCCTCTGCGGCCTGAACGCCGGAGTCTGCGCGCCGAAGAACAGATGAGCACCGCCGCAGCCAACCTGCTTCCCGATGCCTCGCTCGATGAGGACGCCTGGGACGACCTGCTGAGCTTCGTCGAGGAGCGGCGGGTCATTCCGATCGTGGGTCCGGAGCTGCTCATGGTGGCAACGGATGCGGGCCCGCGGCTGCTGTACGACTGGGTCGCCGAGCGATTGGCGGCGAAGCTCAACGTCGACACGCGCCAGCTCCCGCAGTCCTTCACGCTGAACGATGTCGTGTGCTGGTTCCTGGCCGCCCGTGGGCGGCGCGAGGAGGCGTACGTGAGGCTGCGCGGGCTGCTCAAGGACCTCGACTTTGAGCCGCCGGTGGCGCTGCGGCGGCTGGCCGCGATCACGGACTTCGACCTCTTCGTCTCGACCACCTTCGACTCGCTCCTCGAGTCGGCGATCAATCGGGAGCGCTTCGGCGGCGCCGACTCGACCGACGTGCTCGCGTATGCGCCGAACCGCGTGACCGATCTGCCGGTGGAGCGCGAGCGGCTGACCCGCCCGGTGGTGTATCACCTCTTCGGCAAGCTCTCGGCCTCCCCGACGTATGTGATCTCGGACGAGGATCTGCTCGAGTACCTCTGCGCGCTGCAGAGCGAGCACTTGGCGCCCGAGCGCTTGTTCCACGAGCTCGAGCACAATCATCTGCTCTTCATCGGCAGCAGCTTCACCAACTGGCTGGCGCGCTTGTTTCTGCGCATGGCCAAGCGCCAGCGGCTGTCCGCCCCGCGCGATGTGGGCGAGGTGCTCGCCGATGACCATACGAGTCAGGATGAGCGGCTGATGGCCTTCCTGCAGCAGGTCAGCGTCCACACGCGCATTTACCGCGGCGCGGAGCGCTTCGTGACCGAGCTGCACGAGCGGTGGCAGGCCCGGCGCAAGCCGGCCGCTGCGGCGAGTGCGGCGGGACCGGCGCGCTTCCTGCCGCCTGCGCGTGAGATGCCCGACCGGGCGGTGTTCATCAGCTACGCGCGCGAGGACTTGCCCGCCGTGCAGCGGATCAAGGCCGGACTCGAGGCGGCGGGGGTCAGCACCTGGTTCGACATCGACCGGCTCGAGGGTGGCGATGACTTCGATCGCAAGATCCGGAGCAACATCGCCCGCTGCTCGTACTTCATCCCGGTGATCTCCGCCAACACTGAGCGGCGCCACGAGGCGTACTTCCGCCGCGAGTGGAGCTATGCGCTCGATCGCGCGCGCAACATGGCCGATGGGGCGCTGTTCATCCTGCCGGTCAGCCTGGATGCGACGAGCGCGGCGGACGCGGTCGTGCCCGAGCGCTTCCGGGCGCTGCACTTCGCGCAGCTGCCGGGCGGTGATGTCACCCCGGAGTTCGCCCGGCGACTCGCGGAACTCACGCGTGCGGGCATTGCATGAGGGCCAGTCCCCTACCCGCAGCCGCCGAATCGTCCTCGGAACCTCAGAGGACGGTCGATGAGCAAAGCCCGTGGCTGGGGCTCGTTTCCTTCACCGAGGAGACCCGCGCATTCTTCTTCGGGCGGGAGGAGGAAGTGGCCGAGCTCGCGCGGCGCGTGCAACGCAAGCTCCTCACGATCCTGTTCGGCAAGTCGGGGCTGGGCAAGACCTCGATCCTGCGCGCCGGGCTGGTGCCGCGGCTGCGCGCGCACGGCTACTGCCCGGTGTATGTACGGATCGCCTATGGCCGCGACACTCCAGAACCCGCCGAGCAGATCAAGGAGGCCATCCGGCGCGCTGCGGGGGTCTCCGGAGAGTGGTCCCAGGTGGGCGTCTCTGCCGCCGGTGAGTCGCTGTGGGAGTTCCTGCACCACCGGGATGACGTGCTCAAGGATGCCGCAGGCGCCACGCTCACGCCGCTTCTGATCTTCGATCAGTTCGAGGAGCTGTTCACGCTGGCGCAGAGCGATGAGTTCGGCCGGGCCCGCGCGGGGCGCTTCATCGAGGAGCTTGCGGATCTGGTTGAGAACCGCCCGCCCAAGGCGCTCGAGGCGCGCATGGATGAGGACGAGGCGGCGGCCGAGCGCTTCGATTTCGCCCGCAGCGATTACCGCGTGCTGATCGCGCTGCGCGAGGATTATCTCGCGCCGCTCGAGAGCCTGAAGAAGTCGATGCCGAGCCTCTCGCAGAACCGGCTGCGGCTTGCGCCCATGACGGGCGCGCAGGCGCTGGAAGCGGTGCGGCGGCCGGGCCGGAGTCTGGTCTCCGAGGAAGTGGCGGCCGCGATCGTGCGCTTCGTCGCCGGTGGCGCGGAGCTCGCCCACGCCGAAGTCGAGCCCGCGCTCTTGAGCCTCATCTGCCGCGAGCTCAACGATGCCCGCCTGGCCCACGGGGCCAGCGAGATCTCCCTCGACCTGCTCGCCGGCTCGCACGCGAGCATCCTCGCCAACTTCTACGAGCGCTCGCTCGCCGACCAGCCCGCGGCCGTCCGGCAGCTCATCGAGGACGATCTGCTCACGGAATCCGGCTTTCGCGAGAACGTCGCCGAGGAGAGCCTGCTCAGGCGCTTGGAGGCGGCGGGCGCACCGCCCGGTTCGCTCGCCACCCTCGTCAACCGACGGCTGCTGCGTATCGAGGAGCGGCTCGACGTGCGCCGCGTCGAACTCATCCATGACGTGCTCTGCGGCGTCGTCAAGGCGAGCCGCGACCAACGCCATGAGCGCCAGGCGCGCGAGGCGGCCGAGCGGGTGCTCGCCGAGCAGCGTGCCAAAGAGCACGCGGCTCGGCACGCCCTCCGGCGGGCGCGTGCCGTGGCGATGGGCTGCATCCTGCTCGCGGCGCTTGCGCTCTTCGCCGCGGGGTTCGCCTACATCAGCGCTCAACGCGCTCGCCGCGCCGAGCGCCTGGCGCAGCAGAGCCGGGCCGTGGCCGAGCAGGCCCGCAGTCACTCCGAGCAGCTCCTCGAGTACCTCACCGACCACTTCGAGCGCGAGCTCGAGAGCTTCGGACAGCTGAAGGTGCTGGCGCAGTTCACCCAGCGTGAGATCGACTACTTTCATGCCCTGCCGCCGCAGCTCCGGAGCACTACGACGGTTCGCAACGGTGCCCTCGCGCTGATCGATCACGCGAAGGCACTGATGTACCTCGGCGATTTCGGCACGGGGACCCAGAATGCCGATGAGGCCATCCGGCTGCTCGAGAGCCTGCGTCGTCGCGGCGACGG
>DASTAC010000130.1:0-2369 GCA_035713045.1 Steroidobacteraceae bacterium
AGTGAAACGGGAAGCCAGTGAAGCCTCGTAGAGAGGTCATTCTGGCACTGCCCCCGCAACGGTAAGCGAGCCAAGCCGGATCATTCCGCCACTGCGTGTACGACGCGGGAAGGCGATCCGGCCGGAGCCATCCACTCGCAAGTCCGTAGACCGGCCTCTGGCCTGGGTACTGATCCGCGGTGGGCGGATGACGGCCGGTTCGCGCGAATACGCTCGCCTTCCCGCCTCACTCCTCCCGCCGCCTGGCTCGAATGCCGGTCTGGAGGCGTGGGTGACGATCCGCACGATATCTGAGAAGCGCTGCGCGCGTTTGCCGCGCGGCTTGCCGCCGTGCCGGTCATGACGCTGCCGGGCGCGTCAACCACCCTCTTCATCTGCGACACCTGTCGCTACCGGCCTGATGCTCGCGAGTGCGATGGCAAGACCGGTGGTGTCATTTTTGCGGAGCACGTTGAGCGCTGCGTGGAGGAACTGCGCATCACGGACCTCGCTCTGTCACGTACTTCGTGTCTCATGGCGTGCACGCGTCATTGCACTGTTCACCTGCGCGCGCCCGCGAAGATCGGCTACGTCATCGGCGACTTCGAGCCGAGCGGCGCGAGCGCTGCGGTGCTGCTCGATTACGTGCGCAAGTATCAGCAATCCGAGACTGGCCAGGTTCCCTACAGGCTCTGGCCGTCCGGCATCAAAGGTCATTTCATTGCGCGAATGCCACCGCATGATCATGCAACCTGAGCGATCACCCGAGCGGCCGCCGGCCAAGATCCCCGTGACCATCGTCACCGGCTTTCTCGGCAGCGGCAAGACCACGCTGTTGCGCAGCCTGCTGGCCCGCGATCACGGCTTGCGCCTCGCCGTCATCATCAACGAATTCGGCCAGATTGGGATCGACCGCGACATTCTCAAGGGCTGCGACGTGGGGTGCGAGCAGCGCGAGCGCGAAGGCACGCTGTACGAGCTCTCCAACGGCTGCCTGTGCTGCACCGTGCAGGAAGAGTTCGTGCCGGTGATGGAGGAGCTGGCGGAGCGCCGCGGGGAGATCGATCACCTCGTCATCGAGACCTCCGGCCTGGCGCTGCCGAAGCCGCTCGTGCAGGCGTTCAACTGGCCAGCGATCAAACACGCGTTCACCGTCGACGCGGTCGTCACTTTGGTCGATGGTCCCGCCGTGGCCGCCGGACAATTCGCGGAGAATCCTGAGGCGGTGGAAGCGCAGCGGCGCGGGGATCCGAATCTCGACCATCAGTCGGCGCTGCACGAGCTGTTCGAGGACCAGCTCGGCGCCGCCGACCTCGTCGTGGTCTCGAAGTCCGACCTGATGAGTGCCGCTCAGCGCCAGGCGGTGGAGACTCTGGTGCGGGCGGAAATTCCGCCGGCGGTCAAAGTCGTGCATGCCGAGCGCGGACAGCTCGATTTGCGAGTGCTGCTCGGGGTGAAGGCCGCCGCCGAAGAGCACATTCACCTGCGCAGCGATCATCACAGCGATTCGAGGAACGAGAACGGCGAGCACGAGCACAACCACGAAGCGTTCGATTCCATCGCCATTGAATTGCCCGCGGTCGACCGGGAAAGACTCCTTGCGGCCCTGCAAGCGCTGCTCGAGCGCCACCTCATCTATCGGGTGAAGGGATTCGCAGCGCTGCCCGATAAGCCGATGCGCCTCGTCATCCAGGGCGTGGGCCGGCGCTTCGAGACTTATTTCGACCGCCACTGGCGTGACAGGGAGACCCGGGGGACGACGCTCGTCGTAATCGGCCAGGAACTCGATCGACAGACCGTGAGCGAGGCGCTCGCGGTCGCCGCCGCCACGCGCTGATGCACATCCTCTCCGCCACTGCCGGAGGTTTCGTAGACGAGGCCGCGGGCGTGGTGCGTGTCGAGCAGGAGCCCGCCGACATCGTCGTGCTGAGCGCCGCCGACACGACTCTTTCCCTGTTGGCGGCCGCCTGTCAGCGGCTGCCCGAGGCGTTTCCGAGCGTCCGGCTCTGTAACCTGATGCATCTGCGGCAACCGGCCTCGGTCGACCTGTACGTCGATGAGGTGCTGACCCACGCGCGGGTCATCATCGTGGACCATCTCGGTGGCCGGTCGTACTGGCCGTACGGCACCGAGAGACTCGTCGCGCTCGCCCGGGAGCGCAAGCAGAAACTCATCATGTTCTCCGGCGATCGCACGGAAGACCCCAACCTGCTGCGCGAGAGCACGGCGAGCCCGGCGCAATGCCGGCAGCTCTGGCGCTACCTGCGGGAGAGCGGCTCGGAAAACGCTCGGGAATTCTTTCATTTCATTGGCCAGGAATTTCTCGGACGCGCCGACATCGCCCGACCCCCGCGGGTCATTCCGGACCCCGTCGTGTATTCACCGCAGCA
>DASTAC010000131.1:0-18690 GCA_035713045.1 Steroidobacteraceae bacterium
TCCTACACGCTGCAGGAGATGCTGACGGTCAAGTCCGACGACGTGAACGGCCGCACCAAGATGTACAAGAACATCGTGGACGGCAATCACCAGATGGATGCCGGCATGCCGGAGTCCTTCAACGTGCTCGTCAAGGAGATCCGCTCGCTCGGCATCAACATGGAGCTCGAGCAGGATTGATGGAGATCCCGGTTCGAATTCATCCGGCGCGCAGCGCCGCTATTCGGACGGGGCCGGTGCAACCGACCCCGCCGGAGTCTGGGCGCAGCCCATGGGGAACTCACAGATGAAAGATTTACTGAAGCTTTTCAAGCAGCACGCGCCGGTCGAGCAGTTCGATTCGATCAAGATCGGACTCGCCTCGCCGGAAATGATCCGCGCCTGGTCCTATGGCGAGGTCAAGAAGCCGGAGACCATCAACTACCGCACGTTCAAGCCGGAGCGTGACGGCCTCTTCTGCGCCAAGATCTTCGGTCCCGTAAAGGATTACGAGTGCCTCTGCGGCAAGTACAAGCGCCTCAAGCACCGCGGCGTCGTCTGCGAGAAGTGCGGCGTCGAGGTCACCCAGTCCAAGGTGCGCCGCGAGCGCATGGGCCACATCGAGCTCGCGAGCCCGACCGCCCACATCTGGTTCCTGAAGTCGCTCCCCTCCCGCATCGGGCTCATGCTCGACATGACGCTGCGCGAGATCGAGCGGGTGCTCTATTTCGAGGCCTTCGTGGTCATCGATCCGGGCATGACGCCGCTGCAGCGTGGCCAGCTCCTCACCGACGAGATGTATCTCGAGGCGATCGAGGAGCACGGCGACGAGTTCGATGCCCGCATGGGCGCCGAGGCCGTGTATGAGCTGCTGCGCACCCTCGACCTGCAGGCCGAGATCGGCAAGGTGCGCGAGGAGATGGGCGGCACCTCGTCGGAGACCAAGCTCAAGAGGCTCTCCAAGCGCCTGAAGCTGATCGAGTCCTTCATCGAGTCGGGCAACAAGCCCGAGTGGATGGTCATGACCGTCCTGCCGGTCCTGCCGCCGGACCTGCGTCCGCTCGTGCCCCTCGACGGTGGACGCTTCGCCACGTCGGACCTGAACGACCTCTATCGCCGCGTCATCAACCGCAACAACCGTCTGCGCCGGCTGCTCGAGCTCAATGCGCCAGACATCATCGTGCGCAACGAGAAGCGCATGCTGCAGGAGGCCGTGGACGCGCTGCTCGACAACGGCCGCCGCGGCCGCGCGATCACCGGCACCAACAAGCGGCCGCTGAAGTCGCTGGCCGACATGATCAAGGGCAAGCAGGGGCGCTTCCGCCAGAACCTGCTCGGCAAGCGCGTGGACTACTCCGGCCGCTCGGTCATCGTGGTCGGCCCGCAGCTGCGCCTGCACCAGTGCGGCCTGCCGAAGAAGATGGCGCTCGAGCTCTTCAAGCCCTTCATCTTCCAGAAGCTGCAGCTGCGCGGCGAGGCCTCCACCATCAAGGCGGCCAAGCGCCTGGTGGAGCGCGAGGGACCGGAGGTGTGGGACATCCTCGAGGAGGTCATCCGCGAGCATCCCGTGCTGCTGAACCGCGCGCCGACACTGCATCGCCTGGGGATCCAGGCGTTCGAGCCGCAGCTCGTCGAGGGCAAGGCGATCCAGCTGCATCCGCTGGTCTGCACCGCTTTCAACGCGGACTTCGACGGCGATCAGATGGCCGTGCACGTGCCGCTGTCGCTCGAGGCCCAGCTCGAGGCGCGCGCGCTCATGATGTCCTCGAACAACATTCTTCTGCCTGCCAACGGCGATCCGATCATCGTGCCGTCTCAGGACGTGGTGCTCGGGCTCTACTACATGACCCGCGAGCGCATCGGGGCGCGCGGTGAAGGCATGTTCTTCTCCGACGTTCACGAGGTGCACCGCGCCTACGAGAGCCGCTCGGTCGATCTGCAGGCGAAGGTCCGCGTGCGCATCCGCGAGACGCTGCACAACGGCGGCGAGTTCCAGGAGAGGCGGCGCATCGTCGACACCACCGTCGGCCGCGCCCTCCTCTCCGAGATCCTGCCCAAGGGACTGTCCTTCGACCTGGTCAATCAGGACATGACCAAGAAGGTGATCTCCGCGACCATCAATGCGTGCTACCGCACGCTCGGTCAGAAGGAAACGGTCATCTTCGCCGACCAGCTCATGTACACGGGCTTCCACTACGCCACGCGGGCGGGCGTGTCCTTCGGCATCGACGACATCGTCATTCCGGAGCAGAAGACGCGCATCGTCGCGAATGCCGACCGCGAGGTGAAAGAGATCCAGGACCAGTATGCGTCCGGTCTCGTCACCAACGGCGAGCGCTACAACAAGGTCGTCGACATCTGGTCGCGCGCGAACGATCAGGTGGCCAAGGCGATGATGGAGAAGCTCGGCAGCGAGGAGGTCACGGACGCCAAGGGCCACGCCGCCCGGCAGAAGTCCTTCAACTCCATCTTCATGATGGCCGATTCCGGGGCGCGCGGCTCCGCCGCGCAGATTCGTCAGCTCGCCGGCATGCGCGGACTCATGGCGAAGCCGGATGGATCCATCATCGAGACCCCGATCACGGCGAACTTCCGTGAGGGCCTCAACGTTCTGCAGTACTTCATCTCGACGCACGGAGCCCGCAAGGGCCTCGCCGACACGGCGCTGAAGACCGCCAACTCCGGGTATCTGACACGTCGCCTGGTCGACGTCGCTCAGGACCTCGTCGTCACGGAGCCCGACTGCGGAACCGTCAACGGCATCACCATGGCTCCGCTCGTCGAGGGCGGCGATGTCGTGGAGGCGCTGGGCGAGCGAGTGCTCGGACGCGTGCTGGCCGAGGACATCATGAAGCCCGGCAGGCAGGAGGAGGTGCTCATCCCGAATGGCACGCTGCTCGATGAGCCGCTGGTGCGGCTCCTGGAGCAGGAAGGCGTGGATCAGATCAAGGTCCGCTCGCCGATCACCTGCCAGACCCGCTACGGCGTCTGCGCGCAGTGCTATGGGCGCGATCTCGGTCGCGGCCGGATCATCAGCATCGGCGAGGCGGTGGGTGTCATGGCGGCGCAGTCGATCGGCGAGCCGGGCACACAGCTCACCATGCGCACCTTCCACATCGGCGGTGCCGCTTCCCGCGCCGCTGCGGCGAGCAGCGTCGAGGTACGCAACAAGGGCCTCATCCGCTTCCATCACATCAAGACCGTGCAGCACGAGAAGGGTCACCTGGTGGCCGTATCGCGCTCCGGTGAGATCGGAGTGGTGGACGACTTCGGCCGCGAGCGCGAGCGCTACAAGATCCCGTACGGCGCGATGATCAGCGTCAAGGAGAACGATCAGGTGGCGGCCGGCCAGGTCGTGGCGACCTGGGATCCGCACACCCACCCGGTGGTCACCGAGGTCGCGGGCTTCGTGAAGTTCCAGGACTTCATCGACGGCCTCACCGTCACGACGCAGGTGGACGAGGTCACGGGGCTCTCGAGCACCGTGGTGCTCGATACCAAGCAGCGCGGCGGCAAGGACCTGCGGGCGACCATCAAGCTGGTCAACGGCAAGGGCAAGGAGGTGACCTTCGCCAACACGGAGATCCCTGCGGTCTACTCGCTGCCCGCGGGCGCGTTCGTCGCCCTCGAGGACGGCGCGCGCGTATCGGTCGGCGACATCATCGCCCGCATCCCGCAGGAGTCGTCCAAGACCCGCGACATCACGGGCGGTCTGCCGCGCGTGGCGGATCTATTCGAGGCGCGGAAACCGAAGGACCCGGCGATCCTCGCGGAGAAGTCCGGTACCGTCAGCTTCGGCAAGGAGACCAAGGGCAAGCGGCGACTGATCATCACCAGCGACGACGGCGAGAAGTACGAGGAGCTGATCCCGAAGTGGCGCCAGCTCAACGTCTTCGAGGGCGAGACGGTGGAGCGCGGCGAGGTCATCGCCGATGGCGAGCCGAACCCGCACGACATCCTGCGGCTGCAGGGCGTCGAGGCGCTGGCGAACTACCTCGTGCGCGAGATCCAGGATGTCTATCGCCTCCAGGGCGTGAAGATCAACGACAAGCACATCGAGGTGATCATCCGCCAGATGCTGCGCAAGACCGAGGTGCAGGCCGCGGGCGAGACATCGCTCCTGCGCGGCGAGCAGCTCGACCGGGCGCGCGCGCTCGACATCAACGATCGCGCGCAGCAGGATGGCAAGCAGTCCGCCGCCCTGCAGCCGGTGTTGCTCGGCATCACCAAGGCGTCCCTCGCCACGGAGTCGTTCATCTCCGCGGCCTCGTTCCAGGAGACCACGCGCGTCCTCACGGAGGCGGCGGTGCGCGGCCTCAAGGACGACCTGCGCGGTCTCAAGGAGAACGTCATCGTCGGCCGGCTCATCCCGGCGGGCACGGGATTCGCGGCGCATGCCTCGCGCCGCAAGAAGAACGAGGGTGTCGAGCGCCGCAGCTTCATGGACGTGGGCGGCGGCATTCCCGATACCGAGGAGTCGGGCGGCGTCGGCGAGGAATCGGAGAGCGCGGCGGGCTGAGAAGTCCCCGCCCTCTGGCGATCCTGATCGGGCCGGTGGAAGCGAAAGCTTCCACCGGCTTCGTTTATTCTGGCATCAGCGGCTGACCGACGGTGTCTTCGGCGCCGGCGGCTGCGACCTGCGCCAGCGGGAGGCGACGTGCCGGCCGCCCGCGGCCGTGAGCGACCATGACGCCTGAAACACCAGCCACAGGGCGGCGGCGAACACGAGCGCGAAGAGAATCGCTTCGGCGGAGAGGCCGAAAGTGGGCACCCAATCGCCGAGCGTGGCCCGCAGGAGGTTGGGATCAGGGTGCAGGGCCAGGTAGGCGGCCTGTTGGAAGAGACTGCCGTGAAGGGCCGCCATCTCGATCTGCAGGCGCCTCACGCTCGCGACCAGCGCCTGGATGGCGGTCCCTTCGGCGTAAAACGTCGGATCGCGGCTGGCGAGGTGATACTGCACCAGCCGGCTCAGATCGCCATGGAAGTACTGGTCCGCGATCTTCTGCCATGGCGCGAGGTCGATCCGCGCCTGATCGAGCCGGCCGCCGAGCCGCTGGCGGTACTGACTGATGAAGCCCGGCACGAGCCCGCCCGCCACCACGGCGCAGATCAGCAGTACGCGGTCAATCAGGCCGCGGACGTATGACATAAGGCATTCGCAACATACGGCCCGAAGAGCTTACCTTGGAGCCGGGCGAACGCAAACCGGCTACGGGCTGGTCGAGACCGTATAGGCGGTCAGCGTCCCGCCGCCGCCGGTCGCGGGCTCGTCGAGGACGAGGAGCAATCCGTCGCCGGCCGAGAGCTGCTGCACCTGGCCGCCCGGCGCCTGGGTCCAAACCTGCGCGCCGGAGCTCGCATCCACGGCGTAGAGGTTGCCGCCCGCCGTGCCGGTGATCAGGTATTGGTTGACGACGATCGGCAGGGCCGTGAGCTGAGTGCCATCGCCGTCGAATGTCCATGTCACCGTGCTGTTGGCGAGATCGACGGCGTCGAGATTCGCGCCTTGCGGAAAATAGGCCGCGCTGCTGGTGAAAGCCGCAGGCAGCGGGTCCGCGAGCGTTCCGGCGCTGCTGCCCGTCTCGGCGGCAAAGATGGAGGTGCCGGAGAAGCTGGGGGCATAGACCCGCTGGTTGCTCACGACGGGGGTGCCGCTGGAGTACTGTGGACAGATGCCGGTGCCCTCGGCGCTGTCCCAGATGACCTCTCCCGTCGCCGGCCTCAAATCGAGCGTATGACACCCGGCAACGGCCGCGGTCACGTACAGTCCGTCCGCGGTGACTGCCGAGATCCGGCTGACGGCCGACAATGCCTTTTGCCAGGCGATAGCGCCCGTAGCCTGATCCAGCGCGTAGATCGCCGAGCTTCCCGTCATGTTGACAAAGACGAGCCCATCCGCGGCGGTGGGCGAGCCGGCGCCGGCCGCTCCGATGGTGGTGCTCCAGTCCAATGCCCCCGTGGCGGCATCGTACGCATGGAGCGTGCTGCCTCCGGAAGCGAACACGCGACCACCGTCGTACGCCAGGCTCGCAGCTGCGGCGCCGACCCCGGCAACGGCCTCGGGGCCCCAGGCCGTGGCGCCGTTGGCCTGACCCAGCGCCAGCAGCTGGGACCCGCCGGTCGTCGCGATGGTCAGGAACACCTTGCCATCCGCGATCAAGATGTTGGACGGGGTTCCGGTCCCCAGGCTGACACGCCACGTGGGCGAGGATGGAAAACTCACCGCTCCGAACGTCATCGCTCCATCGTGGCCCGGATCGATCTGAAAGGCGGTCGCATCGACCGACGGCGATACGATGCTGATCGACTTGCGGTTGGATTGCGCAGTCGAGCCCGCTGCACTTGCGCCGCTCGACCCGGCGCTGGTGCCGGAGCTGCCGCCGATGCCCTGAGGATTCGTGACCGTGATCGATGCGCTGCCGGTCGCGGCGATGTCCGCCGCGTTGATCTGAGCCAACAGCTCCGTTGCGGAGACGTACTGAGTCGAGCGTGGCGACCCGTTCCACTGCACCGTGGAGCCGCTGGAAAATCCCGATCCCAGCACGGTCATGGTGAATGCCGGGCCGCCGGCTGTGACCGACGGCGGCGAGACCGAGCTCACGGCCGGGGCGCAGCCGGCGATGAACCCCAGCAGCATGAGCAGCGGAACGAAGGAAAGCCCGGGCCGCACGGGCCGGAGCGTAGCGCCGCCGTCCCTTCGCAGCAAGAACCGGCGGCTGGCCTCAGGCCCGCGGGGCCGCGGGCGGTCTCGCGGGGATTGCGACCAAGCGCTGCCGCCGTGCGGTGAGTCGTTGCTGTCCGCGTGGAGGGGTCCTGTAACGGTTGCGCCTCGGGCGCCGCATCAGTACCGTCACCTCTCCAGTCAATATGGGCCGAAATCCGACAATGACGCGTCCTTCGTTGCTGATGAGGGCGGCCGCGCTGCTGCTCGCCGTGAGTTGTGCAATGCCCGGCGCCTACGCGCGCGATTCGCGCCCCGAGGCGGCGGCGAAGCCGAAAGATGTCTTCGCCCACCTGAAGTTCCGCAATCTCGGCCCGGCGATCGCCGGCGGGCGCGTGACGGCGGTGGCCGGCATTCCCGGCAATCCTGAGGTTTACTACGTCGGCGCGGCGGGCGGCGGCGTGTTCAAGACCACCGACGGCGGCCTGAACTGGAAGCCGATCTTCGAGCACGAGGCGACGAGCTCGATCGGCGCGATCGCGGTCGCGCCCTCGAACCCGAGCCTCGTCTGGGTGGGTACCGGCGAGGCCAATAACCGCAACGACGTGATCCCGGGAGCGGGAGTCTATCTGTCGACCGACGGCGGCAAGACCTGGCGACGGATGGGCCTGGAGAATGTCGGCCAGATCGGCCGCATCGTCATCGATCCGCACGACCCGAATCACGTGGTGGTAGCCGCCCTCGGACAGGAATGGACTCCCAACGCGGACCGCGGCATCTTCGTGACGACCGACGGCGGCAAGAGCTGGCGCAAGTCCCTGTATGTGAACGACCATACCGGTGCGATCGATGTCGCCATGCAGCCCGACAACGGCCAGGTGCTCTTCGCGGCGACCTGGCAGACGCTGCGGCGCCCGTGGACGCTGCATGACGGCGGTCCCGGCTCCGGAATCTGGCGATCGACCGACGGCGGCGAGACCTGGAAGCGGCTGCGCAAAGGTTTACCGAAGGGCACCATCGGCCGCATCGGCCTCGCCATCGCCCCGAGCGATCCCGACCGCGTCTACGCGCTGCTCGAGGCGCCGATCGGCGATGGCAGCCTCTTCGCCAGCAATGACCTCGGTGCCCACTGGCACGAGGTTTCCGACAATCACGCCTACAACGTGCGGGGATTCTATTTCTCGACCCTCGAGGTCGCTCCCAACGACGCCAACCGCCTCTATTTCCTCGGTCTGCAGCTGCTCGAATCGAGCGACGGCGGCAAGACGGCGCGTGTCATCGATTCCTCAGTGCATGTGGATCATCACGCCCTGTGGATCGATCCGGCGAACCCGAAGCGGATGATTCAGGGCAACGACGGCGGCGCCTACCTGTCCCTCGACGGTGGCAAGAGCTGGCGATTCCTCGACGGCCTGCCGATCGAGCAGGCCTACATGGTCGCGGCGGACAACCGTACGCCCTATGACCTGTGCACCGGCCTTCAGGACAACAGCGCCTGGTGCGGGCCCTCCTCGTCGCTTTCCGACTCGGTCGTCTCCGGCCAGGACTGGTTCGTGGTTGCCGGCGGCGACGGCGAGTACGCCGTGCCGGCGCCCTCGGACCCGGACATCATCTACGCGGACTCGGAAGATGGCGCGATCACCCGGTTCGATCGCAAGACCAAGCAGACGCTGTTCATCATGCCTTATCTGCACGGCCCGGGATACGTGAACGATCTGCCGACCTACGCGCAGAAGATCCGTTTCAACTGGACGCCGCCGATCGCGGTCGACCCGCAGCATGCGAACACGGTTTATATCGGCGGTAACGTGCTGCTGAAGTCCGTGGATGGCGGACTGCACTGGAAGGGGATCAGCCCCGACCTCACGCGCAACGACAAAGCAAAGCAACAGTTGCCGGGCGGCCCGATCCACTACGATATCTCGGGCGCCGAGACCTACGACACGATCCTCTCGATCCAGGTCGCGCCGAGCAATCCGCAGGTGATCTGGGTCGGCACGGATGACGGGCTCGTCTCCGTGACGCGCAACGGCGGCGGCGCCTGGAGCAAGGTCACACCGCCCCATGCGCCCGCCTGGGCGCGCGTGTACCAGATCGACGTGTCACCGACTCATCCGGGGACGGCATACGTCGCATTTGACGCGCACGAGCTGGGCAACAATAAAGCCTACGCGTACGCGACGACCGACTACGGTCGTCACTGGCGCGACATTGCGGGAAATCTGCCGAAGGATGCTTCCGTCATGGTCGTGCGCGCCGACCCGAGAGACAGCCAGGTCCTGGCGGCCGGCACCATGCGCGGAGTCTGGATCTCGCGCGACGGCGGCCGGCGGTGGCTGCAGCTCGAGGCGAACCTGCCGACCATGCCGGTGTTCGATCTGAAGTTCGTGCGCGGAGACCTGGTGCTCGCGACCCACGGCCGCGGCCTCTGGGTGCTCGATCACTTCGCTCCCGTTGCGGAGCTCGATCCGCAGGCAGTCCCGAAGCAGATCAAGCTGTTCACGCCCAGCACGGGCATCGAATACCAGCGGTGGAGCCGCGGCGAGGGCGCGGAGCCGTCCTTCGTGACGCCAAATGCGCCGAATGGCGTCGTGATCGATTACAGCCTTCCCAAGGCGCTCAAGACCAGCAAGCACCAGAAGGCTCTGCACCATACCCCGGTCAGGATCGAGATCCGTGACTCGGCCGGTCAGCTCATTGCGACGCGCTACGGAAAGGCGAAGTACGGCGTCAATCGGTACGTATGGGACATGCACTACGACAAGCCCGCTACCACGGATTTCGTGCCCTGGCCGCTCGAGGGCAGCCCACCCGCATGGGCGCAGACGGCCAGCCCCGAGGTGCTGCCGGGAACCTACACGGTCAGCGTCACTGCCGATGGGCATACCGATACGGCCACCGCGCGCGTGATTGCGGATCCCAACCAGCCGCCGGCGCTCGCTGCCCAAAGACGCTCGCTGAAGCTTGCTCTCGAGGCGCGAGCGCAGGTGGACGCGATGAACCGGATGCTGAACCGCATCAGCGCCATGCAGTCGCAGCTCGCCACCTATCGCAAGACCGTGGAGGCGGATGCGAGCGGCATCGATCCCTCACTGCAAGCGCTCGCGAAGGCTCGGGCACCGCTGCTCGCCCGCGGCGAGGCCCTCGGCAAGGAGCTGAGCAAGCTCAAGGACTCGGTCTACAACCCGAAAGTGCAGCACAAGGTCATCGAGGACAACCTGCACCAGCTGACGGACCTGCACGATGCGCTCGAGCTCAATGCCTCGCAGCTCGCGAGCCTGGGTGTGCAGGCCCCGACGGGACCCCTGCTGCGGATCGAAGGCGAGCTGACAGGCGAGCTCAACGCGAAGCTGGCCGCCTACAACGCGCTGCTCTCGGGCGACATCGCAGCGTACGACAAGGCCGCCTACGCGGCCGGCGCGCCGACGCTCGCGGGCGGCAAGCCGATCACGGTCGCAGCGCCGCCGCCGATCCATTGATCGGGCACGCCGGAGCCGGGCATAGCGCCCGGCCCGGCGCGGCGGCTCTCGGGGCCGCGCCTCGGGGCTGAAGGGCAGTGCTTCCCGGCTGCGCGGCTCACCCTTTTGCGAGCACTACGTGCAGGGCTCTGACGCCCGGCACGCTGCGAACGCAGCGATAGCCGAGACGGGTCAGATCCATGCCCGCGAAGAGCGGCTCACCACAGCCCAGCAGTACGGGCGAAACGACCAGGTGCAGCTCGTCCAGCAGTTGGGCCGAGAGATACTGGCGAATCGTCGCAACGCCGCCCCCCAGGCGTACGTCCTGACCTTTGGCGGCCGCCCGGGCCTGCCGCAATGCGGACTCGATGCCGTCCGTGACGAAATGGAAGGTCGTGCCGCCTTCCATTGCGAGCGGCTTGCGCGCGTGATGCGTTAGCACGAACACGGGGGTGTGGTAGGGCGGGCTCTCGCCCCACCAGCCGCGCCAGCTCTCATCGGGCCACGGGCCGCGAATGGGTCCGAACATGTTCCGTCCCAGGATCCAGGCGCCGGCGTTCTCGAAGCCGGCAGCCGCGAAATCGTCATCGATTCCTGCCTCGCCGCCGTCCTGCCCGAACATCCGCCGCGCCGTGCGGGTCGCGAAGAACCACTCATGCAGCGCCCGGCCACCCTTTCCCAATGGGGCGGTGAGGCTCTGCCCAGGACCTGCACCGTAGCCGTCCAGCGAGACTGCAAAGGAGTTCACGCGAAATTTCGACATGGACAGAGACCTCGCTCAGGTGGTTGCGCCGGATCGCATCGTCCGCATCAGGTCTGATAGCTCACGGACAGGGGGTGTCCCGTCTTTCCTGGCCGAGCGAACCTGCGCCTTTTCGACAGGGTGCGCCACCGTGCCACCGTCTTGCTTTGCATTCCAGCGGCTGCTAGTCTCATCTGCAAATGCGAATCAATCTTATTTGTGGCGCCTGAGGATGAGGAGGCCGGGGACAGCACGGTGGACGAGCAAGCGGCCCAGGTCCTGAGATCTTCCCGGATCTCGACGTCAAGATGGAAAGCCTTCCTCGCCGTCATGGGTCCGGGGCTGGTCGTCATGCTGGCGGATACGGATGTCGGCAGCATCATCACGGCGGCGCAAAGCGGTGTCCAATGGGGATACCGCCTGCTGCTCCTGCAGCTTCTCCTGATGCCGGTGCTCTATATCGTGCAGGAGCTGACGGTCAGGCTCGGGATCTTCACGGGCAAGGGCCACGGCGAGCTGATCCGCAGCACGTTCGGCGCCGGCTGGGCCTGGGTCTCGGTCAGCGGGCTCGGAGTGGCCACCGTGGGGGCCCTGATCACGGAGTTCTCGGGTGTCGCCGGCGTCGGCGAGCTCTTAGGGGTCCCGCGCGCCGTGAGCCTCGCCATCGTGACCGCACTGTTGCTCGCCGTGGTGCTGACCGGAAGCTATCGGCGGGTCGAGCGTGTAGCGATTGCGCTCGGCTTGTTCGAGCTGGCGTTCTTCTTCGTGGCCTGGCGCGCTCATCCGAACGGTGCGGAGCTCGCGCGGGGACTCGCCCACATGCCGCTTCGCAACAGCGCATATCTCTATCTGGTCGCGGCCAACATCGGCGCCGTGATCATGCCGTGGATGATCTTCTATCAACAGTCCGCCGTCGCCGACAAGAAGCTGCAGCCCTGTCACTATCGGCATGCCCAATGGGACACCGCCTTCGGCTCCGTCATCGCGCAGGCCGTGATGGCCGCCGTGCTCATCGCGGCGGCTGCGACGATCGGCAAGGTGCACGCGGACGGCAACCTCAACACCATCGGCGACATCACGAAGATGCTGGTGCCGGTGCTGGGGACCAGCGTGGGCCGGGTGGTGTTCGGTTTCGGCACGATCGGCGCGGGCCTGGTGGCGGCCATCGTCGTCTCCCTGGCCTCGGCCTGGGGCTTCGGCGAGGTCACCGGCTACCGGCACTCCCTGGAGCACCGTCCGCTGGAGGCGCCCTGGTTCTACGGCATCTATGCGCTCGCCGTCATCGGCGGCGCCGTGATCGTCGACCTCGCGCCCGATCTCGTCGCGCTCAACATCGGGGTCGAGGTGATGAACGCTCTCATGCTGCCGCTGGTGCTCGGGTTTCTGGTCGCGCTCGCTTTCAAGGCACTGCCGCCCGAGCACCGTCTGAGAGGCCCCTACGCATGGCTGGTCGTCGCGATCGCGATCCTGACGGCCGGACTGGGCGTATACGGCGGCATCACCGGCTCGCTCTTCCTCTGAGCCGCTCCCGCCATCAGCGGGATTCCTGCCGCACCCTCATGTCGGAGACGTGACTGGAGGACAGCCAGTACGAGCCGAGGTGCTGCTCGATCGTAACCTCATCGCCCGCGCGCAGGCCGAGGTCGCCCGGGGCGCGTCCGGTCTGGCGCCAGACCTGCCCGTTGTCGAGGTGCAGGACCATCGCGCCCGGCGAGCGGTCCACGCGCACTATGCGGGCCGTCATGCGCGAAGGGGCGCCGCCGGAGAAGAGCTTCCAAACGCCCGAGTGGTGCGGGGTTTGCGGCTCCTGGGTGGCCTTGGCGGGCGCAGGCGTCGACACTGCCGTCGCCGGGGCCCGCGCGCCGGAGCTCGGGGCCGCATCAGTCGCAGTGGAAGCGGGCGCCGGCGGGGGAGCGGAGGCGGTCGCGGCGGCTGGGGGCGCCGCTTCGGCGGCCTGAGCCGGCCGAGCGGACGGGGCCGCCTGCGCGGCCGCTGCCATGAGACGCTTCATTTCCCTGTCGTAGCAGTCGAGCCGCTGACCGGGATCGGATTCGGCCGCACAGGCCCGCAGACCCGCGGGTACGCTCTGCGCCCATGCGCTGGCGGGAATCGCGCACAGCGCCAGCGTGCAGACCGCCGCCGCGGTCATCGGGCGAAATCGCGCCACGGCATACTCGAACAGCAGCTCTGGCATCAGGATCTCTCCCCCTCGCTCAATTAGGTGCGTCGGCGGCAGTGTAGCTCGCGGCACGCCGGGCCGCACCGAGCTGCGCGATGCCGGGCGGATCAATGCGTCCGGGCGGCTGCGGGGTCGCTCGGCATCTGTGCCCCCAGCGGAATGCCCACGCTCGGAATCCCGAATTGCCCTTGAAGCCGTGCCAGCCTGGCGAGGTCGATTGGACCGACGATGTTGACGATCGTGAGCTGCCTGGGATCCGCGGCGATGATGGCGAGGCCGTCGGTGCGATGCCCGCTGCGTCGCACGTAGATCTCGAGTTCCTTCCCCTGCTTCACATCGTGCGTGGATACCACCGGCTGCCATCCCGGAGCGCGCAGCTGCGCCTCCACGGGGCCGAGGTCTGCCCTGGAATATTCCCCCGGCTCGGCGAAGGAAAAGCTGCGGACGTAGATCCCCCTGATGCCCTTGAGCAGCTCAGTGACCTCGGCGCTGCTCGCACCGCTGCTCTCGTTGATGAATCCGCTCGCCTGATGCAGGAGCGAGGAGTCGAGCGAGATGACGACGGCCTGCGCTGCGCGCTTGCCGAGGGCGGGGAAATCCGGCAGCTGCAGGCGACCCGGATCCGCCGCCGCGGCGAGCGCGGGTAGAGCCAGGAGGGCGCATGCCAGAATGACGGGTCGAAAACGCATGGTGGTCTCCACAAGGACGGATTCAGCGGATGGTGTGTTCGGCGCACGGCAGGCCCCAGGCGCCCGCGAGCTGTCAGGCCGGCCGGGCCGCGAGCGGCACGTGCCGAGCCTGGCTCGCCACTCGCGCGATCCAAGCCCTCACCCGAGGGTAAGGACCGAGGTCGAGCTGCGCCTCGTGCGCGACGTGGGTGTAGGCATAAAGGGCGATATCCGCGATCGAGTAGCGTTGCGCGACGAAGAATTCCCGTCCCGCGAGGTGCATCTCCATGACGCCCAGCGCCGCCCGTCCCTGCTCCAGACGCTGGGGCAGCTCGACTCTGCGAGCGGAGTCGGCTGGGAGGTGCTTCAGGATGAAGCGCGGCGTCGCGACATAGGGCTCGTGACTGTATTGCTCGAAGAACATCCATTGCAGCACCTGCGCGCGCTCGAGCTTACCCGCCGGCAGGTACGGTGAGCCGTCGGCGAGGTACCAGAGGATCGCGTCCGATTCTGCGAGGCAGGTGCCATCATCGAGCTCGAGCGTCGGAATGCGCCCGTTCGGGTTCTTTACCAGGAAGCTCTTGGTGCGCGTGCTGCCGCGCAAGATGTCGAGTTCCTCCCAGCGGTATGCGAATCCGAGCTGTGACAGCAGGAGCCGGATCTTGTAGCCGTTGCCGGAGTCGAGATAGTCGTACAGGATCATCGCGGACCCTCGCTCAGTCGGGTTTGCGCAGCCAGAGCAAAGCGCGTCGACGCCCTCTATCTACGATACGTGAGATTCGCGCCATCGGGCGAGCCGCCGCGGCAGGCGGCTCCCCCTCGGATTCGCTTGGCAGGTGTGAGGTGATACGGCGGGCGGAGCTCGCCGGGATGGGACTAGGTCCGGCTCGCCACCTGCCGCACGGGGTGATGGGCGAGCCGGGACTCGACCCAGTCCCTGACCCGTCGCGCGTCCGCGACGCGCGTGTACTTGCCCCAGGAGTCGAGCAGCACCATGACGACGCTGCGGTGATCGATGGTGGCCTGCATCACCAGGCAATTCCCGGCGGCGTCCGTGAATCCCGTCTTCTGCACCACGATATGCCAGGAAGGACGGGAGACCAGCAGGTCGGTATTGTGGTACGCGACCAGCCGGCGGCCGGAGCGGATGGTATAGCCGCGGCTCGTGGAATAGCGGCGGATCACCGGGCTTCGGGCCGCTGCCATGACGAGCTTGGCGAGGTCGTCGGGCGTCGAGATATTGTGGCTCGAGAGGCCGGTCGGCTCCACGAAGTGCGTGTGAGTCATGCCGAGCGCCCGCGCCTTGGCGTTCATCGCCCGGATGCAGGCGGCGAGGCCGCCCGGGTAGTTGCGCGCCAGCGCATGGGCCGCCCGATTCTCCGAGGACATCAGCGCCAGATGAAAGAGCTGCGCCCGGGTGAGCCGGGTCCCGATGGCCAGCCGGGAAAAGGCGCCGCGCCCGATCGCGCGGTCCGCGGAGGTCACCTCCAGCCGCTGATCGAGGGGCTGTCTCGCCTCCGCGACCACGAGTGCCGTCATGAGCTTGGAAATGGAGGCGATGGGGGCCGGATGGTCGGCGCGCCGGGCATAGAGCACCTTGCCGTGGCTCGCATCGAGCACCAGCGCCTCACCGGAACGCAGGTGGGGCTGCATCGCCAACCGGCGGTGGTGGTGATGGACGTAATGGTGGCGATAGCGGGAAATCGAAGCCAGGTGCAGCGGCGCCGCGGCGCAGGCGGCGGAGGCGGTGAGCAGCAGACAGGCCCACGCGAGGGAAAGCAGCCGGGGACGGGCGTCGCGCGCCACGGGCCGCTTCGGCAGGAAACCAGACCTCATTTTTCAGTGTTCTCCGCGGTCGAGGCAGGATGCGAGTGCAGCAGATCACGGTGGAAACGCCGCCGCCGTGACGCACGGCCGTGTTTCAGCACGAGGCGATGCGAAGCCTACAACAACGTTGTGGCTTCAGGCTACCGATCGAGACCACCACCCAGCGGGGCGATGGCAGGAGCGGTTGAATGAGCCAGCTCACCAGAGAGGAGCGGGCGGGCATCGAAGCCGTCGCGCGGCATTACTCGGCACAGTGGGAGCCCTGGAGGAGAGCCTCGCGAGGTGCCTGTCTGACGATCGGCGGCAAGCGGATTGCCGCCGCGGTCGTGGCGATTGCGCCGAAAAAGGGTGTCCCGCGCGGCGTGCCTCGCCTGCGCTTCGACCGTGTCGTGGTTGAGCTCGCCCGGCGGTTGCAGTCCGACCTGCGCGAGCTCGTTCCCAGCCGGCACATCGTGATGATCGCAGTCACGGCACCCATCCTGCAGCCGACGGCGACGGCGGCAGCCATAGTAGAGAGCGTCCGCCGCCGCCTCGAACGCCGGCCGGCACGGCTGGAACTCAGCCAGACTCTGTTTGGAAACGGGGTCCGGGTCAGCCTGATGGGTGGGGTTGCGCAACGCGCGCCCAAGGCCATCCTTTTTGTGCACAATCCCGATCCGGGGGCGGACGTCCCGGGACTCCTCTTTGGCCTGACGAGATCGCTTGCGGGCCCCAGGGGCGAGGCGCCCCATAAGCGCAAGCGGAAGGGAGGCGGGGGCGATCGATGGCTGGTGCTGGTCCCGGAAGGGGGTTGCGCGCCTGTCGCGGCGTTACGGCACGTCGTTTCCCAGCTCCGCATTCCGGTCGGCTTCGACAGGGTGCTGCTGGTGCTTTCCGGCGGACGCGTGGAATCCCTCGAGGCGGGGTCGTGACCCTGGCCGGCTGAATGGAGCGCGGCTCAGCGCTGCCCGCGGCCCTTCCGAGGCCTCGCACGGTTGACACTCCCGCCCCCCCTACCTAGAATCGCCGGCCTTTCTCGGTCCGGACCTGATTCATGCCGGCACCGGAAACTAGCGAGATACAGACACCGGGCCGCCGAGCGAGCAGCAGGCGGCCCGGTCTTTCTTCCAGCCGCTCACCGCACAAGCGCTTCTGAGACTTAAGGGCGCCCAGTGCGCCCGAACGCAGGATCTTGGAGACAGAATGGCGACCACGGGTCAGCTCATCCGGCAGCCACGCCGGACGAAGGCAGAGAAGACGAAGGTGCCCGCGCTTGGGGCGTCCCCCCAAAAGCGAGGCGTCTGCACGCGCGTGTATACCACGACGCCGAAGAAGCCGAACTCAGCCCTGCGCAAGGTCTGCCGCGTTCGGCTGACGAACGGATACGAAGTCACGAGCTACATCGGTGGCGAAGGACACAATCTCCAGGAGCACTCAGTGGTGCTCATTCGCGGAGGTCGTGTGAAGGACCTGCCCGGCGTGCGCTACCACACGGTGCGCGGCACTCTGGACTGCGCTGGCGTCGGCGAGCGCAAGCAGGGACGCTCCAAGTACGGCGCAAAGCGCCCCAAGAAGTAAGAGGCATCAGGCTATGTCCCGTCGAGCCCAGGCGCCGGTCCGAACCATCCTGCCGGACCCGAAATTCAACAGCGACATGCTGGCGAAGTTCATGAACGTCGTCATGAAGGACGGCAAGAAGTCAGCGGCCGAGCGCATCATCTACGGCGCGATCGACCGCATCTCGGACAAGACCGGCAAGAAAGGTCCCGAGGCCATCGAGGTGCTCTCGGCGGCGCTCGACAACGTGAAGCCGGTCGTCGAGGTCAAGTCCCGCCGCGTCGGCGGCGCGACCTATCAGGTGCCCGTCGAAGTGCGCGCCACCCGCCGCCAGACGCTGGCCATGCGCTGGGTCATCGAGGCCGCTCGCGACCGCAGCGAGAAGTCGATGGCGTTTCGCCTGGCGCACGAGCTGATGGACGCCGCCGAGAATCGCGGCGCCGCCGTCCGCAAGCGCGAGGACACCCATCGCATGGCGGAGGCCAACAAGGCCTTCGCGCACTACCGCTGGTAACCGCGGCCGCGGCTCATACGGTCGGAAGGTCCAGAGGATAGCTCACCCGTGGCACGTGCGACGCCCATCGAGCGTTACCGGAACATCGGTATCTCCGCGCACATCGACGCGGGGAAGACGACCACGACCGAGCGCATCCTCTTCTACACCGGCGTCTCGCACAAGATCGGCGAGGTGCACGACGGCGCCGCCGTGATGGACTACATGGAGCAGGAGCAGGAGCGCGGTATCACCATCACCGCCGCGGCCACCACCTGCTTCTGGAAGGGCATGGACAGCGGCTATCCGGTGCACCGGATCAACATCATCGACACGCCGGGCCACGTCGACTTCACCATCGAGGTCGAGCGGTCGCTGCGCGTGCTCGACAGCGCCGTCGCGCTCTTCTGCGCCGTCTCCGGCGTGCAGCCCCAGTCCGAAACGGTCTGGCGGCAGATGAACAAGTACGGCGTGCCGCGCATCGCGTTCGTCAACAAGATGGACCGCGCCGGCGCCAACTTCTTCCGCTGCCTGGAGCAGATCAAGAGCCGCCTGCGCGGCAACCCCGTGCCGATCCAGATCCCGATCGGCACCGAGGACCATTTCGAGGGCGTGGTCGATCTCATCCGCATGAAGGCCATCTACTGGGACATGGAGACCCAGGGCATGCGCTTCGAGTATCGCGACATCCCGGCGAATCTCGAGGACCAGGCGCAGGAGTACCGCGCGAAGATGGTCGAGGCGGCGGCCGAGGCCAACGATGCGCTGATGAACAGGTACCTCGAGGGCGAAGCCCTCACCGAGGACGAGGTGCGCAAAGGCCTGCGCGAGCGTTCGCTGCGCAACGACATCGTGCTCTGCATGTGCGGCACGGCGTTCAAGAACAAGGGCGTGCAGGCGCTGCTCGATGCGGTCATCGAATTCATGCCCTCGCCGGTGGAGATGCCCGACATCAAGGGTATCGACGCGCACGGCGATCCGGCTACGCGCAAGGCCAGCGACGAGGAACCGTT
The DNA here is from genome assembly GCA_035713045.1 of Steroidobacteraceae bacterium. Classification (GTDB taxonomy): domain Bacteria; phylum Pseudomonadota; class Gammaproteobacteria; order Steroidobacterales; family Steroidobacteraceae; genus 13-2-20CM-66-19. The sequence continues at coordinate 18,557 of DASTAC010000131.1, forward strand.
TGCGGCGCTGGCCTTCAAGATCCTGAACGACCCGTTCGTCGGCAACCTGACTTTCTTTCGCGTGTACTCGGGCGTGCTGAACTCCGGGGACACCGTGTACGTGCCGACCAAGGGCCGCAAGGAGCGCGTCGGCC
>DASTAC010000132.1:0-3599 GCA_035713045.1 Steroidobacteraceae bacterium
AGGTCCGGAGCAGCATCCGTGACCGCAGGTTCCAGAACTTCCAACTCCACGTCGCCCTCCGGCTCCGTCCGGGGCATCCGGACGCCACACCCGGTATTGAATGCCGGCCCGGAGGTCGTGCCGATCCGGGCAAATACCTAGTCCGACCGAAAGTGCGGGTCGCATCTCACTCCGGCCGAGCGCCCGGGGGGTGCTCAGCCGCCGCCGTCGTTGAACCCTGGGTCGGGGAAGAACACGTCGTTGATCCCCGCCGAAGAGAGGCCCTTCGGCGCCGTCGGCCGCAGGTAGACGCGGGCGCGGGGATAGTCGAGCACCAGAGCGTCCACCGAGCCGAGCACGTTCATGCCGATGATCAAGGCCGGTCGGGAGTCGAGATGCCAGATCCTGAAGATGGGGATGTGCGAATACACGATTCCGAGGCCGCGGATCGCGGCGGGGCCGAGATAGATCGTGGGAGAGGCCGAGATGCCGCCGCGGGTCACCTGTCTGGTGACGCCGTAGATCCTGGCGTTCGCGGGGTTCCTGGCGGCGCGCAGCAGTGCCCGCCGCAGTGCGGCGTTGCCCAGAGTCTCCGCAGCCCCGGTGTCGATCACGGCTTCGACCCGGATGTCGCCGACCCGCGCGGGGATCATGAGCAGGCCGCCTGGAGTGCGCCGCGCATGGATATCGAGATAGCCCCGCGGCCAGCCCGCGCTCGAGCGGTCGATCGCCACCCGGTTGCTGCGAAAGTCGACCACCACACGCACTGCTCCGAATCCCGCCAGGCCGAGGATGCCGTCGAGCCCGATCAACACCGGGGTGTGGCTGATCGGCATGCGCAGGTCGTGCTTGACGATGGCGCCGATACGCAGGGTGTCGATGGTCACCCACGGCAGCTGCTCGGTGCCCGTCGTGCCCTCGACCTGCTCGATGCCCGTCTGGCTCGGGACGAGCCCGAGGGTGTGCACGAGCGCGGGGGAAATCATCGAGCCGTCGGCGCCGGTGTCGACGAGGAACCGGAAGGGTCCCTTGCCGTCGATCATGACCGGAACGACGATACGCCCCACCCGATCCAGATGAGTCGGGGATGCGAACAACGCGTTCGATGGGGCCTTGCCCGCGCCCGGCACGGGTGCTTGTGCCGCCAGCGCCAGGGCGGGCAACAGCGCCCCCATGCACGCGACCCGGAACATGGTCTTCATGGCGAGACGGGAAGGGCCTCAACCGGCTGGCATTATGCGCTTTCCGATGCTGTGCCTGCGATGAGCCACCCGATTGGGTGCATCTGACCGACTTGCGCTCGAGCTCACCGTCCCGGTCACCGGTCATGTCCCGCAGACGTTGGCCGGCGGAGCCTACCGCCGCAGGCGCGCGCCTTGAAGCGCCACAGTTGCGCTATTTCCTGATGCCAGGCCGCCCCGCGGCAGTGCGCAGCGGCGCGCCCATCGCCTTCGCATCCGTGAGCAGCGCCCGGCAGTCGGCGCTCTTGTTCAGACCCGGATCGACGAAGGCGGCGATGGCCGCGAGCGGGGTGCCGATGGCTCCGAGCGCCGTGGCCACGGCCCCCTGCGCGAGCAGCTTGCTGCCCTTGATCCCGACGTCCGGGTGACGCAGCGTGCCTCCGATCTCGATGGGCGTGCGCAGCACCGCCAGACGGAACTTCTTGGGAGCTCCGGTGAGCTGCAGGTGCACCCTCTCGTCACGCAGGTCCACATCACCCAGACCCGTCACGATCACGGGCTTCGTGTCGAAAACAACCTGCTTGACCTTCGCGATCCCATCGTGCGCGGCGAAGTCGGCGATCCCGCAACGCACGGGCGTTTCCTTCTGCTTCTTCTTGAGCAGCAGGTCCAGTCCGCGCGCCACGTCGATCCCGGCAAACTCGGCGAAGGCCTGCTCGATCTCGCCGTGCGGCACGACGACCGACAGTGTGCCGTCCGCAGTCGATGCGAAGGCGTGCATCGAGTCGCCCCGCCCATGGACTCTGAGCCGGCCGACGAGCAGGCCCTCGAACGGCGGCTTGGTGGTTCCCTTGCTGTGAAACTGTGCGAGCTGCACGTGAGTGAGACGGACGTCCAGACGCTCCGTCGGGACGGGGTAACGGGCGTTGATCACCGCACTACCGGCGAGCTCGCCCTCGGGAAAGGTGAAGGTGAAAGGATCGATGCGCAGGATGTCATGATGCAGCCGCAGGCGAAGGTCCACCTGCCGCAGCGGCATCGTCTGCGCCCTGACCTCATCCGCGTGATAGCGCAGCGTCGCATCCATTCCGCGCAGCCGGTTGACCTGCAGTTTCGCCGTGGGGAACAGGAACCGGCTCGCCGCCGCCTTCTTCGAGGTCTTGCCGGTGACCTCGTGTTTGACTTTCTTCTTCAGGGTGTGGTGTACGGCTTGCTTCGAAGGATGCCCCGTCGCATGCGACTCCTGCGCCTCTTCGGCTGCGCTCGGTGCCGTGCCGCCGAACGTCGGACCGAGATCGACGAGGTTGAGCGTGTGCGAGGCGAGGTCCGCGTAGAGAACCGGACGGGCGGTGTCGAGCTGGACGGTGATGAGTCCATGGACGTCGCTGCCCCCGAGCCGGCCTCTCACGTCCTCGAGCTCATACTTGGTGCCCACGGTTCGCAGCCGCCCCGAGATCGAGTAGGGCGGCGTGTTGGGCAGGGCCAGCCCGGTGAGGTAGTAACCGTCGGCAAGGTCATCTCCGGACAGAGACAACGTCACGTCGAGCTTGCCGAGGTCGAACGGCCGCGGCAGGACGCCGCGCGCGCTCGCGTGGATGTCGGAGGCGATCATCCGGATATCGAACGGGTAGGGCTTGTGAGTCTCCGCCCAGACGAGCGGTCCGCCGCTCACACGCAGCGTGAACGGCTTGCCGTTGAGCGCGCCCTTGCCGAGCAGCTCGAATCCCGTGCCCGTGTCGGCGGCGACCCGGCTCGCCTCCTGCTTGGCGCGCGGCGCGCTGGCGCCGTGACTCATGGCCTTCGCCTTGACGACCTTCGCCGTGGGCGAAGGGCCGCCTCCGCCCCCGTTCGCGCTGCCGGCGTCGACCGTGCCGTCGAAGGTGATCTTGTGCATCTCATCGCGAGCGCTCAGCTTGCCGGACTCGATCAGCAGCCGATGCACGAGCGGCAGCTTCATGGGCTTTTTCTTGGCGTTCGCGGTCTGTGCACTGGAGCCGAATGCCCAGTTGGCGCGGCCGCCCGCCGTACGGTAGAGGCGCACGTCCGGCTGGATGAGGGCGACTTTCGGCAGCACGATCGCCCCTCGCAGCAGCGGCCAGAAGGCGAGCTGCAGGTCGATGCGCTTGACCGAGACCATCTGTCCGCCGCCGGCCCACGCCGGATTACCGATCGTGAACCCGCGCACCTGCACGTGCGGGCGCCAGAAGAGGGAGCCGTGGAGTGAAGCGATGTTGACCGGACGCTGGAGCTTTGCGGAGAGCTCGCGCGACAGCGGCCCCCGCAGCCAGTTCCAGGGGAAGACGGCGATGACCAGCAGGATCAGGATGATCAGCGTGCCGACGCCGATCCCGATCCACTTGAGCGTGCGCGAAGCGGGTGTGCTCGGTGGCATGTGCCAGAGTTAAATGCCAACGGGGGCAGTGGCGTTCCGGCGGTAGG
>DASTAC010000133.1:0-47493 GCA_035713045.1 Steroidobacteraceae bacterium
CGTTGCGGGAATAGTAGAGCACCAGAATGTCGGTCATCGAAGCTTCCCCAGTCCCCGGCCGAGCGCACGGCACGGCATGGGGCCGGACCAGCCTCGGTCGAGTTTGCGGATAAGTTGCCACAGTGCGATGCCTCCTTCCATGCGTACGAGAGACCCGGGCGTGCGCAGTCTCGGCGGCGAGGCCATGGGAGGGCGAGGGGGCATTTCGCGTCGGCTGAGGCGGAAATGGGTATATTCGGCCGATGATCTGCAAGAAATGCCTCGTTTCGGGCCGCGTGCAAGGGGTGTTCTATCGCGGCTCGGCGGCGCAACGCGCACGCTAGCTCGGCGTGCGCGGCTATGCGCGAAACCTCCCCGATGGACGCGTGGAGGTGCTGGCGTGTGGCGAGGACGAGGCCGTGCAGGCATTCGTCAGCTGGCTTTGGATCGGCCCGTCGGCGGCGAAAGTGAGCGCGGTCGAGGTGGCCGACGCGCTGGAGCACGGCGCGCCACCCGGATTCCACACCGCCTAGCGGGACTTGGCGCTCGCGAATCCCAAGTCATCCGCGCCGGACCATCTCTCCCAATCCGTGAGCACCCGGTCGGGATACTCCGGATGACCCACGCTGCCGTTGTATTTCTCCAGCGCGAGCCGCACGTCGTTGTGCGTGTAGCGGAGATAGAACCTGAGAATCGCGCAGCCCATCCTGATGTTGGGCGCGACGTGCACGAGCTCGTAGCCCTTCATCCCGAGCCGCTCCGGCCAGTAGGGCATGACCTGCATCAAGCCGACGGCGCCGACGGACGAGACCGCCCAGCGGTTGAAATCGCTCTCCACCTGCATCACCGCCATGACGAGTCCCGGGGGCAGCTTGGATTCGCCCGGCCGGTGCGTCTCGCAATACACCTGCCGCAGGATCGAAAGCCGCTCGGCGGGGTCCGGCACGAAACGCTTCAGCCGCGGCTCCATCAGCGTGTACCAGACGGCGGCATCGTAGCGATCCACGAAGCATTGCGCCTGCGAGATGGCGCGCTGCACGACGGGCCCGAGCGCCGGATCGCGCTGTTGGTCCGCGCGGGCTCGTGCGAGAGGCAGAGCCAGCAGCAGCGCTGCGAGCGCGACCTCCAGGCGCGGGGAAGCGCCCCGCCGCCGCGGGCGGCGCCGCGAATCAGCGCAAACGTGCCTTGATGAATGCGAGGGCCTCATCAGCCGGAAATTCCGTGCTCTCGCTGTCGCGGCGATAGCGGTACTCCAGCCGGCCGGCTTCCAGGCCGCGATCGCCGACCACCACCCGGTGCGGGATGCCGAGGAGCTCCGCGTCGGCGAACTTGACCCCGGGTCGGGCGTCGCGGTCGTCATAGAGCACCTCGATGCCTTGGGCGCAGAGCTCGTTGTAGAGGTGGTCGGCAACTTCGCGTACCCGGGCTGATTTCTGCAGGTTGAGCGGCACGAGCACCACCTGGAAGGGTGCCAGCGGCTCCGGCCAGATGATGCCGCGCTCATCGTGATTCTGCTCGATGGCCGCGGCCACGACGCGCGTCACACCAATCCCATAGCAGCCCATGAGCAGGGTCACTTCCTTGCCCGACTCATCGAGCACGGCCGCCTTGAGCGGCTCACTGTACTTGCGGCCCAGCTGGAAAATGTGCCCGACCTCGATGCCGCGGGCGATCTTCAGCCGCCCGCGGCCGCTCGGGCTCGGGTCTCCCTCCCGCACGTTGCGGATGTCGGCGGCGGTGACCTCGCCCACGTCCCGCTCCCAGTTCACGCCGGTCAGGTGCATGTCCTTCTGGTTGGCGCCGCAGACGAAATCGGCCAGAGCCAATGCGCTGTGATCGGCGTAGATCCGGCAGCGCAGTCCCACCGGCCCGATGAATCCCGCTTCGGCGCCCGTGGCGCGTGCGATGCGCTCCGCGCCCGCCATGCGCAGGGGATGCGCGACGCCCGGGAGCCGCTGTGCCTTGACGGCGTTGAGGTCGTGATCGCCCCGCAGCGCGAACGCGACGACGTCCTGCTCCGACCCCTCTACGAGCAGCGTCTTGACGCAGCGCGATGGCTCGACCCGCAGCATGCGCGAGACTTCCTCGATGGTGCGCGCGCCGGGGGTCGGCACCCGGCTCATGGTTTCCCGCGGGGCGGGACGCGGGTCCCGCGGCGGCAGCGCCGCGGCGGCCTCGAGGTTGGCGGCATAGCCGTCCTCGTCGGAGAAGACGATCGCATCCTCGCCCGAGGCGGCGAGCACGTGAAACTCCTGCGAGACATCGCCCCCGATCGGGCCGGAATCCGCCCGCACGGCGCGGAAATCGAGCCCCATGCGCGTGAAGATGCGCGTATAGGCCTCGTACATGCTGCGGTAGCCCTCCTGCAGCGAGGCCTCATCGACGTGGAAGGAATAGGCATCCTTCATGATGAATTCGCGCGCCCGCATGACCCCGAATCGCGGTCGGATCTCGTCGCGGAACTTCGTCTGCACCTGGTAGAAATTCACCGGGAGCTGGCGGTAGCTCCTGATGTCGCGGCGGACGATGTCCGTGATGACTTCCTCGTGCGTGGGGCCGGCGACGAAGTCCCGCTCGTGGCGATCCTTGAAGCGCAGCAGCTCCGGGCCGTACTCCGTCCAGCGGCCGGACTCCTGCCACAGCTCCGCGGGCTGCACCACCGGCATCATGAGCTCCAGCGCCCCCGCGCGGTTCATCTCCTCGCGAATGATGGCCTCCGCCTTGCGCAGGGTCCTGAGGCCGATCGGCAGCCAGCTGTAGAGGCCGGCGGCCACGCGCCGGATGAGGCCCGCCCTGAGCATCAGCTGATGACTCAGCACTTCGGCCTCGGCCGGGGTTTCCTTGGTGGTGTTGATCGGGTACTGCGAGAGCCTCATGGGTGCGCGGGGTTCTGCGGGGAGTTGAAGAGACGGCCATCTTAACAGGTGCCCACCTGATAAAATTCCCTCCCCTTCCAGCCGCCAGGGCGAGCGAGTCTTGACGTCCCCGAGCCCGATCCCGGAGAGTGCCCCGCACGTGGACCCAGATGCCGACAACGAGGTCAAGCCGCGGCGCAAGGGGATTTATCTCCTGCCCAATCTGCTGACCACAGGCTGCCTCTTCTCGGGGTTCTACGCGATCGTCGCCGCGATCGACAAGCACTTCGCGCCGGCCGGAATGGCGGTGTTCGTGGCGATGATCTTCGACACGCTGGATGGGCGGATCGCGCGATTGACCCACACCGAGAGCGCCTTCGGCAAGGAATACGACAGCCTGGCGGACATGGTCTCCTTCGGTCTCGCCCCGGCCATCGTCGCCTACCAGTGGGGCGTGGTGCGGATCGCCGAGTACGGCCGCGCCTGGGGGCGGTTCGGCTGGCTGGCCTGCTTTTTCTACGCGGTCACGGCGGCGCTTCGCCTCGCCCGCTTCAATGCGCGTGCCGCCACGGCGGACAAGCGCTATTTCGAGGGGCTGCCGAGTCCATCCGCCGCCGCCAACGTGGCCGGGTTCGTATGGGCCTCCAGCCAGTGGCGCGAGCCGGGGCTGGGCGGGCTGATCGCGGCCTTCGCCGTGACCGCTCTGGCGGGGGCGCTCATGGTGAGCGGATTCGGCTACCCGAGCTTCAAGCAGTTCAAGCTGGACCGCCGCGTCCGCTTCGTATCGCTGCTGCTCGTGGTGCTCATCGTGGTCCTGGTCGCGGTCGTCCTGAACGCCACAGGTCCACCGACGTTGCTGCTTGCGGTGTTCGGCACCTACGCCGTATCGGCCCCGATCCTCTGGCTGGTGCGCCGGGTGCGCCGCCACCGGCGCGCCGGGGCCTGATGGATCAGGCGCTGCGAGCCGAGTACCTGGCCGCCCTCGGCATCGATGTCTGGGTGCGGCTGCCCAGGGTCCACGAGGACGAGGCGACGCCAGCGGCACAGCCTGCGCCTGTGCGCGCGCCCGCGTCCGCGCGCGCGTCTGAGCCTGCCCCTGCGCCCGAGCCTGCGGTTGCGGCGGCGGCAATGGCTGCGCCCGAGCTCGCGGCGCAATGGCAAGCCCTGCGCGGCGAGGTCCTGGGCTGCACCCTGTGCGGCCTGCACGCCGGCCGCACTCAGGGGGTCCTCGGGGCGGGCAATCCCCAGGCCGACTGGATGGTGATTGGCGAGGCCCCCGGGGCCGAGGAGGACCGGCGCGGCGAGCCCTTCGTGGGGCGGGCGGGACAGCTCCTCGATGCGATGCTGCGCGCCATCGGGCTCAGCCGTGCGCAGAACGTCTACATCGCCAATGTGCTCAAGAGCCGGCCCCCGGGCAACCGGGATCCGCGCCCGGAGGAGGTCGCCGCGTGCCTGCCGTATCTGCGGCGGCAGATCCAGCTGGTGCGTCCGCGGCTGCTGCTCGCGGTGGGGCGGATCGCGGCCCAGAACCTGCTGGCGACGGAGGAGTCCTTGAGCCGCCTGCGCGGCCGGGTGCATCGGTTCGGCGAGCTGAACACGCCCCTCGTGGTGACGTATCATCCCGCATATCTCCTGCGCAACCCGGCGGACAAGCGCAAGGCGTGGGAGGACTTGAAGTTCGCGCGTGACGTGTTCAGGCAATTGACGGCAGGCATACCCGAAGATGGCCATCGCTCCTGAGCTGCTCGACGCCGCCCCGGAGATCGGCATCCGGCCGATGACCGAGGCGGATGTCGCCGAGGTCTTCGCGGTCGAGCGGGCCTCGTACCTGTTTCCGTGGAGCGAGGGCATCTTCCGCGACTGCCTGCGGGTCGGATACGTCTGCCGCGTGCTCACGGCGGGGAGTCGGATCATCGGATACGGGGTCATGAGCATCGGTGCGGGCGAAGCGCACGTGCTGAATCTTTGCGTCGACGGCGATCACCGCTGCCGCGGGCTCGGCCGGCGCATGCTCGGCTACCTGCTCGAGCGCGGCACCGCCGCCGGCATGAACGAGGCGTTCCTCGAGGTCCGGCCATCCAACACGGCGGCCATCCGTCTGTATCAGGCGGTCGGATTCGAGCAGGTCGGCATGCGCCGCGGCTACTACCAGGCGGTGGGCGGCAGGGAAGATGCCGCGGTGCTGCGACTCACCCTGCGCGGTCGCCGGCCCCCCCGCAACACACACTGACGACCGATCCATGACCGAACTGACTGCCGAGATCCGTCGGCGGCGGACGTTTGCGATCATTTCGCATCCGGACGCCGGCAAGACCACCCTCACGGAAAAGCTGCTGCTCTTTGGCGGCGCCATCCAGATGGCGGGCACCGTCAAGGGCCGCAAGGCGGCCCGTCATGCCACCTCCGACTGGATGCGCCTCGAGCAGCAACGCGGGATCTCGGTGACCTCCTCGGTCATGCAGTTCCCCTACCGCGACCGCATCGTCAACCTGCTGGATACGCCGGGTCACGAGGACTTCTCGGAGGATACCTACCGGACGCTCACGGCCGTGGACTCGGCTCTGATGGTCATCGACTGCGCCAAGGGCGTCGAGGAGCGGACCATCAAGCTGATGGAGGTCTGCCGGCTGCGCGACACTCCCATCATGACCTTCATCAACAAGCTCGACCGCGAAGGGCGCGCGCCGATCGAGCTCCTCGACGAGATCGAGAAGGTGTTGGGGATCGCCACGGCACCCGTCACCTGGCCGATCGGAATGGGCAGGGACCTGCGCGGCATCTATCACCTGCTGGAGGACCGCATCTACGTGTATCTCGCGGGCGAGCGCGGCCGGGTGGGGGAGAATCAGGTCATCGCGGGACTCGGCAGCGAGGCGGCGCGCGAGCTCCTGGGAGATCGCCTCGAGGCGATCATCGAGGAGATCGAGCTGGTCCGGGGCGCGACCGCGGTGTTCGATCCCGCCGGTTACCTGGCCGGCCGCCAGACGCCGGTGTTCTTCGGCTCCGCCATCAACAACTTCGGAGTGGAGGAGCTGCTCGCCGCGTTCGCCGCGCACGCCCCGGGTCCGCAGGCGCGCGCCGCCCGGGAACGGACGGTGCAGCCGACGGAGGAGAAATTGTCGGGCTTCGTGTTCAAGATCCAGGCCAACATGGATCCGGGACACCGCGACCGCATCGCGTTCCTGCGCCTGTGCTCCGGCAGGTACGCACGGGGAATGCGCCTCTATCATGTGCGGCTCGGCAAGGAAGTGCGCGTGGCCGATGCGCTCACGTTCATGGCCTCGGAGCGCGAGCACGCGGAGGAGGCCTACGCGGGCGACATCATCGGGCTGCACAATCACGGCACGATCAACATCGGCGATACGTTCACCGAAGGGGAGAAGCTGGCCTTCACGGGGGTGCCGAATTTCGCGCCGGAGATCTTCCGGCGCGCGGTGCTCAAGGATCCGCTGAGGATGAAGGCGCTGCAGAAGGGCTTGTCGCAGCTCTGCGAGGAAGGGGCGACGCAGCTTTTCAAGCCGGTGCGCAACAACGATCTGATCCTGGGTGCGGTCGGGCAGCTGCAGTTCGAGGTGGTGGCTTTCCGGCTGCAGGACGAGTATGGCGTGCAGTGCGTATTCGAGCCTGTCAACGTGCATACGGCGCGGTGGATCGATGCGGCGGATGCCCGCAAGCTCGAGGAGTTTCGCGGCAGAGCGCACGATCATCTGGCGGTGGACCATGCGGGGGCGCTGGTGTATCTGGCGCCGACGCGGGTCAATCTGCAGCTGACGCTGGAGCGATGGCCGGAGATCACTTTCAGGGAGACGAGGGAGCACGCAGTGTGAGAGGGCGTCAGCGGGGACGCGAGCGCCGATGCCGCCTCGCCCGCGCGGCGGAGGGGATGGAGAGCCCGGCGACAGCGCGCTCGAAAGCCTGGACGCTGGGAGCGGACGGTCGGCTCGAGGAGCCGAAGCGAAGCCGCGCGTAGGCGTCCAGAAGGGGCTGCACCCGGGAAGTCAGATCGGGCCGCAGCCGAGAGAGCGCCTGCGCGTAGGCGAGAGGTCCTTGATGCGCCGCACGGGCGAGTCCCGTGCGGGCGAGCTTGCGGCAGAGCCGCAGGTAGGCGCGGCCGAGCCGATCGGGCGGTGGGGCGCCGATCTCCCTGCCGACCTGCCAGGAGACCCAGGCGAGCCATGCGAGCAGCGCCGCGGCGAACGCCCAGCCGGCGTCGCGCAGCTCCGGCGAGTGAAAGCCGAGATCGCTGAGCAACCCGAGCTGGGCGCGGGAGTCGAATCCGACCACGCGGCGGTTCCACCAGCCGTTGAGCGCCTCCCAGCGCTCGAGCGCCGCGCCGATCCAGGGCCAGGCGTGCACCAGGCGCTCGGGGATGGAGACGGCGTTCGGCAGCAGATCGAGAATGCCGCGGTAGAGCCGCTCCGGCGCGACCACCGCGGTGGGATCCACCCGCGTCCAGCCGCGGCCGTGGAGCCAGACTTCCGCCCAGGCGTGCGCGTCCGACTGCCGCACGATGAACGTACCGTCATAGGGGTTCCACCGGCCGCCGAGATAGCCGGTGACGACCCGGGCCGGAACGCCTCCGGCCCTCATCATGTCGACGAAGGCCGAGGCGTAGTGGCCGCAAAACCCCGTGCGCGTGCGAAAGAGGAAGTCATCGACCGGGTTGCGCCGGCCGAGGGGCGGCGGAGTGAGCGAGTAGGAGAATCCACCCGTGCGCAGGAACTCGAGCGCGGCCCGCACGAACGCGGCATCCGAGCCGGCACGGCGGCGCAGGCGCAACGCCAGGGCGGCGGTTCGCGGGTTGCGCCCGGGCGGCAGCCGCGTTTCCTCGAGCCGCGCCGCGGAGGAGAGCGGCGCCAGCGAGCGGACATGGGTGCACGAGACTGCGGCGTAGCTGAGGGGATGGGTGATGCGATAGGGCGCGATGAGCTGGTAGTCGCTGGTATACCGGACGTCCGAGACCGGTGAGCCCATGACGGTATCGAGGGCGAGCCACCAGTGCGTGAAGGTGGGCTGGAGGTAGACGCGATAGCGGTACGGCCGCGACAGGCAGTCGAGCCGCTGGGTCTGGCCGGGAGCGGAAGTCCCGGTGGTCCACGTGGCGCCGTCGAAGTCATTCATCACGATGGCGCGCCAGTAGCGCTCATCGGGCGGCGGCGCGCGGCCATCGAAGCGCACCCGAAAGGCGATGTCGTACGAGGCCGTCAGCCGGGTGATGCTTCCGGGCGTCATCGTGTCGCTGAGTCCGGTCACCGCGTCATCGCTCCCTGTCATGCCCCAGAGGTGGCCGGGCAGGCGCGGAAGGAACAGGAAGAGCAGGATCGCGAGCGGCATGGCGTAGAGGAGGCTGCGGCCGGCCAGCGCGATGACCTCGCCGGTGCGCAGCCCGAGCGGGGCCGTGAAGGCGCCGTCATCCGGGCCCGGCGTGTAGGCCACCACGGCGAGCGCCGAGCAGCACAACAGCGCGTCCGCTGCATAGAGCGGCACCCATGCCAGCCCCTGGCCGTACAGACAGGCCGCCAGAAGCAGAAAGAGCGCGCCGCCGATCACGACATACTGATCGCGCGGGGTGCGGGTCTCGAGCAGCTTGATGGCCGCCATCAACATCAACATCGCCGTGCCGGGCAGGAGGCCATCGAGCGTGCGGAACTGCGCAAACACCGCTGCCACCAGGGCGAGCCCGAGCGTGACGCGTACGAGGCCCCCGGGCAGCCGCACTGCGCCGAAGGCCGCCGCGAGCCGCCAGCCGACGAGCGCGAGGGCGGCGGCGGTGATCCAGGGGGGCACCTCGGCGGCGTGCAGCAGGATGGCCGCCGCGCCGGCCGCGCAGACCCAGAGCAACGGCGGCCGCGTTGTCGGCGCGGCAGTGCCCGCCGCGCTCATCGCGACACCGCCGCGGCGGCCGCGGACCGCGGCGAGCCGTAGCGCGCGAGCGCCGACAGGCACCGATGGCGGTGATCGGGACCGCGGTGCGCCGGGATGCGCTCGCCTGCCACCTCGAGGCCGTAGACCTCGCCGCGCGATTCGCAATCCACGATCCAGCGCGCGAGCTGCTCGAGGCGCGATTCGAGGTCAGGCTGGCGCGCATGCGCCAGCGACAGCACGCGCAGCGGCGCGCCGGCAGAGCTGTACTCCTTGACGAGCATCGGCGCCTCGCGCGCATAGGCCTTCCAGGCGACCTGCCGCGGCGAGTCGCCTTCGCGAAAGGGGCGAAGCCCGCGCCACTCGTCCGACCCGGCCGCGCCCTGCGCCCAGGTTCCGGCGGCGGCGCCGCTCTCGGGCGGCAGGGGCAGGGCACCCGAGGGCCGCGGATAGACGACCACGTCGATGGGCGCATGGACCCAAGTCCAGGCGCGAAAGAGGCCGAAGGGATGCGAGCTGCTGATGCGCAGCCGCTCGATGCGCTGCAGCCCTCGCCTCAGCACCCGGATCGGCAGCTCGAGTCGTCCGCGGCTGCCGGCCGTGAGATCCATCGCCGCCGCACTCTCCTCCCCGGCGGCGGCCTGGAGGCGATAGCGCCGCATCCGCGACGCATTCTCGAGCGTCAGGCGCAGCATGCCCGAGGAGCCTGCGAAGAGCGGCGGCGCGCTCGCCTCGAGCAGCGAGAGACCCAACAGGTTGCGATGACATTCGTGCATGGCGACGAGCGCGAAGCCCGCGAGCAGGAAGGCGAGCAGCAGTGCGAGGCTGTTGGCATAGTTCAGTCCCGCCGCGATCATGGTGAGCACGAGGGCGCCGAAGCCGACGCCGGCACGGGTGGGCAGGATGTAGAGACGGCGCCGCCCGAGCGTCAGCGGCAGTGTGTCGGCCCCCTGACGGCGCCGGGCCCAGTCGGCGGCGCGCCGCCGCAGGCGTTGGCGGATTGCCGCAATGGCTGTCATGGATCGGGAGCGATCACGTTGCCTCCACGGCGAGATGCCGCTGAGCGCCTTCTATACCGGAACCGGGACCGTCCTGATCAGCTCCTCCGCCACATCGATGCCCGCGGCGCCAGGGGAGCCCTGGGCGGCGGTATCCCGGCGCTCGAGGCGGTGCGCGATCACCGCCGGTAGCACCGCCTGCACGTCCTCCGGCAGGACCGCCGCGCGTCCGGCGAGACGTGCCCAGGCCTGTGCGCAGCGGATCAGCCCCTGTCCCGCTCGCGGCGAGAGCCCGAGCTTGAGGTCCGCGCGGTCGCGCGTTCGGGCCACCAGCGCCTGCGTGTAATCGAGCAAGGGCTCCGCCACGTGAGTGGCCCGCACCATGTGCTGCGCGCGAATCACCGCCTCGGGGTCGAGCACCGCCGAGATCCCCGCGATCAGGTCGCGCCGGTCGCCGTTTCGCAGCAGCTCGCGCTCGTGGACCGCATCGGGGTAACCCAGCGTCACACGCATGAGGAACCTGTCGAGCTGAGATTCCGGCAAGGGAAAGGTGCCGAGCTGCTCGTGGGGATTCTGGGTGGCCACCACGAAGAAGGGCTCCGGAAGACGATGGCTGGTGCCGTCGATGCTGACCTGGCGCTCCTCCATGGCCTCGAGCAGCGCGCTCTGGGTGCGCGGGCTCGCCCGGTTCACCTCGTCGGCGAGCAGCAGCTGCGTGAAGACCGGGCCCGGGCGGAAATTGAACTGCTGGCTCGCACGATCGAACACCGAGACGCCCACGATGTCGGCGGGCAGCAGATCGCTGGTGAATTGCACTCGCTGCCAGGCGAGCCCGAGCACCTGAGCCAGGGCGTGCGCCAGTGTCGTCTTGCCGACTCCGGGCACATCCTCGATGAGAAGGTGGCCGCGCGCCAACAGGCAGGCGAGGCAGAGCCGCACCTGCCGCGGCTTGCCGAGCAGCACCGTCTCCAGCGCCGCGAGCGCGCGCATCAGGGCCGGCGCGTCCCGGTCATGCGCTGCCGCCGCGCTCATGCCGCGTCCGGTCCCGGCAGCTCCTGCACGCGGGCGAGCTGGCTCGCGAGACGGGCGACGGCTTGCTCCAGGTCGGCGACCCGCTGGCGCTCGGCCGCAACGACCGGTTCGGGAGCGTTACGGACGAAGCTCTCATTGGCGAGCCGGCCGCGGATCTTCTCCAGGTCGGTGCGGGCGCGAGCGAGCAGCTTGCCGAGGCGCTCGGCTTCGGCGGCCGCATCGATCAGGCCGGCCATGGGGACGAGCAGCGTGAGCTCACCGACGAGTGCGGTGGCGGCCTGGGGCTGCGGCTCACCGGCGGCAAGCTCCCGCGGCGGCTCGATTCCGGCGAGGCGCTCGAGCCAGGCGTGGTGGCGCTGGATGAGCCCGATGTCGCGCGCCGACGCGTTCCGGTAGAGGAGTGGAATACGGCGGGACGGGTTGATGTTCATCTCGCCCCGGATCTGCCGGACACCCAGGATGAACGCCTGCAGCCAGCCGACTTCGTGCTCGCTGTCCTCGTCGACGGGAAAGTCGCGGCTTCGCGGGTACGGCGCCAGCATCACGGTCGGGCCGGCGCGGCCGGTGAGAGGCGCGACGCGCCGCCAGATCTCCTCCGTGATGAAGGGCATGATCGGATGCAGGGCGCGCTGCAGCGCCTCGAGGATCTCGAGCAGTGTGTGCCGCGTGCCGGCGCGCGCCGCGGGCGAGGACGATTCCGACTGCAGTACGGGCTTGGTGAGCTCGAGGTACCAGTCGCAGAACTCGTACCAGGTGAACTCGTAGAGCGCCGCCGCGGCGTAGTCGAAGCGATACTCGGCGAGCGCTTTCTCCACCGTCTCGATCGTCCGCGCGAATCGCGAGCGGATCCAGCGGTCGGCGACGGAGAGCTCCAGGCGTTGCGCGGCGGGGGGCTCGTCCCCGGCGCTGAGTGTGACGAAACGGGCTGCATTCCACAGCTTGTTGCAGAAGTTGCGATAGCCGGCCACCCGCGCGAGATCGAAGCGGATATCGCGGCTGGGGGAGGCGAGGGCGGCGAAGGTGAAGCGCAGGGCATCGGTGCCGTGGGGCGCGATTCCTTCGGGGTACTCCTTGCGGGTCGCCTTCTCGATCCGAGACTTCATCTGCGGCTGCATCAGGCCGCTCGTTCGCTTGGCCACCAGCGACGCGATGTCGATGCCGTCGACGATGTCGAGTGGGTCGATGACGTTGCCCTTGGACTTCGACATCTTCTCCCCGTGCTCGTCGCGGATGAGCCCGGTGATGTAGACCTCGCGGAAGGGCACATCGCCCATGAATTTCAGGCCCATCATCATCATCCGGGCGACCCAGAAGAAGATGATGTCGAATCCGGTCACGAGCACGTTGGTCGGATAGAACTTCGCCAGCGCGGGCGTGCTCTGCGGCCACCCGAGCGTCGAGAACGGCCAGAGGGCCGAGGAGAACCAGGTGTCGAGGACGTCCGCATCCTGATGCAACGCAAGGTCGGGAGCGAGCCCGTGCTTCTCGCGTGCCTCCGCCTCGCTGCGCGCGACGTAGACATTGCCTGCATCGTCATACCACGCGGGGATCCGATGTCCCCACCAGAGCTGGCGGCTGACGCACCAGTCCTTGATGTTGCGCATCCATTCGAAATAGGTTTTCGACCAGTTCTCGGGCACGAACCGCGTGCGCCCGCTCTCGACCGCCGCGATGGCAGGGGCGGCGAGCGGCGCGATCCTGACGTACCACTGATCTGTGAGAAACGGCTCGAGCACCGCGCCGCTGCGGTCGCCGCGGGGGACCATGAGCCGGTGCTTCTCGATCTTCTCGAGCAGCCCCGCCGCCTCGAGCTCGGCCACCACGCGCTTGCGCGCCTCGAAGCGATCGAGGCCGCGCAAGCGCGCCGGGACGTTGTCGTTGAGGGCGCCCCGGGGCGTGAGGATGTTGATTTGCTGCAGGCCGTGGCGTTGTCCGATCTCGTAATCGTTGAAATCGTGTGCCGGCGTGATTTTCACGCAGCCCGAGCCGAAGGAGGCGTCCACGTAGGCGTCCGCAATCACGGGGATTGGGCGGTCGGCGAGGGGCAGCAGCAATCTCTTGCCGACGAGATGTCTGTAGCGCTCATCGTCCGGGTTGACGGCCACCGCGGTGTCACCGAACATCGTCTCTGGCCGCGTCGTGGCCACGACGATGTAACCCGACCCGTCCTCGAGCGGGTATCGCAGGTGCCAGAGATGACCCTCCTCCTCGGTGCTTTCAACCTCCAGGTCGGAAAGCGCGGTGAGCAGGACCGGGTCCCAATTGACGATCCGCTTGCCCCGATAGATCAGGCCTTCCTCGTGCAGGCGCACGAAAACCTCCACCACCGCGCGCGACAAGCCCGCGTCCATCGTGAAGCGATCGCGCGACCAGTCGACGGAGTCTCCCAGACGGCGCATCTGGGAAGCGATGGTGCCGCCCGATTGCGCCTTCCACTCCCACACGCGCTCGACGAAAGCCTCGCGGGACAGCTCGGTGCGCTTTCGGCCCTGCGCCTCGAGCTGGCGCTCCACCACCATCTGGGTGGCGATTCCGGCGTGATCGGTGCCGGGCTGCCACAGGGCGTCATCGCCGCGCATGCGGTGATAACGGGTGAGCGCATCCATCAGCGTGTGCTGAAACGCATGCCCCATGTGCAGCGTGCCCGTCACGTTCGGCGGCGGGATCATGATGCAGTAGGGGGTGCCCTGGCCGCTCGGCTGGAACCAGCCGTGGGACTCCCACTGCTCGTAGATCCGCCGCTCGATGTCGTGCGGCGCATACACTTTGTCCATCGCGAATATCGGGTCCGGGTGAATGTCAGGGCATTATAGAGGCCCGACCCGGATGGCCGCATCCGGCCTTCATGAGCCGCAGGGGCCTATTCCGTGCGCAGCGTATGAGTCGCCGGCTGGATGCCGAGCTCCCGATAGGCCTTGAAGCGCGCCCGGCCTGCCCGCCGTCGCTCCTCGTCGCCGTCGATGATCTCCGCGATCCGCCGCGCCAGAGGCAGGAAGGGCGGCGGGTCGGCCGCGAGATTGATCACGAAGTCGAATGCCGCCTCGGGCGGGGATCCCGCGCTGAGCAGGACGGGGGCCTGCGCCTGGTTGGAAGTCAGCCATTCGTGCGGCACGAAGCTGCCGTCCGCGAAGATCCACAGCAGCTCATCGAGCGCTTCGAGCTCGGCACGGTCGGTGTGCCAGATGAGCGTGCGCTGCGAGGCGAGATAGGCCTTCTCCGCCAGTCGGCACGCGACCCTCAGCCGCGCCGCCGCCGTCCCTTCCATCACGTAGAAGTCGACCCGTGGACGCTGATCAGCGGCGGACGAGCCGGGCGGCGAGGAATCGTCGCCGCTCGAAGCGGCAGATGCTGAAATGCCGTCGCTGTCGCCCATGGCTCACGCCGTGGCGCATCAGAGCCCGGCGCGCCGGATGAGAAAGTCCGAGAGAAGCGGCGTCGGCCGTCCCGTGCTGCCCTTCTGCGCACCGCCTTGGAAGGCGGTGCCCGCGACGTCGAGGTGCGCCCATTTCATCCCCTGCGTGAATTTGCCGAGGAACGCCGCTGCCGTGATGGCCCCGCCTTCGCGGCCCGCGACGTTGGCGAAGTCGGCGAAATTGCTCTTGAGCTGCTCCGCATACTCCTCCGTGACCGGCAGCGGCCAGGCGCGGTCGTCGGCGCGCACTCCGGCCTCCACCAGCTCCGTCACCAGTGCCTGGTCATTGCCCATCGCCCCGGAGTGGTGATTTCCGAGCGCGATCACACACGCTCCGGTCAGTGTCGCGACGTCGATGACGGCCGCGGGCTTCAGGCGCCGGGCGTAGTGCAGCGCATCGCAGAGAATCAGCCGGCCCTCGGCGTCGGTGTTGAGAATCTCCACGGTCTGTCCGGAGGCGCTGGTGGCGATGTCGCCGGGTTTCACGGCCTTGCCGTCCGGCATGTTCTCGACGGCGGCGACCAGCCCGATCACGCGCAGCGGCAGATCGAGCGCCGCGGCGAGCGTCAGCGAGGCGATCACCGCTGCCGCACCGCTCATGTCGAACTTCATCTCGTCCATGGCCGGCGGGGGCTTGAGCGAGATGCCGCCGGTGTCGAAGGTCACGCCCTTGCCGACGAGCACGACGGGTGGCGCGGAGCGCGCTTTGCCCGGGCCGGCATGCTCGATCACGATGAACCGCGGCGGCTGGGCGCTGCCCTGCCCGACCGCGAGCAGGCAACCCATCTTCTCGCGGCGTATGGCCGGCTCATCGAGCACCCGCACGCGCAACGACCGGTAGCGCTTGGCGAGCGCCCGCGTCTGCTCCGCCAGGAACGTGGGCGTGCAGACATTGGCCGGCAGATTGGCGAGGTCGCGGTGAACCTTGCAAGCGTCGGCGACGGCAGCGCCATGCGTCAGGCCGCGATTCACCGCCGCGGCCGCGCTCTTGGGCACCGGGCCCGCCAGCACGCGCTCGAGCGGGGCGGATGTGGGCTTCTTGCCGCTCTTGAGGTCGTTGATCCGGTAGAGAGCCGCCTGGGCGATCTCCGCGACGGCACGGCCGAAATAATAGTCGTCGAGCTCCTTCGCATCCGGCCGCTCGAGCGCGAGCGCGACGCTCTTCACCCCCGTCTTCGACAGCGCCACGGCCGCGGACGTCCAGGCCTTGCGCCAGGTCTTGCGGCTGAAGGTCTTCTTCGGGCCGAGGCCGGTGAGCAGCACGCGAGTGGCTTCAATGCCCGGCAGGTCCGCCATGAGCAGCGTCTCCCCGGGCTTGCCCGGAAAGTCGCCCCGGGCCAGGAGCTTGCGCACGCGCCCGCCGCACGCCGAGTCGATGTCGCGGGCCTCCCCTGTCAGTTGCGCCTCCTCGAAGACGCCGACGACGACGCAATCCACGTCGAGCGTGGCGATCGCCTTGCTCCAAATCTCGAATCGCATCGCACCATCCCCACGGCGGCAGGGCGCCGGACTATTTTTTCGATTCGCGGCCGCGAACCATTGAGGCGCGCAACCGTCTGCTTTACCGTAATATTTTAGTGTAACCCACCGGGGGGCCGGCGGGGAAAGTCACGGCAGGACATCGTTGGGAAAAATCCTGGGACGCTACATTCTGCGCGAGGTCATCACCAGCTGGATCGTGGTGATGGGCGTGCTGCTCGTCATTCTGCTCGCCAATCAGCTGGCGGCCGTGCTCGAGCGCGCCGCGGCGAGCCAGTTTCCACAGGGCGTGGTCCTCGAGCTCATCTACCTCGGGATGCTGCAGTACACGAGCTTTCTGGTGCCGTTCGGGCTCCTGCTCGGCACCGTCCTCGCTCTCGGGCGGCTCTATCACGACAGTGAGCTCGCCGCCGCGCTGGCCTGCGGGGTGAGACCGGCCACGCTCTACGGCGGCGTGATCGGTCTCGGCGTCGTTCTCGCCGCCGGCGTCGCCGCGATCACGCTGGTCGTTGCACCGGGCGCGACGGCGCAGGCGCTGATTCTGCGCAACGCAGCCGTGCGAGCGGGGCAGTTCGCGCCTCTGCAGCCGGGGACCTTTCGCGCCTTCGCCGGCGGAAATGCCGTCGTGTACGCGGAGAAGGTCGACCCCGATGGAACGCTGCAGAACGTATTTCTGGAGAGGAGCCGGGGAGCCAACGTTGAAGTCGACGTTGCACGAAGCGCTCTGCACACGGTATCCCCGGACGGATCGACGCAAGCCATCAGGCTGCTGGATGGCGAGAGCCTGCAGGGTGTCCCGGGGAGCCCCCGGTTCCGCATCATGCATTTCACCGAGAACTTCATTCCCTTTCGCGTGCCCGCCGCCACGAGCGTGGTGACCGACCGCGACGCGCAGCCGACCTCGGCGCTCTTCGCCTCATCCGATCCGAAGAGCCAGGCGGAGCTGCAGTGGCGGATCTCGCTGCCGCTGATGTGCATCGTGCTGACGGTGCTGGCGGTCCCACTCGCGCGCCTGAAGCCCCGTCAGGGCCGCTATGCGCGCGTGTGGGTCGCTCTCGTCGTCTACCTGATCTACTGGAATCTCATCTCCGCCGGTCAGGCGTGGATCGGGCATCGCGTCATTCCCGTCGTGGTCGGCCTCTGGTGGGCTCATGCCGCGGTCGTGCTGTTCGCGATGGCGGTGATCTTTGCGCCGAAGGCCCTCCAGCGACTGCGTTACCGGACGGAGGCGGCGGCATGAGCGTTCTCGACCGCTACATCGTGCGCACCGTGCTCGGCAGCGTGGGGATGGTGATGGCCGTGGTGGTCGTTCTCGGCGGCCTCTTCGTCTTCATCAGCCAGCAGAGTGACATCGGGGTCGGCCACTACACCGTGGCGGATGCGCTCTGGTACACCTTGCTCAATCTGCCGCAGCAGATCTACGAGCTGCTGCCGATCACGACCGTGATCGGCTCGCTCATCGGTTTCGGGCAGCTCGCGCGCGGCAGCGAGATCACGGTCGTCCGCGCCACCGGCGTCTCGGTCGCGCGCATCGCGGGCACGGCGCTGATCGCCGCGGCTCTGCTCATCGCGTTCGAGGGTCTGCTGGGGGAGTTCGTGGCGCCGCAGCTGCAGGAAGTGGCGAACGAGCAGAAAGCCTTCAGCCAGTTCAACAGCGTGGGGTTCGGCGGCGGACAGGGAGCGTGGGTGCGCGACGGCAACCTCATCCTGAACGTCGCGCGGCAATCGGGGTCAAGGAACTTCGTCGGCATGCAGGTGTTCGAGCTCTCTTCGAACCATGGGCTTGCAGCCGTCGGCCATGCGGCGAGCGCCACGGCTCTCGGCAATCGCAAGTGGCTCCTCGGCGATTATGCGGAGTCGCGCTTCACCGGCGATCGGGTGACGACCCGCAAGCCGGGCGAGAAGGTGCTGCAGTCGAACGTCACGGCGGGGTTCCTGGGGCTGGCGGTGCAGGATCCGGAGCAGTTGACCCTGCGGGCGCTGTGGCAGGTCATCGACTACTTCCATGCCAATTCGCTGGATGCGCGGCAGTATCTGTTCGCGTTCTGGTCGAAGATCGCGCGTACGGTGGCGATCGCGTTCGCGGTGCTGCTGGCGATCCCGTTCGCGCTCGGGTCGATGCGCTCGGCGGGGGCGGGGACGCGGACCATGGTGGGGCTGGTGATCGGGATCGCGTTCTTCCTGCTGCAGCGGTTGATCGAGAGCGGGACGATCGTGTTTCACCTCGATCCGGTGATTCTGGCGTGGCTGCCTACCGCATTGCTGGCGATCGTCACATTGCTGCTCCTGGCGCGAGCGCGCTAGCGGCGGCACGCCCGGTGCCGCGCCGGCGCATGCGCCGAGCCCCTGTGGCTCGGCGTCCCGGCAGATCCCTTTTGTCCCCGTGCCGCCTCTGCGGCTATCTGGCGTGCGATTGCTGGGGGGCGCGGGCGGTCTTCTTTGTCGGCAGCGGTTGCAGCAGGCCGCTCAGGGGTTGGAAGATCTCGTCGTAGCGGTAGCCGGGGATCCGGTAGTCCCAGCCGTGAACGCGGGAGTTGATCTGTTGCGCTTCGGCGTCGGCTGACTTGCGGGCGGCAAGGGCGGAGACGTCGATGTAGTGGTCCTTGGCCTCTTTGTAGCCGCTGATGTCGATCTCCAGGCCGTCGAAGGTCTTGAAGACGGCGTGGGAGAGATCGGTGCCGGCCGGCGCAGCCGTGGTCTTGCGCACGTCGGTCAGCGTGAGGTTCGAGAGGGCGCTGCCCATCGAGTCGGCGGCGTCGGCGCCGGTCAGCTTGCGGCCGCGCGGGATGCCGTGGACGGTGAAGTCGGCCTGAGTCTTTTTCGCGCGCGAGACGCTGAAGGCGGGGCCTTTGGCCGGATGCTCGTCGATCTCGCTCACGCGATCCTGCGTGATGTCGAGGATGGTGGGGTCGAGCCAGAGCTTCGGATCGGCGTTGACGAGGACGAGGGGGCTCGCGAGCAGGCTCTGAGCGGAGTGGACCAACCGCACGTACACGTTGTGCGAGTCCGCGGAGTGGCCGACGATCAGGGACCAGGTCTTTCCGGGAGAGACGATGTCGACCCGTGCCCCGGTGGCGCCCGGCGAATTCACATTCTGCACCCCGAGCACCGGATAGTTGCTCGCGAGGCGCGTCTTGCGCTGCACCGCCTTCAGCGACGCCAGATCGAGCAGGAGCTTGCGCAGCTTGCCGGAGTCCGCGGGGTAGCCGCGCTCGGCGACGATCCAGTCGCTCGCCGCGCGGTTCAGGGTCGTCTGACTCTTGTCGGCCTTGGTGATGCGGACCTGTGTCACCTGGTTGAGCGAGCTCTCGAGCCCGGGGAGGACCCGGGTTCCGGCGATCGAGCTCTCACCGCTCGGGCTGCGGCTCGACACCCAGACGGCGAGAGCGACGACGGCGATGCCGATCGCGAACAGGACTGAGACGCGGCGTGCGGTCATGGAAGCTCATCCTTCTTTTTCGTATCCCCCGGGGCCGGGCCGCCGGAGGCTGGAGCGGCGGGACGGCGGCGGCGCACCGCGGCGATGAGGAGCGCCGTCAGAGCGAAGAGGGCCGGCATCACGATGATGTTGATGACCTTCAACTCCGTGCCCAGCCGATCGATGGCGCTGACGAGGCCGGCCTGCACGGCGCGCAGGCTCTGGCGGATGCGGAGCTTCTCCGCCTCGAAATGCTCGATCTCCTGCTGCTGGGCGGGCGAGAGGATCAGCGCCGACTTGTCGTTGCGCTTGGACTGCAGCAGCGTCAGCTGCTGCTCCGTCTGCCGCAGCTGCTGCTGCAGCTGCTCTTCCTGATCGTGGAAACGCGCATTCGCCTTGCGCTGCAGCGCCTCCACCCGCAGGAACGGCCGGCTGAAGCCGGCGCGGCCGCGCACGCTGATGAGGTCCGAGCTGCCGGCGAGGTTGTCGAGAGCGTTCATGACCAGGTCGCCGTTGCTCGCCCAGGCCTGCGCGACGGGCTGGCCGAAGAGCTCCATCTGATGAACCCAGAGGTAATTCGACAGCAGGTCGGTGTCGGCGAATATCACGAGGTTCAACGGCTTGACCGACGCCTTGAGGTCACGCTGGCCCGGAGGCAACGTCACGCCCTTGGGCGGCCCGTCCGGGAAAGCCGTGTTCACCATCCCGGTGACGCGCGCGCCAAGGGTGTACCGCTTGCCGGTCGGCTTGAAGCCGGTCAACAGAGTGGCCGGGTCGAACAGCATCTGGAAGCGCTTTGCCGGCATGGGCTCCGCATCGGCGCTGGAGCGCATCAGCGGCTCGAACTTGATCTTCGCGCCCTTGATCGGCGCCAGGGAGCCGGCGGTCTCGACGTTGACGTTGGAGAGGCCGGCGGTGATGACATCGCTCTGCGAGAGAGCGGATTTTCCGAGGCCGAGGATTGCGGCATCCTCGATCGGCGGCTCGCCCTCGCGCATGGCCACGGTGAGCGCGTGTCCGCGGTCGGCGATCACCTCATTCGGATTGAAAGCGACGCCCCAGGCGCGAAGAAGGTTGCCGATGTGAGAGGCACGGTCGGCGCCGATCGACTGCATCGGGTTGCCGGACTGGTCGGTTTGCGCGTCCGGATCGACGAAGGCGAGGATGTGGCCGCCGCGAAGGGCGTACTGGTCGATCGCGAACTGGGTGGCCGGGGAGAGGTTCTTCGGATCGACGAGCACGAGCACGCGCACGTTCGGCCCTATGGCGGTCGCATTCGGCTGCAGCGTCTGGATGTGGTAGAGCTGCTCGGCCTGCTGGTAGACGACCCAGGGCTGGCGCATCTGTCCGCTCTGCGGGTTGTATCCGCCGGTCATCGGCAGAGTCGAGAGCCACGCCACCACCGGCTTCTTCGGGTGCGCCAGCTGGTAGATGAGCTTGGCAACGTCGTACTCGAGGAAGCGCTGCTTGCTCGGGTCGAAGAAGGGGATCGACTGCTGGCCGTTGGTGGAGTTGGTGCCGGCGAGGCCGAAGTAGAACTTGGCGCCGGCCGCATTGAGCGCCGTGCCGGTGACTCCCAGCTCCGCGGCCCGGTCCTCCTCCACGGAGAACGGCTTCGGATCGATGATGTGCAGGTGGATCTTGCCGTCCGAGCGCTGCGCCAGCTCCTCGAGGAAGTCGCGCACGCGCTGCCCGTAGGGCTGGATCTGCGGCAGGCTTTCCGCAGCCCTGGCCGAGTAGAAGAAGTAGAGGTCGATCGGCTCCTTGATGCTCTTCAGGATGCGGTCCGTGCCGTGGGAGATGGTGTACAGCCGGTTCTGCGTGAGATCGAGCTGCCAGCCCGCCAGCGAGTCGTTGAAGACTATCGTGAGGCCGATGAACGTGAGCGCCAGTGCCAGCACCGCGCCCCAGCCGAGTGTCGAGCGTTTGGTCATGGTGCGCTCCTAGTCCGCCTTGCGCAGGTCGAGGGCGACCGTGGTCGCGAAGAGGAAGAAACCGATCAGCATCGCGAAATAAAGCAGGTCACGCGCCTCGAGCACGCCCCTGGAGATCGACTCGAAGTGGGTGAGGAAGGACAGCGAGGCGATGGCCTCCACGAGCGCCTGCGGGGCCCAGCTCTGGAAGGCATTCACCACCAGGGGGTAGCCGGCGAGCAGGAACACGAAGCAGACCACGACGCCGAGGATGAAGGCGACCACCTGATTGCGCGTCAGCGCCGACATGCACGAGCCTACCGCGAGGAAGCCGCCGGCGAGGAGGAGGCTCCCCAGGTAGGCGGCGATGATCGTGCCGTTGTCGGGGTCGCCGAGATAGTTGACGGTGATCCAGATCGGGAAGGTGAGGGCGAGGGCGATCGCGATGAAGATCCAGGCCGCGAAGTACTTGCCGAGCACTGCCTCCCAGATCTTCACCGGTTGGGTCATGAGCAGCTCGATGCTGCCGGACTTGCGCTCCTCCGCCCAGAGCTTCATGGAGATCGCCGGGATGAGAAACAGATACAGCCACGGATGGAAGGCGAAGAACGGCTCCAGGTCCGCCTGACCGCGCTCGTAGAAGCCGCCGAGGTAGAACGTGAAGGCGTTGGCCAGCACGAGAAAGATCAGGATGAACACATACGCGAGCGGTGTCGCGAAATAGCTCGCGAGCTCGCGGCGCAGAATGATGCCCACGTTGCGCATGGCGCGCCCCCTTCTTGAATCGTTATGCCGTGATGGAGCGGAAGACTTCGTCGAGCCGTCCGGATTCGAGGTGCAGCTCCTTCAGTGCGAGCCCCTTGCTGCTCGCCAGCTCGGCGACGGCCGGCAATATCGCGGCGCCCGAGCGCGGCAGCGCGGTCAGCCGCACGTCGCGCTCGCTGACCTCGACAGCGGCCACCGAGGGCAGTGCGGCTACCGCGGCGCGGGCGGCGGCCAGCTGCTCCGGCCGCTCGAGCTGCAGCGACACCGCGTTGTAGTAGCGCGACCGCGCCGCGAGCTTCAGCGGAGTGTCGTCGGCGACGATCCGGCCGCGCGCGATGATGATGGCGCGATTGCAGACCGCGTCCACCTCTTCGAGGATGTGCGTCGAGATGACGATGATCTTGTCCCGGGCCATCTCGTTGATCAGGGCGCGGACCTCGAATTTCTGGTTGGGGTCGAGGCCGTCGGTGGGCTCATCGAGGATGAGCACCGGAGGATCGTGGATGATGGCTTGTGCCAGGCCCACGCGGCGGCGGAAGCCCTTCGAGAGCGTGTCGATCGACTGCTCCAGGACCGAGGCGAGCTGCAGCCGCCCGATGACATGATCGAGCCGCTGGCGCCGGCGGGCGCCTTCCAGGCGCCGCAGGTCGGCGATGAACTCCAGGAAGCGGCGCACCCGCATCTCGCCGTAGCTCGGAGCCCCTTCCGGCAGGTAGCCCAGCCGCTCCTTGGCGGCGAGCGGCTCCGCCTCGACATCGTGGCCGCAGATGAAGGCTTTGCCCGCGGTTGGCGTGACGAAGCCGGCGAGCATGCGCATGGTCGTCGTCTTGCCCGCTCCGTTAGGCCCCAGGAACCCCAGCACTTCCCCCGGGCGGACCTCGAATGTGACGTCCTCCACGGCCGTCACCGATTCGTAGCGCTTGCTCAGATGCTCGGTCTTTATCATCGGCTACCTCCGAGGTTGCGGTAGATGCGGGCCATCGGAAAAAGTTCCGTTCAGCTGCGGCGCCAGCCGCCGCGGTCCGCGCGCAGCCGCCAGTAGAGCATCACGATCGCGCCGCCGAGCATGCCCCCCAGGTGCGCGAAATGCGCGATGCCCGCCTCCGTGCCGGTGACGCCGAAGAGGAGCTCGAGCACCGCGTACCCGGAGACGAACAGCCAGGCGGGCATGGGAATCGCGAAATAAAGCAGCAGCCGCGCCCGTGGAAACAATAGCGCGAAGGCGAGCAGCACTCCGAAGATGCCCCCGGAGGCGCCGATGGTGGCGCCGGGGCTGGCGGTGACGTACTGGACCCCGAGCTGCGTCGCCCCCGCGGCGATCACGCAGACGAAGAAATAAGCGAGATAACGCCGCGGTCCCCAGTACTGCTCGAGCGCCGGGCCGAAGACGTAGAGCGCGAACATGTTGAAGAAGATATGCATCACGCCGTCGTGCAGGAATGCATAGGTCACGAGCTGCCAGGGGTGGAAGAGCGAGTCCGGTCCCAACGGCCAGAGCGCGAAGTGCAGCAGCATGGGCTGCATCGCCACGTGCTCGAGCACGAACACGAGGACGTTGACGAGAATGATGGCCCGCGTGGCCGGGGTGAGCGCCGGGAACATTCACACCGCCTAGGCGCCGACCCGGCGCTGCAGAAACACCAGATCGAGCCACCGGTCGAACTTGTATCCGACCTCGCGCAGGCATCCCGCCTGGCGGAATCCGAGCCGCTCGTGAAAGCGGATCGATTGCGCGTTCGCGGCATCCACCGCCGCGATCATCATGTGCTTGCCGAGCGCGGCGGCGCGGGGAAACAGCGCCTCGAGGAGCCGCGTGCCGACACCGACGGCGCGGCGGTCGGCCCGCACGTGCACGGTGTGCTCCACCGTGAACCGATAGCCGGGCCATGCCCGGAAGTCGCCGAAGGTCGAGAATCCGATGACGCCCGACTCGTCGGCCGCGATCAGCACCGGGTAGCCCGCCGCGAGCCGGGCGCGCCACCAGTTGCGCCGATCCTCCAGGGTGACGGGTGTCGAGGAATACACCGCAGTCGAGGTGGCGATCACATCGTTGTAGATGTCGACGAGCCCGGCGAGATCGTCTTCCACGGCATCGCGCAGCTCCATGTTGGCCCGCTGCCCGGTCAACGCGAGGGGGGAAGCTGGCTGCCGAGGCGCGCGGCAGCCGCGCGCAGGAGGGGCAGCGCCTTCTCGATGAGCTCCCGCCGCGTGACGCGCGAAGCCTGGGCGCTCACGTTCATCGCCGCCACCGTGACGCCGACGACGTTTCGCACCGGGACGGCGATCGCGCGCAGGCCGATCTCGAGCTCCTGATCGTTCACGGCGAAGCCCTCGGCGCGCGTCTCGCCCAGGATCTCCTCCAGCTGGCGGCGCGAGGTGACCGTGAACCGCGTGTGCGCGACGAGCTCGAGCCTGGACAGCGCTCGCGCCGCCTGCTCCGGCGGCATGGCGGCGAGGAGCACGCGCCCGAGCGCCGTGCAGTAAGCGGGCACCCGGCTGCCGACCCCGAGCGTGACGGCCACGATGCGTCGGGTAGCCGCGCGGGCGACGTATACGGCCTCCCCATCGTCCATCACGGCCACCGACGTTGCTTCACCCACGTCCTCGCTCAGCTGCTCGAGGACGGGCTGGGCCGCGATGGGGATCGGGGCCGTGGAGAGATAGGCGTAGCCGAGATTGAGGATTCGCGGCTGCAGGCTGTAGGTGCGGCCATCGGACCCGGCGTAACCGAGCTCGCGCAGGGTGTAGAGGCACCGGCGGACGACGGCGCGCGTGAGCCCGGTGGCGCGGCTGACATCGGCAATGGTGAGGCGGCGGTCGACGCCCGAGAAGGCCCGGATGACGTGCAGGCCGCGCGCGAGCGAAGTCATGAAGTCCGGATCGCCGCCGCGATTGAGCCCCTCGTCCGGCCGGTCCGCGGCGCAGGCGCGCGGCGCGACGGAGGTGCGCGAGCTCTTGGGAGATGCCTTGGGATGCAACATGAACTGCGCACACGACACGAGGCTATCGGTACGATAATCGTACCCGCTGTGCCGCGGCGTGTCATCCGTCAGCGCTCTTCGCGGCCGGACGTGTGAGAATAAGTGGATGAAGATAGCGGTTCTCTTCGGCGGCACCAGCGAGGAGCGGGACGTGTCCATCGCGAGCGCCGCACAGGTGATTCCGGCGCTGCGCGGCCTCGGACACGAGGTGATGGCGGTCGATACGGCCACCGGCAGACTCGACGGGCCCGCCGAGCGACGGCTGCTCACGAGCGGGGTCGGCCCGCAACCGCCTTCCGGGCAGGCGCTCGCGGGCATCAGGCGCGGCGCGCCGGCGCTCGCGGCGGAGACGGCCGACATGCGGGACGTCGATGTGGTTTTTCTGGCGCTGCACGGCGGCGCCGGGGAGGACGGCCGCATCCAGGCCGTGCTCGATCTCGCAGGGCTTCCCTACACCGGCAGCAAT
This sequence comes from Steroidobacteraceae bacterium, assembly GCA_035713045.1. Taxonomy (GTDB): domain Bacteria; phylum Pseudomonadota; class Gammaproteobacteria; order Steroidobacterales; family Steroidobacteraceae; genus 13-2-20CM-66-19. The sequence continues at coordinate 25,161 of DASTAC010000133.1, forward strand.
CACATCGCCAGCGCCACGGCGATGGACAAGGATCTCTCGAAGCGGCTCTTCCGCGCGGCGGGCGTGCCGACGGCGGATTGGAGAATGGTGCCCGTGACGGCCGGGGAGGTCGGCGCCGCGCTCGGTTGGCCGGTCGTGGTCAAACCCAACAAGCAGGGCTCGACGGTCGGATTGACCGTCGTGCGCTCGCCCGAGGCGCTCGCGGCGGCCGTGGCTCTCGCGCGCCGCCATGACGATGAGGTCATGGTGGAGCGCTTCGTTCCGGGACGGGAGCTGACCGTGGGCGTGCTCGAGGGGCGGGCGCTGCCCGTCGGGGAGATCATCGCGCCCGGCGAGGTGTTCGATTATCAGGCGAAATACCAGGCTGGCGGCGCGCGCGAGATCTTCCCCGCGGAGCTCGCCGCGGATGCCGCCTCGCGCATCCAGGAGCTCGCCCTGCGGGCCCACGCCGCACTGAAGCTCGGCACCTACAGCCGGATCGATTTCCGGATGGATCCGGAGGGCGGCCTGTGGTGTCTCGAGGCCAATTCCCTTCCCGGCATGACGGCGGCCAGCCTGTTGCCGCAGGCCGCTCGGGCGGCGGGCATCACCTTTCCCGACCTGCTCGAGCGCATCTGCCGGGCGGCATTGCCCCGGACCTAGGGCCCGGATTATTCATGAACGGCAGCATCATCGGGCGGGGGCTTGATTCGCAAGGCAGTTCCCGGGGCGTGAAAAACAAGGATGTTTTTCCCGCAGGCTACAGGGCCGTATTCACGGCGGCCCGGGAAATGCCTTGCGCAGCGAGACCCCGGGGCCGAACTGCGCCAGAGTTCGTGAATAATGCGGGCCTAGTGCGCGCGATCCGGGCTGCCGCGGACCGAAGCCATGTCGGCCGGGTCGGCCCCGACCTCCTTTAGCTGGCGCGCGAAGTCGCCGATCAGAGTCTGCAGGACTTCCGGGTCGACCGGCTTGGTCAGATGATGATCGAAGCCGGCCTCGCGTGAGCGCTCCCGGTCTTCCCGCTGCCCCCATCCCGTGACCGCGACGAGCAGGGCGCGGGCGCCCCAGCTTTCCCGGCGGATGTGGCGCGCCAGCTCGTAACCGCTCATGCCGGGCATGCCGATGTCGAGCACCAGCACGTCGGGCCGCTCGCGCTGCGCGAGAGCCAGCGCCTCCCGGCCGGAATGGCAGACATGCAGCCGGTATCCGGCCATCTGCAGGAGCAGTGCGAGACTGTCCGCGGCGTCGCGGTTGTCATCCGCGATGAGCACCGAGCACCGGGGCTCGGCGAGGGCCGCGCTCATCGCAAGCTGCGCGTCCGAGCGCGCGCCGTGATGCACCACGGCGGCGGCGGGAAGATGGATGGTGAAAGTGCTGCCCTGGCCGATGCCCGGGCTTTGCGCCTCGACGGTGCCCCCATGCAGCACGACGAGTCCCTTCACCAGGGCGAGGCCGATGCCGAGCCCCCCCTCCGAGCGGTCGATGGCCGAGTCGACCTGCGAGAACATCTCGAACACGGTCGGAAGGCTGGCGGCGCTCAGGCCAATGCCGGTGTCCCGCACGGAAAACGTCAGCTCTTCGTCGCCGAGAGCCGCGGTGAAGGTGATGCGGCCGCCCGGATCGGAGTACTTGGCGGCGTTGGTCAGCAGGTTGGAGATTGCCTGCGACAGGCGCAGCGGGTCGATCAGGAGCTCGATCGGCTCCTCCGGAAGCACCGTCTCCAGAATGTGCCGCTTGGCATCGATCAGGGGACGGGCGGTCTCGATGGCGGAGGCGACGAGGCCGGAGAGGCTGATGTAGTCCTTCTTGAGCTCGAGGCGGCCGCGAGTGATGCGGGAGACATCGAGAAGGTCGTCGAGCAACAGCGCCATGCGCTGCACCTGGCGCGAGATCACGTCCCGCCCCCACTGCCGGCGACGCTCATCGGCCCCCGGCAGCTCGAGCAGCTTGACCGCATTGCGGATCGGGGCGAGGGGATTCCTGAGCTCATGCGCCAGGGTCGCCAGGAACTCGTCCTTGCGCCGGTCGGCCCGCCGCAGCGCCTCCATCGTGGCCTCCAGGCGCGCGCTGGCGCGCGCGCGCTCGGCTTCGGCGGCCTCGCGCACCGTGACTTCCTCCTGCAGCGCCGCGTTCGAGCGCTCGAGCGCGTCCGTCCGCGATTGCACCTCATCGAGCATGCCGTTGAAGGCCTCTACCACCAGGCCGATCTCGTCGCCGGTGGTCTCGCTCACGCGCAGCGAGTAGTCCTTGCGCCGGACGACCTGGCGCGCAACCTCGCTGATGGCCCCGAGCGGCCGGGTGATGCCGCGCTGCAGCGAGCTCGAGAGGATGAGCGCCACGGCGAGGCTGACCAGGCTCACGACCCCGGAGATCTCGAGGTAACCCCAGAGGCGGCTCATGACGTCGTAGCGGGCCTTGAAATACACCGTGCCCAGAAACTGACCGTCACGCTCGATGGGATGGGTGAGCTCGAGATACTGTCCGGACATCCGCGTCCGCTCCCGCGACGAGGCCGGAATGCGCGCCGGCGGCGGATTCTCCCCCGGGTGGACGTAGTCGGCGAACAGCGCGCCGTCGGCTCGATAGAGAGCTGCCGTCATGACCGCGGTGTTGGCTCGCAGCGCCGCGAGATTGCGCGTGGCCAGCCTGTGATCGTCGAACGCCAGCGCGGGCGCGGTGGCGAGCGCGATGATCTGCGCCTCGCCGTCGATCTCGTTGTTCCAGTCACCGCGGTACACGGTGAGGTCGCGCAGCATCATCGCGACACCGGCGAGGATGAGCGCGGTCGCGGTGGTCACGAAAATGACGCTCATCAGCTTGCCGCGGACGCTGCGCCGCGCATTGCGGAGGCGGTGCCGGAGCAAGCCCCCCGGGGGCGCCCGCGCGTCGGCGGACTGCTCCGCCGCTGCCGGCTCCCTCGTGCGCGCGCGCATCATTGCGCCACCCGTCCGTGCACCCGCGCCGCCACCGCGAGCAGGTCGGCGCTGATGCTGAGTCCCGCGCGCCGCGCGGCGGCAAGTGATATCTCGAAGCGCACGTGTCGATGGACCAGAACGAAATTGATGGTACTGCCAGCGTCGAGCCCGCCAGGCTGGCTGGTCACGACCAGGATGGGCCGGCCGGCGATCAGCGCCAGCCGCTGCCTGAGAATATTCGCATGGGGGGGGCCGATGTAAAGGATCTGCGCATCACGCGCGGCCGCAATATCGTTGATGCGCCGGATGCGCACCCGCCGCCCCTTCAGAGCGCCCTGCGCCGGCATGCGCTCGAGATCGACAGCCAGCGTGTCATCGTCGAGCACGGCAATCGTGAATTTGCGCCGGGCGTCGGCAGTCGGTGGCCAGCCCACGAAATCCGCGAATCGGTAGAGAAACGCCGCTTCGATGGCGTCCTGCGGGTAGCCCGGAGTTGCCGCAGAGGCGCGGCCCGAGGCAACCCAGAACCCTGCGAGCGTGAGGGCGAGCGCGGCAATTGGCGCCACGCGCGAAAGGCCGCCGTAGGCCGCCATGGTCTAGCGGACGCTCCAGTCGGCCCGCAGCATGACGCTGCGGCCAATAGTTGCCGGCGCCCACGCGGTGACGCGGAAGGACAGCGGGTGCAGCCACCCGAGGCCAGCGACCTCCGTCAGGCGACCCCACTCACCCCAGACTGGATGCGATGCCTCGCCAGACGACCTCCTTCAAGGTCTGCAGCCGCTCGCCGTCGAAGTCCGGCCAGCCGAGAGCCCGCAGAATGACGGAGCGCGCGCGGCGCACCAGCGTGAGCTGCCCGACGATGACCACCGCCCGTATGGCGACTTCCGGGCCCGCGGCGGGGCCGCCGAGAATGCGGCCGATGATCTCCATGACGAGCGTCAGCAGCCGCCCTCCGATCTGCTGGAAGATGGCATCGAATGCCGCATTTTGCTCCCCCTGTGCGCGCGCGAAGAAGAGCGCCCAGCTCTCGGGACGCTCTGTGGCGAGGCCTTCGAGAAACGGCTCCACGACGGCCCGCAGCAGCTCCAGGAGCTCGGCGCGCGTGAGGTCGTCGCGGCCGAGCGTCGTCCGGACGCGCTTCGCCGCAGGCTCGAGCCGAGCGCGGACGTCCGCGGTGATGTACTCCGCGCACGCCCGGTGCAGTCCTTCCTTGCCGCCGAAGTAGTACTGCAGAGCAGGCAGGCTGACGCCCGCCCTGTGCGCGATCGCCCGCGTCGAGGCGCGCTCGTAGCCGAGCTCGGCGAAGAGCTCGATGCCCGCATCGAGCAGGCGCCGCCGCGTGTGCTCCCCGCGCGCGTAGCCGCCGCCCTCCCGGCGACGGGGCCGTCGCGGGCTGCCTGCCCCCTGCGCTGGTCTGCGCCGCTTGCGCGGCGCCGCGTTGCGGTTTCTCACGATCTCGAAATCACGATATCCGGCCCATCATCGCCATCATAGACCGCTCCCATCCTGGCATTGACTAAATTATATCAACTGATAGAAAATTGACCGGCCGCTCTTTCCCGGGAACAGCGCGCTTCCATGAACAAACGCATCCTCTCCCTCGCTCTCGTGGTGCTCGCCGCCGTCGGCGCCGGCTGGTGGCTCACCCATCGGCACCCCCCAGGGCACGAGATCGTTCTTTACGGCAACGTCGACCTGCGGGAGGTGGATCTCGCCTTCAACGACAGTCAGCGGATCGTCAGCGTCCTGGTGCAGGAAGGCGATCGAGTCCGCAAGGGCCAGGTGCTCGCGCGGCTCGACACGAGCCGCCTCGAGCCGAGGCTCGCGCAGGCCGAGGCCCGCGCCGCCGCGCAGCGCGCGGTGGTGGAGCGGCTGCATCACGGCAGCCGGCCGGAGGAGATCGCCCAGGCGCGTGCCAACCTCGTGCTGGCACGGGCGGACGCCCGCCAGGCGCGGGCTAACTTCCGGCGCATCGAGGCGCTCTACGGCAGCTCCAGCGGGCGGGCCGTGAGCCGGCAGAGCGTCGATGACGCGAAGGCGCAGGCCGACGTCGCCGATGCCAAGGTCATCGTCAGCCGCCAGGCGCTGCAGCTCGCGCTGCTCGGACCGCGCAAGGAGGACATCGCGCAGGCGCAAGCGATGCTCGAGGGCGATGAGGCGCAGGTGGCGCTCCTCGAGCAGGAGCTTGCCGATGCGCAGCTTCGGGCCCCGCTCGATGCGGTGGTGCGCTCGAGGATCGCGGAGCCCGGGGACATGGCCTCGCCGCAGAAGACCGCCTTCACCCTCGCCATCACCAATCCCAAGTGGGTGCGCGCCTATGTGTCGGAGACCGATCTCGGCCGCGTCCGGCCGGGAATGGCGGCGACGGTCGCGGTCGACTCCTTTCCCGGCAGGCGCTTCCAGGGTTGGGTCGGGTTCATCTCGCCCGTCGCGGAGTTCACACCGAAGACCGTCGAGACACCGGATCTGCGCTCGAGCCTGGTGTACGAGATCCGCGTGTTCGTGAAGGATCCCGGCGACCTGCTCAGGCTCGGGATGCCCGCGACGGTATATCTGTCTCCCCTGCACTCGCGGACCTGACATGACGCGGCCGGTCGTCACAGGCACCGATTTGCGCAAGGTGTTTCCCGCGTCCGGTACGGGTGGCGCGATACGCGCGCTCGATGGTGTCTCGATCGAAGTGCGCGCGGGCGAGCTGACGGCGCTCGTGGGGCCCGATGGCGCCGGCAAGACGACGCTGATGCGCCTGATGGCGGGATTGCTGGTTGCCGATGCCGGCAGCCTGCGGGTGCTCGGCTTCGATCCCGCGGTCGATCCCCAGCCCATCCAGGACCGCATCGGCTACATGCCGCAGAAGTTCGGCTTGTACGAGGATCTGAGCGTGCAGGAGAACCTCGACCTGTATGCCGACCTGCACGGCGTCACGGTCGAGGAGCGCGGTCGCCGTTATCCGCAGCTCATGCAAATGACCGATCTCGGCCGCTTCACCGGCAGGCTGGCCGGGCGGCTCTCGGGCGGCATGAAGCAGAAGCTCGGCCTCGCGTGCACCCTGGTGCGCTCCCCGGAGCTGTTGCTTCTCGATGAGCCGACGGTGGGCGTCGATCCGCTCTCGCGGCGCGAGCTCTGGGTCATCGTCGAGCATCTCGTGCACGAGGAGGGCCTGACCGTGCTGGCGAGCACGTCATATCTCGACGAGGCGGAGAAAGCGGCGCGGGTTCTCGTGCTGCATCGGGGCAAAGCCCTCGCCCAGACCGGGCCGGCCGAGGTCACGCGCGCCGCGGCAGGCCGCAGCATGGTGCTCGATCCCGGCTCCGGCGCCAGCGCCCGCAGCCTTCAGGCGCGCCTGCTGGATGATCCCGAGGTGATCGATGCGGTCCCCGACGGCGGGCTCGTGAGAGTGGTGAGCTCCGCGGAGCCGGCCGCAGAGCGCGACAGGATCGCAGGCCTCGCTGCGAGGCGGGTCGAGCCGCGCTTCGAGGATGGATTCATGGTGCTGTTGCGCGGCACGGCGGGTCACGAGGCGGGAGTCGACATCCGGCTGCAGCGGCCGCCGGCCGCGGCCGGCGCGGGCGCCGTCGTCGAGGTGCGCGATCTGGTCAAGCGATTCGGCGACTTCACGGCCGTTGATCACGTGACCTTCGAGGTGCGCCGCGGGGAGATCTTCGGGCTTCTCGGTCCCAACGGCGCGGGCAAGACCACGACCTTCCGGATGCTCTGCGGACTGTTGCCGCCGAGCGGCGGCCTCCTGAAGATCGCCGGGGTCGACGTGGGCAGCGCGGGGGCGGCCGCGCGCGCGCGCCTGGGTTACGTCGCGCAGAAGTTCTCTCTTTACGGCGCGCTCACCGTCACCGAGAACCTGGAGTTCTTCGCCAGCGCTTACGGGCTGCGCGGGCAGCGGCGCCGGGAGCGCATCGACTGGGCCGTGCGCCAGTTCGACCTCGGGGGCCACGCCCGCACGGCGAGCGCCGAGCTGCCGGGCGGCTTCAGGCAGCGCCTCGCCATGGGCGCCGCGCTCCTTCACGAGCCGGACATCCTCTTTCTCGATGAGCCGACGAGCGGCGCCGACCCGATGGCGCGGCGCGCCTTCTGGCGCCGCATCACGGCGCTCGCGGAGCAGGGCGTCACGGTGATCGTCACGACGCATTTCATGCAGGAGGCGGAGTACTGCGACCGCATCGCCATCATGGACGCCGGCCGCGTGTTGGCTCAGGGCTCGCCCGCGCAGATCCGCGGGCTGGCGCGCACGAGCGGCGCGCGGCAGCCTTCCATGGAGGATGCCTTCATCGCCGTGGTCGAAACCTCGCGCGCACGCGGCGCGGAAGCGCCGGCATGAGCGTCCGGGAGAGCTGGCAGCCGAAGCGACGGCGGATCCTCGCGATGGTGAAGAAGGAATCGCGGCAGATGATCCGCGATCCGGCCACGATCGCGGTCGGAGTGGTGCTGCCGGTGATCCTCATCCTCCTCTTCGGCTTCGGCCTGTCGCTCGATGTCAGGAACGTGCCCCTCGCCGTGGTGCTGGAGGACACCTCCGCGCCGGCGCAGGACCTGCTGTCGGCGTTTGCGCTGTCGCCGTATTTCCGGCCGCAGGCGGTCTACTCGTCCCAGGCGGCAGACCGGCTGATGATCGACGGCAGCGTCGATGGCGTGCTCACCATCCCCGCCGACTTCGCGCGGCGCTTCAGCGCCGGAAACGCGCGCGTGCAGCTCGTGGTGCACGGGAGCGATGCCAATCGCGCCCGCATCATCGAATCCTACGTCGAAGGTGCGGTCGGCGCCTGGTCCGCGCGCCAAGCCGCGGAAGCGGGGACCGCCGCGGGGAGCGGCCCGGTCAGCATCCAGAGCCGGCTCTGGTTCAACTCCGCCAACGACAGCCACTACTTCCTCGTGCCGGGGCTGATCGTTCTCGTCATGACGCTCATCGGCGCCTTCCTCACCGCAATGGTGGTCGCGCGGGAATGGGAGCGCGGCACTTTCGAGGCGCTCTTCGTCACGCCGGTGCGCAGCGGAGAGATCCTCCTCGGCAAGACGATCCCCTACTTCGCTCTCGGGGTGCTGGGGCTCCTGCTCTGCGTCGCCGCCGGGAGATTTCTCTTCCATGTGCCGCTCGTCGGCTCCCTCGCGGTGCTCGTCGGGGGCTCCATGCTCTACGTGATGGTCGCCTTGGGCGTGGGGCTCCTGATCTCCTCGTATTTCAGGAACCAGCTGGTCGCGAGCCAGCTCACCATGCTCGCGACCTTCATGCCGGCGCTGATGCTGTCGGGCTTCCTGTTCGATCTGCGCAGCATGCCGGCGCCGATCCGCGCAATCACCTGGCTCCTGCCGGCCCGATATTACGTGGCGCTGCTGCAGACCACTTTCCTCGCGGGCGACATCTGGCCCGTGATCCTGCCCAACGCGGCGGCGCTCGCGGTCATGGTCGCGCTGCTCGGCTACGCGAGCCGTGCGGTCACCCACAAGAGGCTCGACTGAGACCATGCTGGAATCGCTGCTGCGAATCATCGCGCTCACCCGCAAGGAGCTGCTGGCGGTGCTCAAGGATCGGCGCGCGCGCAACAGCCTGCTGCTGCCGCCGATCCTGCAGTGTCTGCTCTTCGGCTATGCCGCGAGCTACGACCTCAATCATATCCCCTACGCGGTGCTCGACCGCTCGCACAGCGTCGCCTCGCAGCAGCTGCTGGCCGGATTCGACGGCAGCGGGCTCTTCGAGCGGGTCGGCAACCTGCGCACGCAGCGGCAGGTCGCGAACTACATCAACAACCGCCGGGCGCTGCTCGCCATCGAGATTCCGGTCGACTTCGCGCGCCGGCTGGGGGCCGGCGGCAGGGCGGACGTGCAGATCATCGCCGACGGGCGCAATTCCAATACCGCGGGTACGGCGCTCGGATACGCCCAATCCGTGGTGAACGGCTTCAACTCCGCCTGGCGCGCCGATCACGGCCTGCCGCCGCCGCCCGTGACCGTGGAGGCGCGTGCCTGGTACAACCCGAACCTGGCCACACGCTGGAACATGATCCCGGGGCTCATCGGCACGCTGACGATGATCCAGACGCTGATGCTCACGGCGATGTCGGTAGCGCGCGAGCGCGAGCAGGGCACCTTCGATCAGCTGCTCGTGACTCCGTTTCGGCCGGCGGAGATCATGGCCGGCAAGGCGCTGCCGTCGATGCTGATCGGGATCGTCCAGGCCACCGGGGTGCTGCTCGTGGCGCAGCTCTGGTTTCGTATCCCTTTCGAGGGATCCTTCCTTACCCTGTACGCGGGACTCGCGCTCTTCGTGCTCGCGGCCGTGGGCATCGGCCTGGCCGTCTCCGCGCTCTGCCAGACCATGCAGCAGGCGATGCTGTTCTCGTTCGTGCTGATCATGCCGTTCGCGCTGCTCTCGGGGCTCACGACACCCATCAGCAACATGCCGCTGTCTCTGCAATACTTCACCCTCGTCAACCCGCTGCGCTATGCCATCGACATCGCGCAGCGGGTGTATCTTGAGGGCGCGGGGCCGGGTGTGCTGCTGCCGGATCTCTGGCCGCTGGCGGCGATCGCCGCGGCGACGCTCGCCGCCGCCTCGTGGCTCTTCAAGCATCGGCTGCAATAAGGACGACCTTAACGATTCACACGCCTTGCATCCCGTTCCCCGCGTCAGAGTCAACCTCATGTATCAAGTGACGTACATGCACAATGCCCTAACTGATGTCCCCTACCGACGCTCGACCAGAGGCGTCGTTCGCCTTGAATGCGTGACCGCATTCGCCACCGAGGGCACGCCTCCTCCTCGCCGTGAACCACGAGGTTTTCGGCGCGGAGAAATCCGATGACAATTCGAACATTGCGATCCCTCGCGCTCGCCGCCGTCGGCTGCACGCTGGCCGGTTGCGTCGTGGGCCCGAACTTCGTCAAGCCGAAGCCCAACGTGCCGGCCCGCTGGTCGGCGACCGCGAGAGCCGAAGGCGGCGCAGGGGCCGACCACGCGACGTCGGGGCCCGCGCAGACCGCCGCCTGGTGGTCGCGATTCGACGATCCGACCCTGACCGCGCTCGTCGAGCAGTCGGCGTCGCAGAACCTCAACATCAAGGAGGCCGTGCTGCGCATCGAGGAGGCGCAGGCGCAGACCGCCGCGGTGGCCGGCGGACTGTGGCCCAGCCTCTCCGCCAACGCCGGCTGGTCGCGCCAGCGGATCAGCACCAACACGCCGAATGGCGCCATTTTCGGCCTGCATTTCCCGGGTCTGCCGCCCACGGTGACGAACCCCTTCAATCAGTATCAGCTCGGTCTCGGCGCTTCCTGGACGCTCGATCTGTTTGGAACGGAGCGGCGCGCCCTGGAGGCGGCCAACGCCAAGATGCAGGCGGCGGTGGAGGGCGAGCACGCGGCGGTGCTCACCATGGTGAGCGATGTGGCCGCGACGTACATCAACCTGCGCGGCGCGCAGTCGCGCCGGGCCATCCTCGAGCGCAGTCTCGCGACTCAACGCGACCTTCTGCAGCTCACGCGCGATCGGCGCACTGCGGGGCTGACTTCGGATCTCGACGTGCAGAACGCCAAGGCGGAGGTGGGCACGACTCAGGCGCTGCTGCCGCTCGCCGACCGGGTGATCACGGTGGACATCAACGAGCTCAGTCAGCTCATGGCCAAGCCGCCGGAGGCGCTGCGGGCCGAGCTCGCGCAGGCGCGCCCGGTGCCGCCGGTGCCGCCCGTCGTTCCGATCGGACTGCCCTCCGCGCTGGCGCGGCGCCGGCCGGATATCCGCGAGGCGGAGGCCAACCTGCACGCGGCCACCGCGGAAATCGGCATCGCGGTCTCCGATTATTTTCCGCAGCTGACGCTCACCGCCGCGGGGGGGTACCAGGCTGAAGGCCTGTCACAGCTCATCGCCGCGGCGAGCCGCTTCGCGACTCTCGGGCCGGCCATCGAGCTGCCGATCTTCGAGGGAGGACGGATCCGCGCAACGGTCCGTTTGCGGCGGCTGCAGGCGAAGGAGGCGGCGGTGATCTACGCGCAGACCGTGCTCACGGCGCTGAACCAGGTGGAGGATGCGCTGGCCGCGTACGGCTCGGATCAGGCCCGGCGCGCAGCGCTGGAAACCGCCGTGAAGGCCAGCCGGAACGCCCGTCTGCTGGCGCGTCAGCGCTATGAGAGCGGGGTTGCGAGCTTCATCGACGTGCTCGATGCGGAGCGCACGGAGGAGCAGAACGAGCTTGCGCTCGCGGACGCCACCACGGCTGTGTCCGCCGATCTCGTGCAGCTCTACCGCGCGCTCGGCGGCGGGTGGCAGAGCGGCAGCGCTGGCGGTTCCAACCTGTTCCACTCACGTGACAGTGCCGGCTCCCCGCGCCTTCCCGGTCCGGGAGACCCGTCCGCAGAGATGAAAGTGGCGTCGGCGGACGGTATAAAGTGATCGCCGACAGACGCATCTCACAGGAGCGACACCATGGCCGGCCAGCCTTTCGAAGTCATCAGTCAGCATCGCTGCTTCGGCGGCACGGTCGGCTTCTATCGCCATGAGGCGGCGAGCACGGCGTGCGCCATGCGGTTTGCCGTCTTCACGCCGCCGCAGGCGCAGTCGGGACCGGTGCCGGTGCTCTACTATCTCGCCGGGCTCACGTGCACGGAGGAGACGTTCATGATCAAGGCGGGCGCGCAGCGCGTGGCCGCCGAGCTCGGGCTGATGCTCGTGGCGCCGGATACGAGCCCGCGCGGCGTCAAGCTGCCGGGCGACAGCGACGCCTGGGACTTCGGCGTGGGCGCGGGGTTCTATCTCGACGCCACCGCGGAGCCCTGGTCGCGTCATTACCGCATGTACTCCTATGTGACCCAGGAGCTGCGCTCCCTCATCGAGGGGCATTTCCCGGCGCGCGGGGAGCGCACGGGGATTTTCGGCCACTCCATGGGGGGCCACGGCGCGCTCACGATCGCGTTGCGCAACCCGGCGCGTTATCGGTCGGTCTCGGCGTTCGCGCCCATCGCAGCGCCCCGCCGCTGTCCGTGGGGCCAGAAGGCATTCAGCGGCTATCTGGGACCGGATGAGGGGCAGTGGGCCGCCTATGATGCCTCGGAGCTGGCCGCCAAAGTGACGGATGGGGCCCGGCGGCCGCCGATCCTCGTCGATCAGGGGCTCGCGGACCAGTTCCTGGAGGGGCAGCTCCATCCGCACTTCCTGGAGGAGGCCTGCCGCAAGTCAGGGCTCAGGCTCACGCTGCGCCGGCACGAGGGGTACGATCACTCGTATTATTTCATCTCGAGCTTCATGGAGGACCACCTCCGGCATCATGCGCGGCAGCTCGCCGTGTGACGGCGTTCTCATTCATTGCCCGTCCTGGTTCGCCCCCGCTTCCGCCGGGGCCGACATGCGGCGCACGCGGTTCGTCATGGATTGCTCCGGGCAAGCCATTCGCGCGTGCCGCTCGAGCGCCGCGTCCCGGAAATCGAACACTCGGCAGCGGCCCCGGAGGACTTGCGGGCCAGAGACGGGACGGCCTCGACGCAGGACGTATACTTCACGCATGGAGACATTGGCTTTCGAGCATGGTGAGACGGTCCGGCGGATCGTAGCGGACCTGAAGGGGCGGCCAGGGCCGCTGATCGAGGTGCTGCACGCGATCCAGGCGGAGCTTGGCTACGTGCCCCCGGCGGCCGTGCCGCTCGTCGCGTCGGAGCTCAACCTCTCCCGCGCCGAGGTTCACGGCGTCGTCTCGTTCTATCACTATTTCCGCAGCACCGCGCCAGGCACGCACACCGTGAGCGTCTGCCGGGCGGAATCGTGTCAGGCAGTGGGCGGCGAGGCGCTGGCCGCGCACGCCCGGCAGCGGTTGGGAGTAGACTTCCACCAGACGACGCCGGACGGGCGGTTCTCGCTCGAGCCGGTCTATTGCCTGGGCAACTGCGCATGCTCGCCCGCGGTGATGATCGACGACAGGCTGTACGGCCGGGTGACTCCGGAGCGCCTGGATGCGCTGCTCTCCGAAGCCGACCGCAAGAGGTGATTTCCCCCGCATGAGCTTTACCGTGTATGTGCCCCGTGACGCCGGCGCTCTCTCGCTGGGCGCGGGGGAGATCGCGCACGCGATCGCCCGCGAAGCCACCGCCCGCGGGCTCGAGCTGCAGCTCATCCGCAACGGCTCGCGGGGAGCCTACTGGCTGGAGCCCCTGGTGGAGGTGGCGACGGCGCGCGGGCGCATGGCCTATGGGCCCGTGGCCGTGGGGGATGTCCCGGGTCTGTTCGACGCCGACTTCCTGAGCGGCGGCGCACATCCCCTGTCGCTGGGATTCACCGACCAGATTCCGTGGCTTGCGAGCCAGCAGCGTCTGACCTTCGTGCGAGTCGGTGTCGTCGATCCGGCGAGCGTCGCCGATTACGTGATTCACGGCGGCTATCAGGGACTGCGGCGCGCGCTCGCCATGAGCCCGCAGGCCGTGGTCCAGACCATCCTCGACTCGGGTCTGCGCGGCCGGGGAGGGGCGGCGTTCCCGACGGGCATCAAGTGGAAGACCGTGCTCGAGCAGCCCGCCGGACAGAAATACGTCACCTGCAACGCAGACGAGGGCGACTCGGGCACGTTCTCGGACCGGATGCTGATGGAGGGCGATCCTCTCAGCCTCATCGAGGGCATGACGATCGCCGGGCTCGCCGTCGGCGCCACGCAGGGCTACATTTATCTTCGCGCGGAGTATCCGCACGCGCGCCGCGCCTTGAACGATGCCATCGCCGCCGCCTACCAGGCGCGCTATCTCGGCGCGGACGTGATGGGCAGCGGCAAGCGCTTCGATCTCGAGGTCCGGCTGGGCGCCGGCGCCTACATCTGCGGCGAAGAGACCTCCATGCTGGAGAGTCTGGAGGGCAAGCGAGGCGAGGTCCGCGTGCGTCCGCCGCTGCCGGCCATCAAGGGCCTCTTCGGCCGGCCGACCATCGTCAACAACGTCATCACGCTCGCGACCGTGCCGGCCATTCTGCACCGCGGAGCGCAGCACTACGCCGGGTATGGCATGGGCAAATCGCGCGGCACGCTGCCCATCCAGCTCGCCGGCAACATCAGGCGCGGCGGCCTCGTGGAGCGGGCGTTCGGCCTGACGCTGCGCGAGCTGCTCTATGACTACGGCGGCGGCTCTGCCTCCGGCCGGCCGCTGCGGGCGGTGCAGGTCGGCGGTCCGCTCGGTGCGTACATCCCGGCCTCGCAGTTCGACACCCTGGTGGACTACGAGGCCCTCGCCGGCATCGGCGCGCTCCTCGGCCACGGCGGTATCGTCGCTTTCGACGACACCGTGGACATGGCGCGCATGGCGCGCTATGCGATGGAGTTCTGCGCGATCGAGTCCTGCGGCAAGTGCACACCCTGCCGGATCGGCTCGACGCGGGGCATGGAGGTCCTCGACCGGATCATCGAGGGGCGGGAGACGGAGAGCAACGTGCACAGGCTCGAGGAGCTGTGCGAGCTCATGGTGCAGGGCTCCCTCTGCGGCCTGGGTGGCATGGCACCATTCCCGGTGCAGAGCGCGTTGCGTCACTTTCGCGGTGACTTCACCGCAAGGGTGCGGCAGTGAGCCGTGCATTCCTTCCGTCGGGGTTCCCCCGGAACCCCGTCAGTCCTGCGCTCAGCGCATGAAGAGAGTCTGCCATGTTTGCGATTGACTACGAGGATCTCGGGACTCCGGCGCCTGCCGAGGCGGGCGAGCCCGTCACGGTGGAGGTCGACGGCAGGTCCGTCACGGTGCCGGCCGGCACATCCGTCATGCGCGCGGCGGCGCTGGCCGAGGCCACCGTGCCGAAGCTCTGCGCCACGGACACCCTGAAGGCCTTCGGCTCCTGCCGCATGTGCCTCGTGGAGATCGAGGGGCGCAAGGGCTACCCGGCCTCCTGCACCACCCTCGTGGCGCCCGGCATGAAGGTCCGCACGCGCTCGGAGAAGCTCACGCAGCTTCGCCGCGGCGTGCTGGATCTGTACCTGTCGGAGCATCCGCTCGATCCCGCCGGGACGCGTTGCGAGCTGCAGGACGTGGCCCGCACAGTGGGCCTGACCGGGACTTCATATGCCACGAACCGCGCGCGCGAGCCGATGGCGCGCGATGAGAGCAATCCCTACTTCACCTTCGACCCCGAGCAGTGCATCGTCTGCTCGCGATGCGTCCGCGCCTGCGACGAAGTCCAGGGCACCTTCGCCCTGACGGTGCAGGGGCGGGGCCTCGCCTCGAAGATCGCGGCGAGTCAGGATGAGCCGTTCTTCGAGTCCGAATGCGTCTCCTGCGGCGCCTGCGTAGAGGCCTGTCCCACGACCGCGCTCATGGAGAAGTCCGTGATCCGGATGGGGGCGCCCGAGCGCGCCGTCACCACGACCTGCGCCTATTGCGGCGTCGGCTGCAGCTTAAAGGCGGAAGTGCGCGGCAACGACGCGGCGACCGAGGTCGTGCGCATGGTCCCGAATCGCGATGGTCACGCCAATCACGGCCATGCGTGCGTCAAGGGCCGCTTCGCGTTCGGCTACGCCACCCACGCCGACCGGGTCCTCAAGCCCATGGTGCGCAAGACCATTCGCGACGATTGGCGCGAGGTCTCGTGGGAGGAGGCGATCGGCTACGCGGCGAGTGAGATCCGGCGGATCCAGGCGACGTACGGGCGCGACTCGGTCGGCGGCATCACTTCCTCACGTTGCACCAACGAAGAGACTTTCCTGGTGCAGAAGCTCGTGCGCGCCGCCTTCGGCAACAACAACGTCGATACCTGCGCGCGGGTGTGCCATTCCCCGACCGGCTACGGCTTGAAGTCCACGCTCGGGGAGTCCGCCGGGACGCAGGCATTCACCTCGGTTGCGAACGCCGACGTCATCATGGTGGTCGGCGCCAACCCGACCGACGGCCATCCGGTCTTCGGATCCCAGATGAAGCAGCGCCTGCGGCAGGGAGCGAAGCTCATCGTGGTCGATCCGCGCGCCACCGGACTCGTGCGCAGTCCGCACGTCACAGCGGATGTGCATCTGCAGTTGATGCCGGGGACCAACGTCGCGGTTCTCAACTCAATCGCTCACGTCATCGTGACGGAGGGGCTGACGAAGGATGACTACGTCGCCGAGCGCTGTGAGCCGGAGTCGTATCAGCTGTGGAAGGAGCTCGTCGCCTCGGAGCGCAATTCGCCGGAGGCGATGGAGCCGGTGACCGGCGTTCCCGCGGACCTCGTGCGCCGCGCGGCCCGGCTGTATGCGGCCGGCCCGAACGGGGCCATCTATTACGGCCTCGGCGTGACCGAGCATAGCCAGGGCTCGACCGCCGTCATGGCGCTCGCCAATCTCGCCATGGCGACCGGCAACCTCGGCCGCGAAGGCGTCGGCGTCAATCCGCTGCGCGGTCAGAACAACGTGCAGGGCTCCTGCGACATGGGCTCGTTCCCGCACGAGCTCAGCGGTTACCGGCACGTGTCGGATCCGGCCGTCCGCGAGCTCTTCGAGCGCAACTGGGGTGTCACGCTGCAGCCGGAGCCCGGTCTCAGGATCACGAACATGTTCGAGGCGGCGCTCGACGGCACCTTCCGCGGCATCTACGTGCAGGGTGAGGATTTCGTGCAGTCCGATCCCAATACGCACCACGTCATGCGCGCCATGGCTTCCATGGACTGCGTCATCGTGCAGGATCTCTTCCTGAACGAGACGGCGAGATTCGCGCACGTGTTCCTGCCTGGCTCCTCCTTCCTCGAGAAGGACGGCACCTTCACCAACGCGGAGCGGCGCATCTCGCGCGTGCGCAAGATCATGCCGCCGAAGGCGGGGTACGAGGACTGGCAGGTCACCATGCTGCTGTCCGAGGCCCTCGGCTATCCGATGAGCTACCGGCATCCCTCCGAGATCATGGAGGAGATCGCGCGCCTGACGCCGACCTTCTCCGGAGTGACCTACGAGAAGCTCGATCGCCTGGGCAGCATCCAATGGCCCTGCAACGACGCCGCGCCCGAGGGCACGCCGACCATGCACGTGCACGAGTTCGTGCGCGGCAAAGGCAAGTTCTGCCTCACCGAGTACGTGCCCACCAGCGAGCGCTCGACCAGCCGATTCCCGCTGATCCTCACGACCGGCCGGGTCCTGACGCAGTACAACGTGGGCGCGCAGACGCGCCGCACGGAGAACGTGCTCTGGCACTCCGAGGATGTGCTGGAGATCCATCCGCATGATGCGGAGGTTCGCGGCATCGCCGACGGGGACTGGGTGGGACTCACCAGCCGGGCGGGAGAGACCGTGCTGCGCGCCAAGGTCACGGAGCGTATCGCGCCCGGCGTCGTCTACACCACCTTCCACTTCCCCGAGACCAACGCCAACGTCGTCACCACGGAGAACTCCGACTGGGCGACGAACTGTCCGGAGTACAAGGTCACGGCCGTCGAGGTGGTGCTGGTCAATCAGAAGGACGCGTGGCGCAAGCGCACGGCCGAGGAGCGCGCGGCGCCGAACCCGGCGCGACGCCAGCGGAGGCAGGATCCCGCCCCCGCCTGAGGGCGGCGCCGCGGGGCAGAGTCTGCGCGTGCCGATTGCCGACAAGGCCATTCCCGGGAGTCCGGTCACCGCGGAGCTCTGCGTGGAGCGCTGGCGCCGCGGCACGGTCACGCGGGAGCGCGATGTGGTCGCGGAGGAGATGCCGGTCGCGCTCGTCTATCACGGCGTCCCGCATGCGGTGATGCTCGCCACGCCCGCCGACCTGGAGGACTTTGCGGTCGGCTTCTCCGTGAGCGAGGGCCTGGTCGCGAGCCCCGGTGAGATCCGGGGCGTGGAGGTGCTCCGGGGTGAGGAGTCCGCCGAGGTCAGAATCACCGTGGCCTGGGAGCGTTTCTCGGCCCTGATCCACCGCAGGCGCAACCTGACAGGGCGCACGGGCTGCGGCCTCTGCGGCGAGGAGACGGTGGCGCAGGCCGTGCGGGAGCTGAAGCCTGTCGGGGCCGGAGTGCGCATCGGCGCCGCCGAGCTGCACGAGGCCATTGCGCAGCTTGGCTCCCTGCAACCGATCAACGCCCGCACCGGCAGCGTACATGCGGCGGGCTGGATCGTTCCCGGAGAGGGTATCCGGCTCGTCAGAGAGGACGTCGGCCGACACAACGCCCTCGACAAGACGATCGGCGCGCTGGTGCGCGCCGGGGCCGATCCCGCGGCCGGCGCGCTGCTGCTCACCAGCCGCGCCAGCTTCGAGATGGTGCAGAAAAGCGCCGCGGTGGGCGTGGCGCTCGTCGTGGCCTTCTCGGCGCCGACCGCCTTCGCGGTGCGATTGGCGGAGCGCGCCGGCGTGACCCTGGTGGCCTTCGCGCGAGAGCACCAGCACGTGGTCTATACGCATCCCTGGCGCCTGGAGCCCCAATGAACATCGATCTTCTCATCAAGATGACCAACGAGATCAGCGCCTATTTCGCCGCGGAACCGGATACGGAGCAGGCGGCGAAGGATGTCGCGGGACACCTCAAGCGCTTCTGGGAGCCGCGCATGCGGCGCCAGATCATCACGTATTACGAGGAGAGGCAGGGCGCGGGGCTCAGCGACCTGGCGCTGCGCGGGGTGGCGCTGCTGGCGGCCGCCGAAGGCCCAACAGCCGCCCCTCCCGGGCCGCTATAGCCACCGGGCACAACAAAAATTATCATTGGCCGCTCTTATGAGGCACTTACCCCCGGAATTCCATGAATGAGCGGCCGTCCAGGGCGCTGATCTGCGGGT
The DNA here is from genome assembly GCA_035713045.1 of Steroidobacteraceae bacterium. Lineage (GTDB taxonomy): Bacteria > Pseudomonadota > Gammaproteobacteria > Steroidobacterales > Steroidobacteraceae > 13-2-20CM-66-19. Next base: position 43,723 of record DASTAC010000133.1, read on the forward strand.
CGGCGGCATTCGACACCCTGATGGTGTTCCAAGGCCGCTTCCGCGAGCACATCCTCCCTGAGCAGATCCACATCCTCAACGTGTCCTTCCTGGTGCCGCAGCTGCGCCGGGAATTCGGCGGCTGCGCCGGCAACATCGCCTACAACCTGCACCTGCTCGGCGACCTGCCGGTGCCGATGGCCACCGTGGGGCGCGATTTCGCGCCGTACCTCGACTGGATGCGGCGCCTGGGCCTGCCGACGGAGCACATGCAGGTCATCGACTCGGAGCTCACGGCCCAGGCGTTCGTCACGACGGATCTCGAGGACAACCAGCTCACCGCCTTCCACCCCGGCGCCATGCAGCACGCGCACCTCAACAGGGTGCAGGACGCCGAGGACATCGTCATCGGAATCGTAGCTCCCGATGGGCGCCAGGGCATGGTCGAGCACTCGGAACAGTTCGCCGACCTGAGCATTCCCTTCATTTTCGACCCGGGGCAGGGACTGCCCATGTTCGATGCCGCGGACCTCGATAACTTCATCGACCAGGCCAACTGGGTGGCGGTCAACGATTACGAATGGCAGCTGCTGCAGCAGAAGACCGGGTGGACCGTGCGCGACCTGACGGAGCGCGTGCAGGCGCTGATCGTGACGCGCGGGCACAAAGGCTCGGTCATCTACACCGAGGACGGGCAGTTCGAGATCCCCTGCGCCAGGACCGCCGCCGTGGTCGACCCCACCGGCTGCGGCGATGCCTATCGGGCGGGCCTGCTGTACGGGCTGATGCGCGACCTCGATTACGAGACCTGCGGCCGGATCGCGGCCGTGATGGGCGCGCTGAAGATCGAGTCGCGGGGCACCCAGAATCACCAGGCGACGCTCGAGCAGATCGAGCGTCGCCTGGCGGAAAGCTTCGGAGATGCGGCTGCCGCCAAGGCGGCGCTCACGTCGCGTCCCTGATCGCACGGGCGCTGCGCGCGGTTTTCACTTCATTCAAAACCTAGGAACCGGATACATGGCCAACGACTATCTCTTCACCTCCGAGTCGGTCTCAGAGGGGCATCCCGACAAGGTGGCCGATCAAATCTCGGACGCCGTGCTGGACGCCATCCTCAAAGAGGACCCTCGCGGTCGTGTGGCCTGCGAGACTCTGGTCAAGACGGGTGTCGTCATCGTCGCCGGCGAGGTGACGACGAGCGCGTGGGTCGATGTCGAGGCGCTCGTGCGCAAGACGGTGCTCGACATCGGTTACAACTCCTCCGACATGGGCTTCGATGGGGCCAGCTGCGGCGTGGTCAACATCATCGGCAAGCAGTCCCCCGACATTGCCCAGGGGGTCGATCGCAAGGATGAGCGCAAGCAGGGGGCCGGCGACCAGGGCATGATGTTCGGCTATGCGACCAACGAGACGGACGTCCTCATGCCGGCGCCGATCACGCTGGCCCACCGCCTGGTCAAGCGCCAGGCCCAGGTGAGGAAGTCGGGCAAGCTCTCGTGGCTGCGCCCGGATGCCAAGAGCCAAGTCACGCTTCGGTACGAGAACGACCGTCCGGTCGGCCTCGAGGCCGTGGTGCTCTCGACCCAGCACAGCCCCGACGTGTCCACCCGGACGCTGCGCGAGGCCGTGATGGAGGAGATCCTGAAGCCCATCCTTCCCGCCAAATGGGTCGACAAGCGCACCAAGTACCACATCAACCCCACGGGCCGGTTCGTCGTCGGCGGTCCGGTCGGCGATTGCGGCCTCACTGGCCGCAAGATCATCGTGGACACCTATGGCGGCTACGCCCGTCACGGCGGCGGGGCCTTCTCCGGCAAGGACCCCTCCAAGGTCGACCGATCCGCAGCATACGCGGCGCGCTATGTGGCGAAGAACATCGTCGCGGCGGGCCTGGCGGAGCGCTGCGAGGTGCAGGTCTCCTACGCCATCGGGGTCGCCGAGCCGACTTCCATCATGATCGAGACCTTCGGCACGAGCCGACTGTCCCGGGAGCAGCTCACCGCGCTCGTGCGCAAGAGCTTCGACCTGACGCCCTTCGGCATCCGCGAGATGCTCGACCTGGCGCGTCCGATCTACCAGAAGACCGCCTCCTACGGTCACTTCGGCCGCACCGAGGCCGAGTTCAGCTGGGAGCGGACCGACCGGGCGGCGGCGCTCGCCACCGACGCGAAGAGCGCCAAGGCGGCCTGAACCGTGTCGGGCGGGCGGCGCAGCCAGCGCCGCGCCGCCGGCGCCAGACGCATCCAGCCGCCGCAGCAGTGCGGCGGTGCGGCGTCTCTGAGGAGCGTTGCGACAGACTTGCCGGGGGCATCGGCTCCCGCCGGCTGCCAGGCTCAGAGGCGCGCGCGATCCACCCCACGGCGCTCACCCAAGTCATTGGAGTACCCGACCCCATGAACGCCACACTCAAATCCGCCGCCGCTCCCCAGGACTGCAAGGTCGCCGACCTTGCGCTCGCCCCGTGGGGCCGCAAGGAAATCCTGATTGCCGAGACGGAAATGCCGGGCCTGATGGCCATCCGCGAGGAGTATGCGCCGTCGCAGCCCCTGGCCGGCGCGCGCATCACCGGCTCCCTGCACATGACGATCCAGACCGCGGTGCTGATCGAGACGCTGCAGGCGCTCGGGGCCCGCGTGCGCTGGGCCTCGTGCAACATCTTCTCCACCCAGGATCATGCAGCCGCGGCCATAGCCGCCGCCGGTACGCCGGTCTTCGCCTGGAAGGGCGAGTCGCTGGCCGACTACTGGGATTATACCCACCGCATCTTCGACTGGCCGGACGGCGGCTACACCAACATGATCCTCGATGACGGCGGCGATGCGACGCTGCTGATGCATCTGGGCGCGCGCGCGGAGAGCGATCCGTCTGCGATCGCGAAGCCCGAGAGCGAGGAGGAGGAGGCGCTCTACGCGGCCATCCGGGCGAAGCTGAAGACCGACCCCAAGTGGTATTCCAGCAGGATCGGCCACATCAAGGGCGTGACCGAGGAGACGACGACGGGCGTGAAGCGACTGTACCAGATGGCGAAGGAGGGCACGCTCGCCTTCCCGGCCATCAACGTCAACGACTCCGTCACCAAGAGCAAGTTCGACAATCTCTACGGCTGCCGCGAGTCGCTGGTCGATGGCATCAAGCGGGCCACCGATGTCATGGTGGCGGGGAAGATCGCCGTGGTGTGTGGCTACGGGGACGTGGGCAAGGGCTGCGCGCAGGCGCTCAAGGCCCTCTCCGCCCAGGTCTGGGTGACGGAGATCGACCCGATCTGCGCGCTGCAGGCGGCGATGGAAGGCTATCGCGTGGTCACGATGGACTATGCGGCCGACAAGGCCGACATGTTCGTGACCGCGACGGGGAATTTCCACGTCATCACGCACGAGCACATGCAGCGGATGAAGCACAACGCCATCGTGTGCAACATCGGCCACTTCGACAACGAGATAGACGTCGCCAGCCTCAAGCGCTACACGTGGGAGAACATCAAGCCGCAGGTCGACCACGTGATCTTTTCCGACGGCCGGCGGATCATCCTGCTGGCCGAGGGGCGGCTCGTGAACCTCGGCTGTGCAACCGGTCATCCGAGCTACGTGATGAGCTCGAGTTTCGCCAACCAGACCCTCGCGCAGATCGAGCTTTACGGCAACCCGGGCAAGTACCCCGTTGGCGTGTATGTTTTGCCGAAGCGCCTCGACGAGAAGGTCGCCCGGCTGCAGCTCACGAAGTTCGATGCCGAGCTCACGACCCTCACGGAGGCGCAGGCCCGCTACATCGGCGTCGACGAGGCCGGTCCCTACA